>NZ_JBYIRN010000023.1:0-104347 GCF_057708145.1 Micromonospora sp. bgisy143
AGTGACCATGGACGACACCATCCTCGAGATGCGTCGTATCACGAAGACCTTCCCCGGAGTGACCGCGCTGGAGGACGTCAACCTCGCGGTACGCCGGGGAGAGATCCACGCCATCTGCGGCGAGAACGGCGCCGGCAAGTCCACCCTGATGAAGGTGCTCTCCGGCGTCCACCCGAGCGGCTCGTACGACGGCGAGATCCTCTTCGACGGCAAGCCGATGCAGTTCCGGGGCATCCGGGACAGCGAGGCCAATGGCATCGTCATCATCCACCAGGAACTCGCCCTGGTGCCCTACCTGTCGATCGCCGAGAACCTCTTCCTGGGCAACGAGCGGCGGGGCCGTACCGGCCTGATCGACTGGAACAAGGCCAACGCGGAGGCGGCGGAGCTGCTGGCGTCCGTGGGGCTGCACGAGAACCCGGTGACCCCGGTCATCCAGCTCGGTGTGGGCAAGCAGCAACTCGTGGAGATCGCCAAGGCGCTGTCCAAGAAGGTGCGCCTGCTCATCCTGGACGAGCCGACGGCCGCCCTCAACGACGTCGACTCGGCGCACCTGCTCGGCCTGCTCCGGCAGCTCAAGGAGCAGGGCATCACCTGCATCATGATCTCGCACAAGCTCAACGAGATCACCGCGATCGCCGACTCGACCACCGTCATCCGGGACGGTCGCACGGTGGAGACCCTGGACATGCGCGCCGACGACGTCAGCCAGCAGCGCATCATCCGGGGCATGGTCGGCCGCGACATCGAGAGCTTCTACCCCGACCGCGAATCGTCCCCCGGCGAGGAGGTGCTGCGGATCGAGGACTGGTCGGTGCGGCACCCGACCCAGGAGCGGATGGTCGTCGAGGACGTCAACCTGTCGGTGCGCGCCGGTGAGGTGGTCGGCATCGCAGGGCTGATGGGCGCCGGCCGGACCGAGTTGGCGATGAGTGTCTTCGGCCGCTCCTACGGCCGCGACATCAAGGGCAAGCTCTTCATGCACGGCCGGGAGGTCACCGCCCGTACCGTCGCGGAGGCCATCGACAACGGCATCGCGTACGTCACCGAGGACCGCAAGCGGTACGGCCTCAATCTCATCGACGACGTCCGGCGCAACGTCTCTGCCGCCGCCCTGGACCGGCTGGCCCGGTACGGCTGGGTGAACGGCAACGAGGAGATCAAGGTCGCCGAGACGAGTCGGCGGGACATGAACATCAAGACCACGAGCGTGATGGCCGTGGTCGGCAAGCTCTCCGGCGGCAACCAGCAGAAGGTCGTGCTGTCGAAGTGGCTCTTCACCGACCCGGACGTGCTGATCCTCGACGAGCCGACGCGCGGTATCGACGTCGGCGCCAAGTTCGAGATCTACACGATCATCAACCGGCTGGTGGCGGCCGGCAAGGCGGTGATCGTCATCTCCTCCGAGCTGCCGGAGCTGCTCGGGATGTGTGACCGCATCTACACCCTCGCCGCGGGCCGGATCACCGGTGAGAAGCCGGTGGGCGAGGCGACCCAGGAGAGCCTCATGGAGCTGATGACAAAGGACAAGGAGCTCGTCGGATGACCAGCATCAAAACCCCTTCGACGGAGCGCCCGACACCGTCGGATCCCGCGCCGGCCGCTGCTCTGCACACGGGGACGAGCGACCTGCGGGCCCTGGTGCTGAACAACCTCCGGCAGAGCGGCATCTACGTCGCCCTGGTCGTCATCGTGGCGCTCTTCGCGGTCCTGACCGACGGGGTGTCGCTGAGCCCCGGCAACATCACCAACATCGTCCTGCAGTACTCGTACATCCTGGTCCTCGCGATCGGCATGGTCATCCTGATCATCGGTGGGCACATCGACCTGTCGGTGGGGTCGGTGGTCGCGCTGACCGGCGCGGTGTCCGCCGTGCTGGTGATCCAGCAGGGGCACCCGTGGTGGCTGGGCGTCCTCGCGGCGCTGGCCGTCGGCATCGCGGTCGGCGCGTGGCACGGCTTCTGGGTGGCGTACGCCGGCATCCCGGCGTTCATCGTGACCCTGGCCGGCATGCTGCTGTTCCGGGGTCTCACCCTGCGGGTGCTCGACAACATCTCGCTGTCGCCGTTCCCGGGCGAGTACCAGAAGGTTGCGGCCGGCTTCCTCAACGGCCTGCTCGGTGGTCAGGGCTTCGACGCCTTCACGCTGCTGATCGGGGCCATCGCCGTGGCCGGGTACGCGGTGAGCGGTTTCCGCACCCGCCTGGCGCGGATCCGCTACCAGCAGCCGGTCGAGTCGTTCCCGCTGTTCGTGGCCCGGGTCGTCCTGGTGGGCGCGGTCATCATGTACTTCGCCTGGCAGCTGGCGCACGCCCGGGGCCTGCCGATCGTGCTGATCATCCTGGCGGTGCTGGTGCTGGTCTACGGCCTGCTCACCCGGCGGACGGTCTTCGGCCGTCAGGTGTACGCGATCGGCGGCAACCTCTCGGCGGCGGCGTTGTCGGGTGTGAAGGTGCGCACCGTCAACTTCTGGATGTTCGTCAACATGGGCTTCCTCGCGGCCGTGGCCGGCGTCATCTACTCGTCGCGGTCCAACGGCGCGCAGCCCGCGGCCGGCAACATGTTCGAGCTGGACGCGATCGCGGCGGCCTTCATCGGTGGCGCGGCGGTCACCGGCGGTGTGGGCACCGTGGTCGGCGCGATGGTCGGTGGTCTGATCATGGCGGTGATGAGCAACGGTATGCAGCTGATGGGCGTCGACCAGTCGACGCAGTCGGTGGTGAAGGGGCTCGTCCTGCTCGTCGCCGTCGCGTTCGACGTCTACAACAAGCGCCGGGCGGCCGGCACCCGCTGACCCCCTGACGGCACCCACGTGTGCCCCTGCCCGATCAACGGGCAGGGGCACACGTCTGTTCCAGGCTCGGCCTACCTGTTGTGACGCGACGCTGTCGAGCTGCCCCAGATATGGGCCGCGCGCCTGCCCGAGCGTGATCTCGCTACCAGGGCCCAACCGCCGAAGCAGGTGCTGTGCCCCACATCTGGGGCAGCTCGACAGGAGCCGCGCAGGTCATCGACACCCGCCGCGCGCCCGGGCGGGCGTCGCAGGCTGGGGCGAGCGCGGCGGGAACGACGATCCCGCCGCGCCGCGAACGGCGCAGCGGGATCCCGTCCGTCAGTGGCAGGCGCCGGTGCCGCTGTCGGCGTAGGTCTGGCCGGCGACCGGCACGAACTGCCAGTCGTAGCTGCCGGAGTGCAGGGTGAACTTCAGGACCCCCCACGCGGAGCTGTTGCGCGCCTCGCTGTTGGGCTGGACGGTGCCGAAGCCGTAGTGGTCCGCGCCGCCCATGCCGGCGACGAAGCTACGCAGTCCCCGGCCGGCGTCGTAGCTGCCGGACGGGTTCATCGGGCCGAACCGCTCGTACACGTGGTTGTGGCCCCACACCACGACGTCGGCGTTGTAGTCGTAGAGCGCCTGGTACAGCGGGCGCGTCGAGGTGGACGGCGCGTGGTCGGAGCTGGACGTGAACAGCGGGTGGTGCCAATACGCGATCGTGCACGGCTTGGTGCTGGCCGCCAGGTCGGCGCGCAGCCACTGCTCCTGGGCGGAGCCGGCCGACATGCTGATGTTCGAGTTCAGCGACACGACGTGCCAGTTGCCGAGGTCGTAGGAGTAGTAGCCCCGGCCGCTCGGGCCGGCGTTCGTACCGAAGTAGTTGTAGTAGCCGGTGGCGCCCGACGTGTTGTAGTCGTGGTTGCCCGGCGACGGGCGGGTACGGCTCTTGTGCCGGCCCCAGGTGGGCTCGTAGTAGCTGGCGAACTGCGCCGCGGTGCCGCTGTCGTAGACGTTGTCGCCGGTGGTGAAGACGGTGCCGGAGATGCCGTCGAGCAGCGCGGCGGTGGCCGTGTCGCCGGAGCCGGAGGTGGCGATGTCGCCGGCGCCGACGAGGACCGGGTCGCCGGAGGGCGGCGTCGTGGTCCCGGTCGTGACGACCAGTTGCGGGGCGTCGGCTCCGCTCTCGCGGGTGTCGTAGTAGGCGCCGTCGCCGCTGGTCGAGGTGGCGCCGAAGCTGTACGTGCCGTTGCCGGTGACCGCGGAGGTCACGTCGATCTCGTACCAGGTGTTGCCGGCGACCGCGCCGAGCGTCCCCAGCGTGGCCCCGTCGAGAGCCGGCTGGTTGTTCCAGGTGGTGCCGGTCTCCGACCAGGTGGTGCTGGACATCCTCCGGAACGTGCCCCCGGCGTCGCTGCCGCTGTTGCCGCTGATCGTGCGCAACCGCAGCTTGGCGCTGGTCACCGTGCCGCTGACGCCGCTCACCGTGAAGCGCAGGAACATCCGCCGGGTGGGCGAGTTGTCGACCACGATCTGCGTGGAGGTGCCGTAGTTGGTGGATGCCGTGTCGTTCTGGACGTAGGTGTCGGCGACCGGCGTGAACGTCACGCTCGCCGCGGAGGCCGTGCCCGAGCCGGTCAGGACGACGGCGGCGGTGGCGGCGACGAGCACCGCCACCGTCCCGACCGTCACCGGTGGGCGGGCGATTCGAATGTCCATCCAGGACCCCTTCGTTACGGGTGCAGAGCGCAAGGACCGTAGGAAGCTCGATGAACCGACGTGCTGCAGCCAGGTGAACAGTACGCTCAAACAGCGAAACATCTCGATGTTTGTGTGATGTTCACCCACCGCACGTCCGCCCGCTGCCCGCACTCTCTTGTGGTCCGTCGGGCCGGGTCGTCACGATGGCTGACCGTCGCCCACCGATGTCCAGGAGATGCGCGTGTACCTGTCGACCGTCTCCCGCCCGGTCACCGACCCACCCGGGCCGCGACGCCGGCTCGCCCTGGTCAGCGGCAACGTGGTCGCGCTCGGCGCGGTCAGCCTGATCACGGACGTCTCGGCCGAGATGGTGGCCGCCGTCCTGCCGCTCTACCTGGTGCTGGGCCTGCAACTCAGCCCGGTGGCCTTCGGTGTGCTCGACGGGGTCCACACCGGCGCGACCGCGCTGCTGCGGGTCGTCGGCGGCTTCGTCGCCGACCGGTTCCGGCGGCGCAAACTCATCGCCGGCGTCGGCTACACGCTCTCCGCGGTGGCCAAGCTCGGCCTGTTGCTCGCCGGCCGGTCGGTCCCCGCCATCGGCGCCGTCATCGCCGTCGACCGGCTCGGCAAGGGCGTCCGCAGCGCGCCCCGGGACGCGCTGATCACGCTCTCCACGCCGCCCGAGGCACTGGGTCGGGCGTTCGGGGTGCACCGGGCCATGGACAGCGTCGGCGCGTTCCTCGGGCCGCTGGCCGCGTTCGCCGTCCTGCTGGCCGTCGGGCAGTCGTACGACGCGGTGTTCGTCACGAGCTTCTGCGTCGCCGCTCTGGCGGTCGTCGTACTCGTGCTGTTCGTCCGGGAGCGCCCGAGTGGCGCGCCGGACGAGTCCCGGGTCTCCGTCGGCGAGGCGTGGGGCCTGCTGCGCAGCCGACCGGCCCGTCGGCTGCTGCTGGCCGCCACGATGCTCGGCCTGGCCACCATCGGCGACGGCTTCGTCTACCTGGTACTGCAACGCCGCGAGGATCTGGGTCTGCGGTGGTTCCCGCTGCTGGCGGTGGGCACCAGCCTCGCGTACCTGCTGCTCGCCGCCCCGCTCGGTGTGCTCGCCGACCGGATCGGGCGGCTGCCGGTGGTGGTGGGCGGCTACCTCGCCCTCGGCGCGACCTACCTGCTGCTGTCCGGACCGCTGCACGGCTGGCCGGCGCTCGCGTTGACGCTGGCGCTCTACGGTGCGTTCTACGCGGCCACCGACGGCGTGCTCATCGCCCTCGCCGGGCCGGTGCTGCCACCCCGGCTGCGGACCACCGGGATCGCGCTGGTGCAGACCGGGCAGGCGCTCGCGTACCTCGTCTCCTCGGTCCTGTTCGGTCTCGCCTGGCAGGCCTGGGGGCCGCAGACGGCGGTCCGGGCGGCGGCCGTGGCCGTCGCCGGTGTCCTGGTCGTCACCGTGCTCCTGCTGGCTTCCCCGTCCCGTCTGTTCCCCCGGAGGGTGTCCCCGTGACCGTCATGTCGACCCGGGCCAAGCTCGGTGTGCTGGCCGCCTCGGCGGTGCTGCTGGCCGGCGGGGCCGTGGGCTACGCGGCCATCGCCGCCGAGCCGCTCCGGACCCCGCCACCGCCCGCCGCCGCCGGGGACCAGGCGGTCACCCTGACGCCGGGCCCGCGCCTGCTGGCCATCACCGACCGGTACGTCTCCAGCGTCGCCACCGCCGACCCCGCCGGGCCGCGTACCGTCTCGGGTCTGGAGTGCTTGCGGGTGTACGCGGCGGCCGGCACCGGCGTCTGCCTGAAGCCTGCGACCGCGTGGTCGTACCAGGTGGTGGTGCTCGACGCGGCGCTGCGCCAGAAGCGGACGCTGAGCGTGCCGGGCCTGCCCAACCGGGCCCGGGTCTCGGCGTCGGGCCGGATGGTCTCCTGGACGACGTTCGTCGGCGGCGACTCCTACACGGCGAGCGGCTTCTCCACCCGCACCGGCATCCTCGACACCGTCACCGGGGCCACCGTCCCGTCGCTGGAGGGGTTCGCCGTCACCCGGGACGGCCGCGCCTACCGCAACCCGGACGTCAACTACTGGGGCGTCACCTTCACCGCCGACGACAACCGGTTCTACGCGACGATGTCGACCGGCGGGAAGCGCTACCTGGTACGCGGCGACGTGGCCGCCCGGACCGTCGAGACGCAGCGGGAGAACGTCGAGTGCCCGTCGCTGTCACCCGACGGCACCCGGATCGCGTTCAAACAGGCCATCGACGCCGACCCGACGAAGGGCTGGCGGCTGTCGGTCCTCGACCTGGCCTCGGGGCGGATCACCGCGACCGCCGAGACCGCCAGCGTGGACGACCAGGCGGCCTGGCTCGACGACGCGACGCTGGCCTACACGCTGCGCCAGAGTGACGGCCGGCCGGACGTCTTCGGCGTTCCCGCCGACGGCTCCGGTACGCCGAAACTGCTGATCCCCGGCGCCGAGTCGCCGTCGCCGCTGACCTGACGACGCGGCCGTCGGGCGCGACACCTGACGGCCTTGCCGCGGTCAACGTCCCGTCATGTCGGCTTCCGCGCCGCAGCCTTCGCCGTTCATCGACGGCCTCGAAGGTATGGACCATGAAAAGCCTGAGTCGTCGCATTTTCGTCCTCGGTGGACTCGCCGCCGCCGGCGCCGCGGCAACCCCCTGGCAGAGTGCCCGCGCCGCGGTGCCGTACGCCTTCAAACTCGGTGTGGCGTCGGGTGATCCGGCACCCGACAGCGTGGTCCTGTGGACCCGGCTGGCACCCTCACCGCTCAACGCCGACGGGCAGGGCGGCATGGCCGACGCCGACGTGACGGTCGAGTGGCAGGTGTCCACGACCGACCGCTTCTCGTCGTTGGTCGCCTCCGGCTCGGTGGTCGCCCGGTACGCCGACGCCCACTCGGTGCACGTCGTCGCGGGGGGTCTGGCCGCCGACTCCGACTACTACTACCGTTTCCGGGCCCAGGGGCAGATCTCCCCGGTGGGGCGCACGCGGACCGCGCCGGCCCCCGGCACGTTCGGCCGCGACCTGGTGATGGCGTTCGCCTCCTGCGCCCACTACGAGGCCGGCTACTACACGGCGTACCGGCGGATGGCCGAGGAGAACCCGGGGCTGATCCTGCACCTGGGCGACTACATCTACGAGGGTGGCGTCAACACCTCGGCGGTACGCCAGCACGTGGGCGCGGAGATCGTGTCGCTGGCCGACTACCGCCGCCGGTACGCCCTCTACAAGTCCGACCCGGACCTGCAGGCGGCGCACGCGGCGGCGCCCTGGCTGGTGGTGCCGGACGACCACGAGGTGGAGAACAACTACGCGAACATGGTTCGCGCCGACAGCAGCCCCACGCTGACCGCCGCCCAGTGGACCGCCCGGCGTACCGCCGCCTACCGTGCCTACTACGAGAACATGCCGTTGCGCCCCGCCTCCGCGCCGAGCGGGAACAGCATCCCGCTCTACCGCCGGGTTCGGTGGGGTCAGCTCGCCACCTTCCACATGCTCGACACCCGGCAGTTCCGCGACGACCAGGCGTGCGGCGACGGCTGGAAGGTCTGCGCGGACGCCGACCTGGCCTCCCGGTCCCTGACCGGCGCGACCCAGGAGGCGTGGCTGCTCGACGGACTGGCCCAGCACTACGGCACCTGGGACATCCTCGGCCAGCAGGTCTTCTTCGCCCGCCAGTTCGAGGCGAGCGGGGCGGCGAACATGGACGCCTGGGACGGCTACCGGGCATCCCGCAGCCGCATCCAGACCGGCTGGCAGCAGCGCGGTGTGCGCAACCCGCTCGTCCTCACCGGGGACGTGCACAAGTCGTGGGCCAACGAGCTGAAGGCCGACTACGCCAACCCGTCGTCGGCCACCATCGGCACGGAGCTGGTCTGCACCTCGATCACCTCGACGGGCAACGGCACCGGCAGCACGACCATCCCGAACGCGGCCACCAACCCGCACCTCAAGTTCTACTCCGACCGGCGCGGCTACGTCCGTACCACGATCAGCCGCAGCCAGGTCCGCGCGGACTTCCGCGCGGTGAACACGGTGACCGAGCACGGCGCGGCGGCGTCGACGGTGCGCTCGTTCGTCATCCTCGACGGCCAGCCCGGCCTGCAGGCCGGGTAGAAGGAGCACACGATGACCGCACTCACGACTCTGCTCGCCGTGTCCCTGCTGGCGCCGACCGCGCCGGCGCCCGCTCCGACGGCCATGACCGCCGACGCGGTCACCTGGACCACCGCCAACAGCGTGGCCACCGGCGACCAGGACCTGCCCGCCATCGCCATGAACCGCGCCGGTCAGGTCGCGGTGGCCTGGGAGGACGACCGGGACAGCACCGCCCCGGAGGACGACACCCACAGCGAGATCTACGTACGCCTGTTCCGCGACGGCACGCCCGGCTACGAGCTGAAGCTCTCCGGCGGCGGCACCAGCGGGGCCGCCTGGCGGCACATCAGTCCCGACGTGGGGCTCGACGACCGGGGCAACGCCGTGGTGGTCTGGGCCGCCGACGGCGACGGCAACGGCGTCTACAACATCCAGTACCGGGTGATCTCCCCGGCCGGCGCGATCCTCGGCTCCGGGCAGGCCAACGCCAGCGACGCCGGCCAGCAGATCTGGCCGAAGGTGGGCGTCGACCCGGACGGCGCGCCCACCAGCGCCGCCGTCGGCTTCACCGTCGTCTGGGAGGACGTGCAGGGGACCGCGCCGGCCACCGTGAAGGCCGCCGGCTTCACCGCGCCCACCACCAAGGGGTACGAGGTGACAGCCTCGCAGACGACCGGCTCGCACCACCGCCCCGACGTGGCGGTGTCCGCCTCCGGCGAGGCGCTGGTGGTGTGGGACGAGGACGCCGACGCGAACGGCTCGTACAACATCGGGCTGACCCGGCTGGCCCGGTCGAACGGCGCGGTGGTGCTGTCCCGGCGTACGGCCAACGCGCAGAGCGGCGGCCAGCAGCGGCGGGCGTCGGTCGCGGCGACCTACTCCGGTGACTTCGCCGTCGGCTGGGAGTCGGACCACACCGGCACCAAGGGCGTCTGGGCCCGCTCGTTCACCGCGACCGGCACCGCCCGCCACGACGAGGTGCAGGTGTCCACCGGTACCGGGGCCGTCGCCCCCGGAGTCGGCATCGACGACGAGGACAACGTCGTGGTGGGCTGGTCGGTGTCCGGCGCCAACCCGGACGTCTGGGCGCGCGGCCTCAACCCGGACGGCAGCACCACGGGCCGGCTGGCGGCGCAGGCGCTGAGCCAGACCACGACGGGTCGGCAGGAACACCTGGCCGTCGCCGCGTCGCCGTGGGGCGAGGTGAGCCTCTGTTACACCGACGACAACGACGGCAACGGTTTCGACCAGGTGCTCCTCGGGCTCGGGGCGACGAACTCCACCTGGCTGATGACCGCCGAGGAACTGCGCCAACGCAAGGCGCGCGCCGCCGCCCGGATGGGCTGAGCGGATCGGCGACGAACGGGCCGTGACTCGACCTCCGAGTCGCGGCCCGTTCGTCGTGCCGGCTCAGCCGAAGAGCAGGTCGAGGTGGGCGTCCAGGGCGGCGAGGGCCTGTTCGGCGGTGTACTGCCCACCGAGCAGGTGGACGCCCAACCCCTCCATCAGCGCCAGCAGAGCCCGCGCGTCGGCGTCGCCACGGCCGGCCGGCAGGACGCTGGTGACGAACGCGGTGAGCTGCGCGGTGCCCTCGCGCAGGCCGGTCGCGGCCGTCGGGCGTACCGCCGTGTAGGCGAGGAACGCGAGCGCCACCCGACCGTCGTCGCGGGTGTGCGCGTCGAGCGGCAGGAGCGCGGCGATCATCGTACGCAGCAGCAGCCGGGGGGAGGGGGTCTCGCCGAGTCGCGCCACCGCCTCGGTGACCCGGATCTGGCTGCGTTCGCGGACCACGCTCAACGCGAACGCCATCATCTCGTCCTTGGTCCGGAAGTAGTGCTGGACCATCCCGGCGGACACGCCCGCCTCGGTGGCGACGTGGCGGAGGCTGACGGCTTCCAGGCCCTGGTCCGCGGCGACCCGCATCAACGCGTCCGCGATGAGGGTGCGTCGCTGCTGGTGATCGACCTTCTTGGGCATGGCTTCGATCGTTTCACAGTGGGTGGCCGGGAGCCGCCGTCGCGGGCGTGCCCCGGGCGCTGCGCAGCAGACCGTCGGGGTCGTCGGCGTACAGTCGCAGCTCGTCCATCGGCCCGGACCGGCCCCGGGGCAGGTCGAAGGTCGTCGGCCGACGCAGCACGACGTCCACGCTCGTCTGGCTGCCGACCGAGATGTGCAGGACCTGGCGGTCACCCTCCGGCTCGACCTGCACGGTCCTGCTCGACGGTAGGGAACGGTGGCGCTTGCGCAGCGCGGCGACGTCCGCCCACGGGATCCAGATGTCGATGCCGGAGCTGTTACGTACCCGCAGCCCGGTGTCGGCGACGACGTGCGGGTGGATGGTCATGCTCGCCCAGAGGCCGACCATCCAGAGCAGGCCCCAGATGCCGAGGCCGAGCACGATCCAGCGGGCCGGTCGCCAGGGAACCACGTTGGTGACGATCAGATCGAAGATCGGGATCTCGACGGCCGACAGGGCAATGAAGATCCCGAGGATCGGCTTGACCACGCCGAGGTAGCCGAACGGTTCGTCGCCCGGCCCGAGCGGCAGGGGACGGCGACGCGCCCACCGGTAGAGGCTGCGCCACATCGCGGCCTCGCTCACGGCCGCCCGGCGCAGCAGCGGTCCCACGGTCGCCCTGGTCGGCGTTCTCGTCTCGGTCATCGTCCTCGTCCTCGGATAGGGGCGGTGGTCAGTGGACGGTCACGACGCCCGCGCCACCGTCGACGGTGACGAGCTGGCCCGTGGTGATCGTGCGGGTGGCGTCCGGCACGCAGATGACGGCCGGAATGCCGTACTCCCGCGCCACCGTGGGGCCGTGCGCCATGATCGCGCCGGTCTCGGTGACCAGGGCGGCGGCGGTGAGGAACAGTGGGGTCCAGCCGGGGTCCGTGGTCGCGGCGACCAGGACGTCGCCGGGCTCGACGTGCGCGGTGGCCGGGTCGTGCACGACCCGGGCCGGGCCGGTGACCCGGCCTGCGGACGCCCCCACGCCGGCGAGGGTCCCGTCGCCGCCGGGCGTCCGGGGCAGGACGGTCTCCACGTCGGTGCCGTCGGACAGCAGCGCCACCGGCACCGACCGGCGACGCAGCTCGCGGCGGTACACGGCCCGCCGGGTCGCGACCAGCTCGCGCTGGTCGACACCCTGGTGTACGGCGACCCGCACCTCGTCGAGGGTCAGGAACATGATGTCGTCGTGCTGGTCCAGCAGTCCGGCGTCGGTCAGCTCGGCGCCGATCAGCAGCAACTGTCGACGGGTCTCCCGCAGCGGGTACAGCCCGGCGAACTTGCCGGCCTCACGCAGGCCGGCCAACGAACGGGCGCGGCCCAGCAGGAACCCGGCGATCATCGCGCGTACCGGCCGCCGTCGGCGGGCCCGCGCGATGAGCTCCCGCAACGCCGTCTCCGCCGCCGCGGCGGCACGGCGGAAGCGCTGGTCGGGGCCCTGCTCGGGGTCGGTGACCCGGAGGTAGTTGGCGAGCGCGGCGAAGACCGGTGTGGGGTCCTCGGCCCAGCGCGGCATCCCGAGGTCGACCTCGGCCACACCCCGGTGGCCGTACGCGTCGAGGAAGCCGGCCATACCGATGTCGGGCAGTTCGCCCCGCAGGTGGCGGCTGGCCAGCTCGTCCGGTGGGGTGTCGAGCAGCAGTTGCCGGTGCGCACCGACGCCCTGGGCGAGCCGCCACAGCGCCAGGTCCATCTCGATGGTGACGTTGTGTGGCATCCCGCCGAGCACGGCGTGCATCTCGTCCGGGCCGGCGACGCCCTTGAGCAGCGCGGCCGGCAGCGCGGCGGCGAGCATGCCGGCGACGATCGGCCACATGATGGCGTCGCTGTGGTCGGTCTCGCCGCGCGCCTCGACGTGGCGCAGCCGCTCGGCGGCGGTCCGCAGGTCGTCGGGGGCCACCGAACGGGCGCGGAGCTGCTCGATCGCCTCGAACATCCGGATGCGTGCCGCGTCCGGGCGGGCCAGGGCCCGCACGATGCCCACCACCGCCCGGCCGGCGGTGCGCAGGGACGCCGCCTGCCGTGCCGCGCCGCGTCCGGCGCCGGTCGGGGCGAACCGTGGGTCGGCCAGGACGTGCTGCATGACCGCCTGTGCCCGAGGGCCGAAGTCGACGGCCATGAGCTTGATCAGTCGTCGCCGCGCTGACCTGCTCCGGGCCAGGTCGGTCAGGTCGCCGTAGAGGCGGCCACCGATGTCGACGATCTCCACCCGGACGCCGAGCGCCGCGAGCATCGCGGTGATCTGCGCCCGCAGGGTCGCCATGCCCATCGGAGTGACCGGTCGCAGCATGCCCTGGACGTGCCCGAACTCCACGAAGACGCGGGGGAGGGGTTTGCCGGTGGTCGGCGGCAGGGGGAACAGACTGGTGATCGGGCGCGACTGCAGCAACCACAGCACGTCGTCCGCGTCGATCGCCCACTCGACGTCCTGCGGGCGGCCGAAGTGCCCGGCCAGCCGTTCGCCGGCGGCCCGCAGGAGATCCAGGTGCGCGGACGTCAGGCATCCGGTCTGGTCGCGCGCCACGCCGTCGAGGACGTAGTGGTCCACGGCGCTCGCGCCGTCCACGACGGCGGTGCCGAGTCCCGGTGCGGCGTCGACGACCATCTCGTCGCGGCGGCCGGTCAGCGGGTTGGCGGTGCAGAGCACCCCGGCCGCCGTGGGCGTGACCATGCGTTGCACGACGACGCCCATCGCCACCTCGTGCTGGTCGATGCCGTGGGCGTCGCGGTAGACGGTCGCGCGGTCGCTGTGCAGCGAGTCCCAGCACTTCTCGACGGCGGCGATCAGCTCGGCCGTGCCGGTGACGCCCAGGACGGTGTCCTGCTGCCCGGCGAAGCTGGCGTCCGGCAGGTCCTCGGCGGTGGCGCTGGAGCGGACCGCCACCGGCCCGGCCCCGAGCCGCTGGTACGCCGCGATGATCTCCACCTCGGGCACGACGCCGCTCCGGTGGGCCTCGGTGGTGACACAGAACCCCTCGGGGACGCGTTCGCCCTGCCAGATCAGCGCGCCCAGCCCGGCCGCCTTCCCGCCGACCAGGTCGACCATGTCGGCGGTCACCTCGGACAACGCGAGCACGTACACGTCGACCCCCAGTTGCAATACGAGTGCATCGCGTCGACCGTAGCGCCTTTACGATGCAACTGCAACGCAAAAGTGGTGGGGATTGCCGACGTCTGCCATGCTCGGACCGGTGACGACCGGCCGCCCCACCAGAGCCCGCACCCATCGCCGCCCCCGTCGGCGACTCCTCGTCGTCCTGCTCGCGCTCGTCGCGGCGGCGGTCGTCATCGGCGTCGCCGTGGTCGTCGTGCCGATGCTGCGACCGGCGGGTCCACGCCCGCTCTTCCAGATGCCCGTCACCTGCGGGGAGACCTGGCAACTGAGCACCTATCCCGGCCACGACGACTACGACGTCGACTTCTTCCCCATCGAGGGCGAGGCGTGGGGGCGTCCCGTCCTCGCCTCCTTCGCCGGCACGGTCACGGTGGCCGGCATCAACGGGTCGCTGGGTGGGCGTACCCCGGAAAACCCGGAGGGTCCGCGCGGACGCGGCGGTGGCTACTGGGTGAAGATCGACCACGGCGGCAAGTGGGAGACCCAGTACCTGCACCTGCTCGAACCGCCGCTGGTCACGGTCGGTCAGAAGGTCGCCCAGGGTGAGCAGATCGGTCGGCTCGGCAGCACCGGCAACTCGGGCGCGCCGCACCTGCACTACGAACAGCGGCGAGGGTGGGACAAGGTGGAGACCCACTTCGACGGCACGCCGTCAGGCATCACGACCGACGAACGCGAGCAGATTCTCCGCCGGGTGAGCAACAACTGTCCGACCGTCTCCTGAGGACGGCGGTTTGCCCGTCCCTGCACGGGGCACTGAAGAGGGTGACCGCGCAGACGCAGGGGAGGAGCTCGCGATGACCAAGGGCGATGTCGACACCTACCAGGAGAACGGGCAGTGGAAGAACCGCCCGGAGGGCAACGACCGGGCCAGCAGCACGCACGACACCAAGGCCGACGCGCAGGCGCAGGGCCGCGAGATGGCGGCCGACCGGGGCGTCGAGCACGTGATCAAGAAGCAGGACGGCACGATCGGCGAGAAGAACACGTACCCGCGCAGCCGCGACCCGCGCGACATCGCTGGCTGACCGCCCCGCTGCCTGCGGA
The DNA here is from genome assembly GCF_057708145.1 of Micromonospora sp. bgisy143. Lineage (NCBI taxonomy): Bacteria > Bacillati > Actinomycetota > Actinomycetes > Micromonosporales > Micromonosporaceae > Micromonospora > Micromonospora sp. bgisy143. Next base: position 14,747 of record NZ_JBYIRN010000023.1, read on the forward strand.
CGGATCCCCTCGGTGTGACCGAGGGGATCCGTCCGCTTTCGTGTGGACGCCGTCGGCTTTCTCGTACTCGGATGTTGGGGGAGTTTGGGGGATATAGTCCGTTTCGGGACTGCAGTGACGGCTGGGAGTGAACATGGCGTTTCGGGGGCGGCGTCGACCGGGAAGCACCGTGGCCCTCGTGGCCGCCGTCATCGCGGCCACCGTGACGCTCACACCGCTACCGGCGTTCGCGGTCGGGTCCGTCCTGTTCGACCAGCCGTTCCACAACAACACCGCGAACGGCATCGGTGCGGTGGCCGTGCCCGCCGTGCCCGGCGCCCTCGCCACCAACGCCGCGTGCCTGAGCGCGGCCGGCAACTCCACCACCGGCCCACTGCTGAGCTGCGCCACCTCCACCGACCCGCAGGGCGCGGGCAAGCTGCGCCTCACCCCCGCCACCGTCAACCGGCAGGGTGGTGTGTTCGGCGCGGTGAGCGTGCCCACCTCGCAGGGCCTGCACCTCACGTTCAACACCTACCAGTACGGCGGCTCCAACCCGGGCGCGGACGGCCTCGCCTTCGCGCTGGCCGCCGCCGACCCCGCCAACCCGCGTTCCCCGGCGACCCTCGGCCAGTCCGGCGGCTCGCTGGGCTACTCCGCGGCCTTCAACGGCGTGTCGGCCGGTCTGTCCAACGGCTACCTGGGCATCGGGCTGGACGTCTTCGGCAACTTCAGCAGCAGCACCTACCAGGGCACCGGCTGCACCAACCCGCCGTACATCTCGACCACGGGAGGGCGGGTGCCGGGCCAGGTCGTGATCCGTGGTCCCGGCCGCAACGGCGTCGGCTACTGCGCGATCAACAGCACCGCCGGCAGCACCTCGGCGCCCGCACTGGCGTTGCGGGCCAGCACCCGCGCCGCGTCCGTGGTGCCGGTCGAGGTCGTCATCAACACCACCGGCTCGCCGTACACCACCGACACCGGGATCACCGCTCCCGCCGGCCAGTACCGGGTCCGGTTCACCCCGGTCGGCGGGTCCGCGCGGACCCTGGAGGGCGCGCTCCCGGTCGTGTCGCCGAGCCTGTACCCGTCGCCGACCTGGCTCAACGCCAACGGCTACCCCCGGCAACTCGCCTTCGGCTGGGTCGGCTCGACCGGCTCGGTCACCGACTTCCACGAGGTCGACGAGGCCCGGGCGGTGACCTTCAACCAGGTGCCGGACCTGAACGTGTCGCAGACCAGCTCGGTCGGCGCCTCCCCGCAGCTCGGCGACCCGGTCACCTACTCCATCACCGCGGGGGTGGATGCCGGGACCGCCGAGACAGCGCCGATCTCGGTCACCCAGACCGTCCCCGCCGGTGTCACGCCACGCGGCGCGTTCGGCACCGGTTGGGCCTGCGGCGCTCCATCCGGCCAGACCATCACCTGTACCAACAGCAACGGCCCGTTCGCCGGGGGCAGCTCGCTGCCACCGATCACGGTCGTCGCCACCGTCACCGGCAGCGGCGTGACACCCGCGCTGATCCAGACCGCGACCGTGGCGACCTCGTCGTCGATCGACGCCAACCCCGGCCTGTCCACCTCCACCACACCGGTGGCACCGGCGAGCGCACCCAGCAGCGTCACCGTGACCCCGGCCCAGGGCTCGATCTCCGGCGGCGGCGCGGTCACCGTCGGCGGCAGCAACCTCACCGGCGCCACCGCCATCACCATCGGTACGGCCGCCGAACAGCAGGCCGGCACGTCGGCGGTACTGCTGCCCTGCGCCTCCGGTCCGGCGGCCGGCTGCTTCACCGTGAACCCCAACGGCACCCTCGCCATCTCCTCGATGCCCGCCCGGTCCAGCTCGGCGGCGGTCACCGTCACCGTGGTCACCCGAGGTTCGGCGGGGTCGGCGAGCTACACCTACGCGTCCACCCCGGGTACGCCGACCGCTCCCACCGCCGTCGCGGGCGTCACCAGCGCCACCGTGAGCTGGACCGCGCCGGCGAGCAACGGCAGTCCGATCACCAGCTACCTGGTCACGCCCATCCGGGACGGCGTCACCCAACCCACGCTCACGTTCGACGCCTCCACCACCACCCGCACCCTCACCGGACTCACCGCCGGCTCGTCGTACGCGTTCCGGGTGGCGGCGGTGAACGCGTTCGGCACCGGCGCGGCCAGCCCCGCCTCGGCGGCGGTGGTGCCGTACACCCTGCCCGGCGCTCCGACGATCACCTCGGTCAGCGCGGGGACCACCGCCGCCAGGCTGAGCTGGACGACCCCGGCCAACGGCAGTTCGCCGATCACCGGTTACACGGTGACGCCCTACCTCAACGGCGTGGCGCAGACGCCCCAGACCTTCAGCGGGACCGCCACGACCCAGGTCGTCACCGGGCTGACCGGCGGCGCCACCTACACCTTCCGGGTGGCCGCGATCAACGCGGCCGGCACCGGCCCCCAGTCGGCCCCCTCCACGGCGGTGACGGTCAACCCGCCGCCGACCCTGACCTTCGCGCCCCCGCCGCCGGGCAAGGCGTATGTCGAGTACCAGTACCAGCTCACGGTGGCCGGCGGCACCAGCCCCTTCGTCTGGTCGGTCAGCTCGGGAACCCTGCCCCCCGGCCTGAGCCTCGACCCGGTCACCGGCCTGCTCGCCGGCACACCGACGGCGTCCGGGACGTTCCCGTTCACCGTCCGGGTGACCGACTCGTTCGACCAGTCCGACACGCGGGGCGTTCAACTGGTCATCAGCCCGCTCGGCGGTCTCTCCATCAGCGTCCCGACGATCTCCTCACTCGGCACCGTCACCTCGGCCGCCACCGGCGTGTCCGGCCAACTCGGCCCGGTGACCGTGACCGACGATCGCGGTCCCTTCTCCGGACGGTGGGTCAGCGTCGTCTCGACGACGAACTTCACCACCGGTTCCGGCACGCCGGGCGAGACCATTCCGAACAGCAACATCACGTACGCCTCGGGGGCGTCCCTCGCCACCACCGGTGACGGGACGTTCCTCCCGCAGCCCGGCGCCGTGCTGGACACGCCACGTACGGCCGCCGGCTGGTCCGGCCAGACCGGCGGCGCGAACTCCGCCACCTGGAACCCGACGCTCGTGGTGCGGCTTCCGAACGGGCTGGTGGTCGGCGACTACGTGGCGGTCGTGACGCACTCGGTCATCTAGCGCGGCGGGGATCGCGGTGCCTCGCCTGATCGGCGGGCTCACCGCGGCTCCGCCGGCGGCCCGGCTGGTACGCCTCGTTCCCGCCCAACTGCTGGCGGAGGCGAATATCCCCCGCCACCCGTCTCTGTTCGCGGCGGCGTGCCTTCCCCCGGTGAGCGTGATGCCGTTGAGTCATCTTGATGACTCAGAGGCATCACGCTCACCTGAGTCCTCGCTCCCTACCGGAGGCGGGACGCGGCACTGCCGCCGGGTCATCGGCGATCTGGCGGGCTCTTGCGGTGAAGCGGGCTTCAACAGCGAGACTGCCCGGGGCGCGATGGTCGCGCCGTCACGGCCACAGGCAGGGTGGTGCAGACGTGCAGCCCGAACCACAGCGCAGTCCGACGCGACGCAAGCAGGACACGTTGGCCCGGCTCGACCACGACCTGGATGCGTGGGTCGCCTCGGCGGACCGGGAGGGCAACGCCCACCTGGTACCGCTTTCCTTTCTCTGGGATGGTGCGGCGCTCACCCTGGCCACCGCCGAGACGACTCCGACCGCCCGCAACCTGCGTACCTCGAGGCGGGTGCGCATGGCCCTCGGTCAGACGCGCGACGTGGTCATCATCGAGGGGACCGTGGAGACGTTCTCACGCGAGACCGTGCCCGTCGATCTGGCGGACGCGTTCGCCGCGAAGTTCTGGGACGCGCGGGTCGGCCAGACCCGCTACGCGTACCTCCGGGTGACACCGCGCCGGATCCAGGCGTGGCGGGAGGAGAACGAGATCGCCGGTCGTGATCTGATGCGTGCCGGCCGGTGGCTGGTCTGACGGCTACGCCGGAACGACCTCGCCCGGCCGTTCCCCCTGGGAACGACCGGGCGTCTCGCCTGTCGGCCGTCAGGCCAGCCGGGTCCGCTGTCGGCGGACGACGTACCAGCCACCGAGGATCACCAGGACCAGCGCGGCCAGCCCGCCGACCGCGTAGACCAGCCAGTTCGGCCCGGTGGTCGGCGTGACCGCCATCGGTGCGGTGACGGGCAGGACGATCGTGCCGGTCGCGGTGCGCTCGACGGTGCCGCTGGCGAATTTGGCGCGCACCTCCCAGGTGCCCGCGGGCAGGGACTGGTCGACCTCGACGCGGACCTGGCCGCTCTGGCCGGGCAGGATCGTCACGCCGTTCGTCACCTTGAACGGGCCGGCCTGCACGGCCGCCTTGTGCAGCGACAGGGTGCCGGTCATGTCCAGGGCACGCTGACCGGTGTTGGTTATCGTGGCGGTCACCACCGGAAACTCGCCGGTTCCCGGCTCCGCGGCCAGCCCGTCGATGCGGAAGTCGGTCGGGGGCTCACCGCCCGGCCCGACGTCGAGGTAGACCCGGATGCCCACCCGGTGGATCTGGGTGACGTTGCCGGTGCGTTCCTTCGAGCTGGTGACCTGTGCCCAGATCGCGGCGTACCGCTCGCCCTTGGACGCCTTCCTCGGGACGGCGATCTCGACCTCGACCGGCCGGCGCTCGCCCGGGTCCAGTTCCAGCGTGGCGGTCTTCAGCCGGATCCACCCGCTGAGTTCGTTGCCCGTACGTCCCTCGGGCACGGCGAAGGCGTTGTTCTCCACCGAGGCTGCCCCGGAATAGAAGTCGATCTTCTGTGTCTCGCCCGAGGTGTTCTGCACCTCGACCCGGCGGTGGATCGTCGTGCCCGGATTCAGGTGGTCCACGATGTAGACCTGAGCACGGGGGTCCTGCACCCGACTCGCCGGGATGTCCAGCATGCGGATGCTGATCGCGGCGTCGTCGGCGGGATCCTGTCGCTGCTCCCGCACGGCGACGGCTGGCGCCGCGGAGACCCCGAGCGCCACGAGGGCGACGGAGGCCAGCAGCGCCAGCCGGCCGAGCGGCTCAGAACACCGAATGTGTCACCGTCCCCGTGTAGACACCCTGGACGGTGCCGACCGGGATGTTCACCACCAGCGTCGGGTTCCAGGTGGCGAAGTTGTTGCCCGTTCCGCCGGTGTGGCTCATCGCCGTCCGTGGAACGTTGATGATCACCTGCTGGGCCGCGGTCGGCTGTCCCGGCGTGAAGGTGCCGCCACCGGCGGTCGCCGTGGCGGGACCGGACCAGTACAGGACGTTGATGTTCGGGATGGTCTCCCCCGAGGTGCCACCACCGGTGGTGAAGTCGGTGGAGATGACGGTGGCGGTCCAGTTGGGGGTGAGCGAGCCGCGCTGGTCCAGCACGGTCACCGGACCGAGTTGGCCGGTGACTGTCGAACCCTCCACGCCGTGTCCGATGTTCGCCGTCGCCGGCACCGTGATCGAGAGACCACCGGCGGCGTCGACGGTGAGGGTCACGATGGTGTCGCCTGTCGTGTCGGCGGCGGCCGGTCCCGCGAGAGCGAGGGTGGCGGCGATGCCGGCCACGCCCGCGAGAAGCTTCCTGCGCATCAAGTCTCCTATCTGAATCGCCCAACGGGTGCGAGTCAGAGGGTAACTTCGCAAAACTACATAAAACGGTCAAAGCGCGACCTTGTCACCCGGCTGGGGTCCGATCGGGCCGACGTTCGGTCAGGCCGGTACCACGTACGGGAAGGTGTCGGCGCGGGCCGCCTTCGTGACGTCGGGGGTGAGGCCCGACGTGGTCCCCGTGTTGAGGATCAGGGAGAACATCACCTCGGGCGCGTTGTCGGCCATGGTGCGGCCGTTGCGGACCGCGAAGCCGTAGTTCGCGGCCGTGCCCACCGTGTACGGCAGCACGTCGGGGTAGAGCGCCCGGGCGACGCTCCAGCCGTACGCCTGCGGGTCCGGCGCGGTGCCGTTCGCCGCGACGACCCCGGCGACCGCCTTGGCGATCTCCTCCCCGTCCTCGGGGAGGTCCTGGCGTGGGTGCCGGAAATTCGCCGGGTCCGAGAAGTCGGTGTCGTGGGGCCAGAACACGGGCCACATCATGGGGTGGCCGGCGCGGTTGATCTGCCGCCACCCGCCCGCGTCGGTGGCGAGCAGCGTCCGGCACCAGACGCCGATCTCGGTGCCGGGACGCAGCAGCGGCTCGTCGTGGGAGACCTCCAGGACGATCGACTCGACGGTGGTGCCGGCGAAGCTGTTCTTGGCCTGGTCGGCCCGCCAGACCGAACGGTCCACCTTCGCGCCGTTCTTGACGGCGCCGTTGATGGTGGCGAGTTCGTCGAGGTCGATGTAGAACGGGTCGGTGATCCGGCCCGCCCAGACCCGGACCCGCTGCCCGGTCGTGATCTGGCCGGTCCTGCCGTCGGCGATGGGGGTGCCCATGGCGGCGTCGTCGCGGGCGTCGGCGCCGGTGAGTTCGTACAGTTGGAAGGTCTGCGTGGCGTTGCCGTCCGGCTCGCCGAACGCGAACCGGTAGGTCAGCTCCTCGGCGTCCGCCCCGTTGAAGTGAACCTTGAACTCGTAGCGGGCCTCGGCGTGGAAGCCACGCTTGATGTCGGCCCTGGTCACCGAGCTGTTGACATCCATGACGAACACCGTCGTGCCGTCGCCGTCGAAGACGTAGAGGTCGTCGATGTAGAGCTGACCTCCCTGGGCGGCGAGGGGGGTGTCGAGGTGGTGCGACATGGGCTCACTCCAGTGACGGCTATATCCGGACTAAACCGAACATAGCGGTCGCGGCGCGGCCGCCCGACCGAATCGGGGTCGGGGCACTGCCGTGCACACGAACGGGCCGCCCGAGGCGGCGCTCGGACGGCCCGTTCGCTCGTGCCGGTCCCGTCAGAAGCGGGACCACTTCTGGTTGGACGCGCCGAGGCAGTCCCACAGGTGCAGCTTGCCACCGTTGTTGGGGTTGGCCTCCCGTACGTCGACGCACTTGTTGGCGCTGAGGTTGACCAGGTCGCCCGCGCCGTTGAGCGTGAAGCGCTGGGCCGGATTACCGTTGCAGCTGACCAGGTTGACCTCGGTGCCGTTGGCGGTGCCGGCCCAGGCCGGGTCCATGCACTTGCCCATGGCCCGTACGGTTCCGTCGGAGGCGAAGGTCCACGCCTGCGCCGCGGTCGTGTTGCAGTCCCAGATCTGCAGCTTGGCGCCCTCGACGGGGTTGGCGCTCGGGATGTCGATGCAGCGCCCGCTCTGCGCTCCCCGGAGCCGCGTGGTGCCCGACGGCGGGTTGCCGCCGTCGGAGGTGTAGCTCGACACGCGCACGTAGTCGACGAGCATCTGCTGCGGGAACTGCGTGGAGCCGTCCGGGTAGCCGGGCCAGTTCCCGCCGACCGCCACGTTGAGGATCATGAAGAACGGGTGGTCGAACACCCACCGGTTGCCGCCGAGGCGGGCCGGGTCGACCCGGTGGTACTGCACCCCGTCCAGGTACCACGTGATCGCGCCCGGCTCCCAGTCCACCCGGTAGTCGTGGAAGCCGTCGGCGAGCGGACCGCCGATCGTGCGGCTGCCGGTGATGCCGCCACTGCCGGAGTAGCCGGGGCCGTGGACGGTGCCGTAGACGGTGTTGGGCTCGCGGCCGATGTTCTCCATGACGTCGATCTCGCCGGCGTCGGGCCACCCCCCGCCGGTGCCGAGCATCCAGAACGCCGGCCAGATGCCCTGGCCGCGTGGGATCTTGATGCGGGCCTCGAAGCGACCGTACGTCTGGGTGAAGGTCGCCGCCGTCAGCAGCCGGGCGGAGGTGTACTCGCAGCGGCCGTAGTGGCACTGGTAGTTGGCGGGGTTCTCCCGGCGGGCCGTGATGACGAGGTTGCCCTGGCCGTCGTGGACGGCGTTGCTGGTGCTGTTGGTGTAGTACTGCCGTTCGTTGTTGCCCCAGCCGCCACCGCCGATGTCGAAGCGCCACTTGTTCGCGTCGACGGGCGTGCCGGCCGGGGCGTTGAACTCGTCCTGCCAGGTGATCGGCCCGATGGCGGCCTCGGCGCGGTCGGACTGACCCGGGAGGGTGAGGGAGGCGAGGGTGGTGACGAGGGCGACCGCCGCGAGGAGGAGGGGGCGGCTGCGGGAGGTGGCGCGGGCTGTGAACACGGGAGGCTCCTCGGCGAGGTGGGTAATGGAGGTGGCGCGTCGGAGGCGGCGCGGCGGAGAAGCGCTGAGAGCGCTCTCCAAGCGAAGCATGTCGATATGATGCCCTTTCTGTCAAGAGTGTTTCCAATGCCGCGACGGTCCGTTACCGCCCGATCGCACCCCTCGACAGCGGTCGAATCGACACTTCCTATTGCCGTGGAGCGTCCACCCGGGACAGGATGACGAGGTCCGCAGGAAACCTCCCCGTAACCTGCGTGCTGCTGGTCTCTGTCACAAGGAAGTGGGAGTCAGTCATGAGCGACGCGTCGATGGCGCTGGGTGTGCGCCTCTACCCGGACCTGGTCGAGCGGGGTGGCCTGGCCCCCGCGCTCATCGAGACCGCGGCCCGCCACCGGCTCGACATCGGCCGGGTGACCGCGCCCGAGCAGGGGCGCGCCCGGTTCACCTGCGCCGAGCTGCACTCCGAGCAGGGCGTGGTCTGCGTCGGGCTGGGCTCGCAGGCCCGATACTTCATGATCGACGTCCGGTCCGCGGGCGAGGTGCTGGCGCGCGGCGACTGCATGGACCTGCTCCAGGTCGGCCAGGTGGCCGCGGCCTGGCGGGAAGGGACCACGCTCGCCGAGCTGACCGCCCGCTTCGGGTTCATGGAGGAGATCAAGCACCGCCCGGCCTCGGTGACCCCGGTCAGCTAGGGCCCCTCTCAGCACCGTAGCCGGGGCGGCAGCGGCGGTCCGGGGTCGCCGTCCCGGTCCAGGTAGGACGACTCCACGAAGGCGACGAAGCGTTCCGCGTCGGCGGCCGTGGAGGCCAGCCCGAACGACACCCGGACCGCGCCGCCGGTCGGCAGCGCCAGCGCATCGAGGTACTCGTCGATCGTGCCGATCCGGTCGAGCAGACCTCGCCGCAGCGTCTGCCGGGTGATCCCGAACGCGCCCTCGCCGGCACCCGGATTGCAGAAGCACCCGGTACGCAGCGAGAAGCCGGCCGTGGCGGCCTGCCGGGCGACGAGCCGCTCGTCGACCGGCGCGCCGTCCGGGCGCAGCACGTTGAACGTCACGGTCCCGCCCCGGCCCGCGCCCGTGGCCGGCCCGTACACCCGTACCAGCGGTTGGCCGGTGCGGTGCCGCAGCGCGGTCAGGCGGTCCAGCAACCACGCGGTGAGCAGGCCGACCCGGGTGTGCACCAGGTCCACACCGATCGAGTCGAGCCACCGCAGCCCGAACTCCACGTCCGGGATGCTCAGGAAGTTGAGCGTGCCGTCCTCGAAGGCCGACTCGTCGTCCATCGAGCGGTGCCAGTCACCCTGCACGCTGACCGCGCGGATGGTGCCCCCGGCGAACCACGGACGGCGCAGCCGGGCCAGCGCGTCCCGACGCGCCAGCAGAGCGCCGACGCCGGTCGGGTAGCCGAAGAGCTTGTACCAGCTCAGACAGACGAAGTCGGGTCGGACGGCGCGCAGGTCCAACCGGTTCGTGGCGGCGAACGCGGCGGCGTCCAGCAGCACGTCGTAGCCGTACCGGTGGGCCAGCTCGATCCACTCGAGGGGATGGTGCACGCCGGAGAAGTTGCTCTGCGCCGGGTACGCGAACAGCCCTCGACCGGTCCGACCCTCGCTGCCGGCGTCGAGCACCGAGACCAGGTCGGCTTCGGCGACCCGCAACTCCGGGCCACTCAGCGGTACGTACCGCACCGGCGCGTCAGCCGCCCGGGCGTACTCGCGGATGCCGTTCACCGAGTTGTGGTTGTCCCAGGTCAGCGCGAAGGGCGCGGCCGGGCCGAAGGGATACGCCTCGCCGACCAGCCGACAGGCGCCGCTGGCGTTGGGGGTGAAGACCACGGCGTACTCGGCCGGGTCGGCGTGGAAGAAGTCGAGCACCGCCCGGCGGGCCGACTCCACCAGCGAGCCGGCCGCCGCGCTGGTGGGGCTCTCCGAGTGCGGGTTGCCGTACGGGCCCGCGAGCAGCCGGTCGTGGTGCGCCCGCACCTGGGCGCGGGCGGTCACCCCGGCGCCGGCGTAGTCGAGGTAGACGTGGCCGTCCCGGTCGAGGTGCGGGTACTCGGTGGCCCGCAACTCGTCGATCCGGGCGGTGTCGGCGTACCCGGGCAGATTGGTCGGCGACGGGGGAGCGCCCTGCTCAGGACGCACGGCGGGCCTCCCGCCGTGCCAGCACCGCCCAGGTCGCGGCGAGGGCGAGCAGCACGAACCCGCCGAGCACCAGCCAGTCGATCCAGACCGGCCGGGAGAAGCTGTCGCCGTACGTCTGCAACAGCGGCGGGCCGAGTGGTGAGCCGCCGTTTCGCCACAGCCGTTCCACCCCGGCGCTGTGCCCCAACCCCTCGAACGCCCACCGGTTCGACATCGCGTAGCTGAGCCACCGGCCGCCGTCCGCCATCGCCGGCACGGGCAGGATCGCGCCGACGAACAGCACCTGCGGGAAGCACAGCATCGGCAGCATGAGGGTCGCCTGAGCCGCGTCCGAGACGGCCGCGGAGCAGAGCAGGCCGAGCGCCAGCGCGGCGGCCGAGGAGAGCAGCAGGGTCGTGTACAGGGCCGCGAAGTCGCTGCCGCCGACCGGCGGCAGCCGGTCCATGCCGCGCAGCACCCCGAGCAGGGCCAGGTCCACCAGGGCGAGCAGCGGCAGCAGCACCGCGACCTTCGCCAGCAGGTACGGCAGCAGCCGCAGACCCGCCAGGCGTTCCCGGCGCAGGATCGGCAGCTCCGTGCAGATCTGGAGCAGCCCGTAGGTCAGACCGAAGAAGAAGCCGCCGAAGGCGATCCAGAACAGGATCATCACGGTGACGGTCGGGCTCGGGCTCGCCGGGTCGAACGCGCCGGGGCGGAACAGCAGCGCGAACATCCCCAGCACCATCAGCGGTGAGCCGAGCAGGATCGCCAGCGTCAGCCGGTTGCGGGCGACGATCTCCGCGTTGCGCGCGGTGAGGACCCACCACTGGCGCAGCCGGCCGACGCGTCGGGGCGGGGGTGCGGCGATGTCGCCGTCGTCGGAGGTACGGGGCGGCAGCTCGGCCCCGCGTTGCTCGGCGAAGCGATCGGGCCACTCGTCGGCGTGCGTCGCCTCGTCGAGCCGGAGGTGCACCTCGACGAGGGACCGCAGGCCGAAGAACTCCCGGGCGGCGGCCGGGGTGCCGGTGAACGCCAGACGGCCCTGACCGGTCAGCACGACGACCCGGTCGCAATGGTCCACGTCGGTGACCTGGTGGGTGGTCAGCACGACTGTGGCTCCCGTGTCGGCGAGGCCGCGGAGCACCCGGAGCAGTTCCACGGCGGTCGTCGGGTCCAACCCGGAGGTGGGTTCGTCGAGGAAGAAGACGCCGGGCCGGGTGAGCAACTCGACGGCGATGCTGGCGCGCTTGCGTTCGCCACCACTGAGCAGGCCCACCGGCGTGGCGGCCCGGTCGGTGAGTCGTAGCTCGGCGAGCACCTCCGCGACCCGGTCACCGATCTCGGCCGGCCCGGTGGTGGCGGGCAGGCGTAGCCGGGCGGCGTACCGCAGGGTGTGAGCGAGGGGGAGTTCGCGGTGGATGATGTCGTCCTGCGGTACGACGCCGACGGCGCCTGCCGCGGCGGTGCCGGCGTACGTCACGGTGCCCGCCGTCGGTCGCTGTGTCCCGGCGAGGATCTCCAGCAGGGTGGTCTTACCGGCGCCGCTGGCGCCGATGATCGCGACCAGCTCGCCAGGCATGATGCTCAGCGAGATGTCGGACAGAATCTGCCGACCGCCCCGGACGCTCTGGCCCAGCCCGTGGGCGGCGATGCCGACACTGGCGCGTGGGGGAGAGGTGGTCCGCTCGGTCGTCATGTCGAATGCTCGATCCGGTGGGGGAGTGGCCGTCTGAACATCGTGCCCCGCCGATGTTACTGAGCGGCCGCGCAGCGCGCCCGGAGTGGACGGTCAGCGACAGCCGTCCGTTCAGCCGGTGCTGGTCCGCTCCTGCGCCGGCACCTGGAGGAGGTCCAGGCAGTTGCGCCACAGCGTCTCCAGCTGGGTCGGATCGTTGAGCAACTTCGCGAGCAGGACCCGCCCCTCGATCTGGGCGACGATGGACCGGGCGGCCTCCCGGCTGTCGACCGACGAGCCCGCCAGGCCGCGCTCCTTCGCCTCGGCGACGACCTGCTCGATGAGGCTGATCTGCTCCTCGAAGATCTCCTGGAGCCGAGCGCGGATCTCCTCGGCCTGGTTGCTGAGTTCGAGGGCGAGGTTGCCGAACAGGCAGCCGGCGACCACGCCGGCCTTCTGCTGGCCGGCGCGCTGGACCTCCTCGGTGGCCTCGAACAGGTCCCGGAGCCGCTGTAGCGGGTCGCGCTCGCTGCCGAGCAACTGCTCCCACTGGCGGCGCTGGGTGGCCCAGTGTTCGTCGATGACGGTGCGGGCGAGCGCCTGCTTGGACTCGAAGAAGTAGTAGAAGCTGCCCTTCGGCACGCCGGCCACCGCGCAGATCTCGGCCACGCCCAGCGCCGTGTACCCGCGCTGCTCGATCAGCGCGGCGGCCGCGTCGAGGATCTTGTTCTTCGCGTCACTGGTTCGCCCCATGCCTCGACGATACACGACCGGTCGGCTAGCTTTTAGTAGACCAGTCGTCTAGTGAAAGTGGTCTTCTCATGAACAGCAGCCAGGGTCAGAAGGTCGTTGTCATCACCGGCGCCTCCCAGGGCATCGGGGCCGGCCTCGTGGACGCCTACCGCAAGCTCGGGTACGGAGTCGTGGCGACCTCGCGCTCGATCGACGCGTCCACCGACCCGGAGATCGTCACGGTCCGGGGCGACATCGCCGAGGCCGACACCGCAGAGCGGGTGGTTCGTGCCGCTCTGGACCGGTTCGGCCGGATCGACACCCTGGTGAACAACGCCGGCGTCTTCGTCGCCAAGCCGTTCACCGACTACACCGCCGAGGACTTCGCCCAGGTCACCGGGATCAACCTCGCCGGGTTCTTCCACCTCACCCAGCGCGCGCTGCCGCACCTGCTGGCCAGCGGCGCCGGTCACATCGTCAGCATCACGACGAGCTTCGTCGACCAGCCCAACTCGAACGTCCCGTCGGTGCTCGCGTCACTGACCAAGGGCGGTCTCAGCTCGGCGACCAAGTCGCTGGCCATCGAGTACGCGAGTCGCGGCGTACGGGTCAACGCCGTCGCGCCCGGCGTCATCAAGACCCCGATGCACCCGGTCGAGACGCACGAGACGCTCGCGGGCCTCCACCCGGTGGGTCGGATGGGCGAGACCAGCGACGTGGTCGACGCCGTCCTCTACCTCGAGTCCGCCCCGTTCGTCACCGGCGAGATCCTGCACGTCGACGGTGGGCAGAACGCCGGTCACTGACTCCACCCGACACCCGAGAGGAGCGGACGATGCCGATCGTGACCATCCAGATCACCCGAGAGGGCAGCACCGCGGGCGCCTCCGCGGCGACCGCCGAGGAGAAGGCCGCCCTCATCAAGGGGGTGAGCGAGTTGCTGCGCGACGTCCTGAACAAGCCGTTGACGTCGACCTTCGTCGTGATCGACGAGGTCGAGACTGAGAACTGGGGTCGAGGAGGCCTCCCCGTCGACCAGTTCCGCCAACAGCAGATACCCGAGTAAGCCAAGACCCCGCCCCGCCCCGCCGTCCCGGAGGACCGCGCCGATCTTGCACTTTCTGTGGCGACATAAGTGCTGTAGCGCCACATGTCGACAACCGAAACTGCAAGATCGGCGCGGTCCTGGCCGTGAGGCTCGACGATCATGGAGTTGTGGTGCCTGTCTTGTCGTCTCGCGGGCGCTTTGTCGCCCACCGCAACTCCATGATCGACGTGGCGTGGCGGGGCGGGGCGGGGCGACGGGGCGGGGCGGGGCGCGACGGGGCGGGGGCGGGACGGGAAGGGACGGCGGGGTAGGGGCCGGGCGGGGCGGGGCGCGAAGGGGCTGATCTCGCTCTTAAGGGACGTTCAGTCTTATGTTCGTCTGCTGGTGCGGGGGGCTTGTTGGACGATCAGCGTCGATCTTGCCTGCGGGTGGAGGCGTGGGTCACACCGCTGATCGGGGTTCGCGGTGTGGTCGTGGGTGGGGTGCCGGCGTTGCGGTTGGATCAAGATCACTCGATGGTGCTGAGCGCGCCTACCAGCCCGCCGACCCCGCCTCGCGGCGGATCGTGCCTGGTGGGGGACCTTCCGACGGTGACCGGAGCCGATCGTGGGCCCATCTTCCATTTGACAACGTTGCCAAGGGCAGGCCATGGTGCCACCAGCGACTGTTGGGGCGAGCGTGACGGGCGAATACTCTGCTTCGTCTATATTGCCGGATTGTTACATTTTCAACAGCCCCTCGCCTTGCGGATGGCCTGCTCACCGCAATACGTTGCCGTCAACAACAAAACCAAGTGAAGGTTCAACCTTCCGGAGGCAACCGATGACGTTGGCGAGGTGGTACGAGCGATGAGCGACGTGCCGATCCTCCTTGAGATGCGCTCCATCACCAAGGAGTTCCCCGGAGTCAAGGCCCTCTCCGACGTCAACCTGGTGGTTCGCGCCGGCGAGATCCATGCCATCTGCGGCGAGAACGGTGCGGGCAAGTCCACGCTGATGAAGGTGCTCAGCGGGGTCTACCCGTACGGCAGCTATGACGGCCAGATCGTCTACCAGGGGTCGGAGAGCAAGTTCTCCGACATCCGGGCGAGCGAGGGCGCCGGGATCGTGATCATCCACCAGGAGTTGGCGCTCATCCCCGGGATGTCGATCACCGAGAACATCTTCCTCGGTAACGAACCGCGCAAGCGGGGCGCGATCGACTGGAAGGCCGCGAACCGGATGGCGCTCGACCTGATGGCCCGGGTCGGTCTGGAGGAAGACCCGGACACCCTGGTCAAGGACATCGGCGTCGGAAAGCAGCAGCTCGTGGAGATCGCCAAGGCGTTCGCCAAGGACGTGAAGCTGCTCATCCTGGACGAGCCGACGGCCGCCCTGAACGAGGCGGACTCCCGGCACCTGCTGGACCTGCTGCGTGGCTTCCGCTCGCGCGGCATCACCTCGATCATGATCTCGCACAAGCTGAACGAGATTGAGGCGATCGCGGACCAGATCACCATCCTGCGCGACGGCCGGACCGTGGAGACCCTGGACGTCAAGGCCGACGGGGTCGACGAGGACCGGATCGTGCGGGGCATGGTCGGTCGCGAGCTGAGCAGCCGCTTCCCGGACCACACCCCGAAGATCGGTGACGTCTTCTTCGAGGTGCGCAACTGGAACGTCCGGCACCCGATCTCCGCCGAGCGGCAGGTCTGCAAGAACGAGAGCTTCGTGGTGCGCCGCGGCGAGATCGTCGGCTTCGCCGGCCTCATGGGCGCGGGCCGCACCGAACTCGCGATGAGCGTCTTCGGCCGCTCCTACGGGGTGTACGAGTCGGGCACGATCATCAAGGACGGCAAGGAGATCGTCCTGAAGTCGGTGGCGGACGCGATCGACCACGGGCTCGCGTACGTCAGCGAGGACCGCAAGGCGATCGGCCTCAACCTGCTCGACGACATCAAGACGTCGACGGTGGCCGCCAAGCTGTCCAAGATCACGCACCACGGTGTGCTCGACGAGGTCGAGGAGTACCAGGCGGCCGAGGCGTACCGCAAGGAGTTGCGGACCAAGGCCCCGACGGTGGACGAGGGCGTCGCCAAGCTCTCCGGTGGCAACCAGCAGAAGGTCGTGCTGGCCAAGTGGATGTTCACCGACCCGGACCTGCTGATCCTCGACGAGCCGACCCGCGGTATCGACGTGGGCGCGAAGTACGAGATCTACGGCATCATCCAGCGGCTCGCCGACCAGGGGAAGGGCGTCATCGTCATCTCCTCGGAGCTGCCTGAGCTGATCGGGCTCTGCGACCGCATCTACACCGTGTTCGAAGGCGCCATCACGGGCGAGATCGCTCGGGCGGACGCGGACCCGGAGACCCTCATGAAGCAGATGACCTCGACGAAGAAGTTGGCCACCCGATGAGTCGTATCAAGGACCTTCAGAAGAACCTGTTTGGAGGTACGACCTCCAACGCCCGCCAGTTCGGGATGATCTTCACCCTGGTGGCGATCGTCGTCCTGTTCCAGATCCTGACCGACGGGCTCACCCTGCGGTCGGACAACCTGATCGCGCTGTTCCAGCAGAACTCGTACATCCTGATCCTGGCCATCGGCATGCTCATGGTGATCGTCGCCGGGCACATCGACCTCTCGGTCGGCTCGGTCGCCGCTTTCGCCGGCATCCTGGTCGCCAAGTCGATGACCGAGTGGGACCTGCCCTGGCCGCTCGCCATCCTGTTCGGTCTGGCGATCGGCGCGATCATCGGCGCCTGGCAGGGCTTCTGGGTGGCGTACATCGGTGTGCCGGCGTTCATCGTCACGCTTGCCGGCATGCTGCTGTTCCGCGGTGGCAACCAGTTCATCGGTAACGCCAACACCATCCCGGTGCCGGAGGGCTTCCGGGAGATCGGTTCCGGCTTCCTGCCCGAGTTCGGGCCGAACACCGGCTACAACAACGCGACGCTGCTGCTCGGTCTGGCCGCCGCGGTGGCCGTGGTGTGGCGGGAGCTCCAGGCCCGCAAGACCCGCAAGGCCATGGACGCCGATCCGGCCCCGGTGTGGATCTCGATCCTGCGGATGGCCGTCATGGTCGGCGTGATCGCCTTCGCCGCGCTGCGCTTCGCCAGCGGTCGCGTCGGCACCAGCTTCCCGATCTCGGGCATCATCCTGGTGGCGCTGGTCATCGCGTACTCCTTCTACACCCGCAACACGGCAGGTGGCCGGCACATCTACGCGGTGGGCGGCAACTCCCGGGCGGCCGAGCTGTCCGGCGTGAAGCTCAAGCGGGTCAACTTCCTCGTCATGATGAACATGTCCGTCCTGGCCGCGCTGGCCGGCATGATCTTCGTGGCCCGCTCGGCGGCCTCCGGCCCGCAGGACGGCAACGGCTGGGAGCTGGACGCCATCGCCGCGGTCTTCATCGGTGGCGCGGCCGTCTCCGGCGGTATCGGCACCATCAGCGGTTCGATCGTCGGTGGTCTCGTCATGGCCGTGCTCAACAACGGTCTGCAGCTGATGGGTGTCGGCACCGACCGGGTCCAGATCATCAAGGGCCTGGTCCTGCTGCTGGCCGTCGCGATCGACGTCTACAACAAGAGCCAGGGGCGCTTCTCCATCATCGGGAGCCTGATGCGGCCGTTCCGCCGCGACGACTCCGCCCCACCCGCCTCACCGCCGGACGCGGAGCGCGAGCCCGCCAAGGCAGCGGTGTCCGGCTGACGGCCACCGACCTCTCCACCCGTCTCACATCCAGAAAGGCAAGTCCTCACCATGCGTAAAATCTTCGGCTCGTCGGTGGTGGCCATCAGCGCCGCCGCCATGCTGGCCCTGGCCGGCTGCGGCTCCGGCCGCGACGGCGACGACGCGGGCTCCAAGGGCGGCGACGCCAAGGGCTTCGCGGCGAACTCCCTGATCGGTGTCGCCCTGCCGGCCAAGACCTCGGAGAACTGGGTTCTCGCCGGTGACCTGTTCACCAACGGTCTCAAGGAGGCCGGTTTCCAGGCTGACGTGCAGTACGCCGGCGCGTCGACCACGGTCGCCGACCAGCAGGCCCAGATCACCGCCATGACCACCAAGGGCGCCAAGGTCATCGTCATCGGCGCGACCGACGCCGCGCAGCTGTCGACCCAGGTCGCCGCCGCGCACGCCGCCGGTGCCAAGGTCATCGCGTACGACCGGCTCATCACCAACACGCCGGAC
Organism: Micromonospora sp. bgisy143; assembly: GCF_057708145.1. Lineage (NCBI taxonomy): Bacteria > Bacillati > Actinomycetota > Actinomycetes > Micromonosporales > Micromonosporaceae > Micromonospora > Micromonospora sp. bgisy143. The sequence continues at coordinate 32,617 of NZ_JBYIRN010000023.1, forward strand.
CTCGACTACTACGTCGCGTTCGACAACTTCAAGGTCGGCCAGCTCCAGGGTCAGGCCCTGCTGGACGGCATGAAGGCCAAGAAGCCGAACGGCCCGTACAACATCGAGCTGTTCTCCGGCTCGCCGGACGACAACAACGCCGGTGTCTTCTTCAACGGCGCGATGGACGTGCTCAAGCCGGAGATCGACAAGGGCAACGTCGTTGTCGCCTCGGGTCAGAAGGACGTCAAGCAGACCGCCATCCAGGGCTGGAAGGCCGAGGGTGCGCAGGCCCGCATGGACCAGCTGCTGACCTCGACCTACGGCAACAAGGAGCTGGACGGCGTCCTCTCCCCGAACGACACCCTGGCCCGCGCGATCCTGACCTCGGTCAAGGGCGCCGGCAAGCCGATCCCGGTGGTCACCGGTCAGGACTCCGAGGTCGAGTCGGTCAAGTCGATCGTCAAGGGCGAGCAGTACATGACGATCAACAAGGACACCCGCAACCTGGTGAAGGAGACCATCAACATGGTCAAGGCTCTCCAGGCCGGTAACGCCCCGCAGGTGAACGACACCAAGTCGTACAACAACGGCAGCAAGGTCGTCGACACGTTCCTGCTCCCGCCGGTCGCCGTCACCAAGGCGAACGTGGTCGAGGCGTACGCCAACGACCCGAAGCTCGCGCCGCTCACCAAGTAATCACCGCACGGTAAGCAGCACCGCCGATGGGTCCCGGATCTCCTCTTCCGGGACCCATCGTCGTCAGTGCCCCATCGTCCACCCGGCACCGATCCGTGAAGGAGGTCTGACCGTGGCGACACCCGTACGGTCCAGGCCCGCCGGCGCCGGCCGTACCCTCGACACCCCACTGCCGCCGGTCCCCGGCGCGAGCCAGGAGGAGATCCGACGGCAGAACCTCGGCGCCGTGCTGCGCTACGTGCACCTGCACGGGCCGACGTCGCGGGCCGAGCTGACCAGCCGTCTCGGCCTGAACCGCAGCACCATCGGCGCCCTCGCCGCCGACCTGACCGCGAGCGGTCTGGTCACCGAGGAGGCGCCCGCCACGACCCGCCGCGCCGGCCGGCCCTCACTCGTGGTCAGCCCCCGCTCCGACCGGGTCTACGCGCACGCGCTCAGCATCGACGCGGACCGGCTGCGGGCCGCGCGGATTGGCCTCGGCGGTCGCATCCTCGACCTGCGGGAGGCACCCCGTCCCGGTGGCATGTCGGCCGTCGACGCCGTCCGCCCTCTTGCTGACCTGGTCCGCGGGATGGAACGCGGCGTCGCTCCGGACGCGCTGCTGGTCGGCGGCGCGGTCGCCGTCACCGACACCACCCGTGACGCCGACGGCGGCCTGCGGATCGTCGGAGTGGAGGAGGGCCTGAGCGCCGCCCTCGAAGCCGAGCTGACCGCCTGCCCCGGGTTCGTGGCCGGAGACCTGGCCGACATCGCGGGCCTGGCCGAGCACATCCGGGGTGTGGCCCCCGGCATCGACGACCTCATCTACCTGCACGGCGATCTGGGCATCAGCGCCGGCATCGTGGTCGGCGGCCGACTGATGATCGGCCACCGCGGCCACAGCGGCAAGGTCGGCCACATGGTGGTCAACCCGAACGGCCTGCCGTGCGGCTGCGGCTCCCGTGGTTGCTGGGAGACCGAGATCTCCGAGGCCGCGCTGCTGCGACACGCCGGCCGCGACCCCGACGACCGCGCCGCCGTGGCCGACGTGCTGCGCGCGGCGGCGGACGGCGACGCGACCGCCCGCGCTGCCGTCGAGCAGGTCGCCGACTGGCTCGGGTTCGGTGTCGCGAACCTGGTCAACGTGGTCAACCCCGACGCCGTGGTGTTCGGTGGCGCGCTGCGGGACATCTTCATCGCCGGGGCGGACACGGTGCGGCGGCGACTGGACGCCATGCCGCTACCGGGCAGCCGTGAGCATCTGCGGTTGCGGGCTGCGGCTCTCGGCAGGGACGCCGTCCTGATCGGGGCCGCCGAGCTGGCCTTCGACAAGCTGCTGGCAGACCCGCTCAACGTCGGCGTCGCCGGCCCGGCCGGGTCCGCCGACCCGGTCTAGGGGATCTCCCGCACCACGCTGGTGCCGTTGCCCGGCCGGGACTCCCAGGCCCAGGACTCGTGCAGCTCCAGGCGCTGGTCGGCCAGCACACGCACCTCGGTGACACAGTGCCCGGAGGACGTCTGGCCCTCCGCGTTGAGCTGGACGTAGCGGAAGTCCAACCGATCGCCGTCGCGGGTGCCGACGAGGCAGCCGCGTCGGATGGACCCGCCGCTGTACTCGGCCCACACCTCGCCCGCCTGCTCGTGGTAGCTGAAGACCGTCTCGGTGCCGATCTCGCCGGGCACCACATCCGCCACGGCGGCGAACCGCCGGCCGTCCAACGAGATCGTCATGCCACCGATGCTAGTCGATCAACCTTTGTCGTATGACCTACCGTACCGTGTACGGTGGGCGCGACATACGACCACGGGAAGGGGATCGACATGACGACGAGCGGTGCGGCGATAGTCGCCGAAGGACTGCGCAAGCGCTATCGGGACCGGTTCGCACTTGACGGCTTCGATCTGACGGTGCACAGCGGAACGGTGTGCGGCCTGCTCGGCCCGAACGGGGCCGGCAAGACCACGTCGGTGCGGATCCTGTCCACCCTGCTGCGACCGGACGGAGGTCGCGCCGAGGTCGCCGGGTTCGACGTGGTCCGCCACCCCGATCAGGTGCGCTACCGGATCGGCCTGGTGGGGCAGCACCCCGCCCTGGACGAGGCGCTCAGCGCCCGACAGAACCTGATCCTCTTCGGCCTGCTGTGCCACCTGGGCCGCCGGCGGGCCGGGCAGCGCGCGGTCGAGTTGCTGGAACGGTTCGGCCTGGCCGACGTCGGCGAGCGTCCGGTCAGCGCGTACTCCGGGGGTATGCGTCGCCGGTTGGACCTGGCGGCCGGGATGGTCCTGGCCCCCGCCGTGCTGTTCCTGGACGAACCCACCACGGGGCTGGACCCGCGCGGCCGCACCGAGGTGTGGGAGTCGATCCGCGAGTTGGTCCGCGCGGGCACCACCGTCCTGCTCACCACGCAGCACCTGGACGAGGCCGACCAGCTCGCCGACCGGATCTCGGTGGTCGAGGCCGGGCGGGTGATCGCCGAGGGCACCCCGGACGAGCTGAAGGCACGGCTCGGCGGCGACCGGATCGACGTGGTCGTCGGCGCGTCCGCCGATCTCCCCGTCGCCGTCGCGGAGCTACGTCGGGTGGTCGACGGCGAACCGACGGTCGACGAGGACCGGCGCGCGGTCAGCGTCGGCGTCGGGCACCGCCGCGGCGCGCTCGTCGAGGTGCTGCGGGCACTCGACGCCGCGCAGGTCACGGTGGCCGACATCGCCCTGCGTCGACCCACCCTCGACGACGTCTTCCTGCACGTCACCGGCCACCGGGTGGACGCGGAGGTGGCCGCGTGAGCACCATGGCCACGCCCACGGCGGTGGACCTGACGCCCGCCCGACCTGGCACCCTGACCGACAGCGCCACCCTCGTCTGGCGCGGCCTGGCCCGGTGGCGACGTGATCCCGGGCCTCTGGTCGCCTCACTCGGCTTCAACATCCTGATCGTGCTGATCTTCGCCTACCTGTTCGGCGGGGCGATGCAGGTCCCCGACGGGGGCAGCTACCGGGAGTTCCTGATGCCCGGCATGTTCGTGATGACCATGGTGTTCGGCATCAGCCTCACCACGATCGCCATCGCCGACGACCTGGAACGTGGGGTGACCGACCGGCTCCGGTCGATGCCGGTCGCGCCATTCGCTCCGCTCGTTGCCCGAGCCGTGACCGACCTGCTGTTCGCGCTGGTCACCCTCGCAACGTTGCTGGTCACGGGTCTCGCGGTCGGGTGGCGGGCACACGGTGGAGCCGGCACCGCGCTGGGCGCGGTCGGACTGATACTGCTGTTGCGGTTCGCCCTGGTCTGGGTCGGCATCTACCTGGGCCTGGTCACCCGTGGTCAGACGGCAGTCGTCGCCGTGCAAACCCTGGAATTCCCGCTCGGCTTCCTCTCCAACGCGTTCGTCGCCCCGTCCACCATGCCGTCCTGGCTCGGCGCGGTGGCCGCGTGGAACCCGTTGTCGGCGACCGTCGGTGCCACCCGGGAGCTGTTCGGCAACCCGGGGTGGGGTGGCGACTCGTGGGCTGCGCAGCATCACCTCTGGCTGGCCGTGGCTTGGCCGATCGCGCTGGTGGCCGTGTTCCTGCCGCTCTCGGTCGCCCGGTACCGGCGGCTGGGCCGCTGAGCCCGCGCTGACGGGTGATCGCCGGGGCCCCCGTGGCTCCGGCGATCACCCAGGTCCCTAAGCGATCCGGCGGACCCGGCGCACCGCGAGATAGAGCAGGAGCGCGGCGAGGGCGACGAAGATGCCCGTCTCGATGCTCTGGAACAGCCAGAACCGGTCCGCCGGCTGGTAGAGCTGCCAGTTGTACGCGCCCGGCTCGACGCCCAGCTCGGCCCCGCAGACCCGGCCGTCCGGCCCCTTCATGCCGGACGGACACTGGATCCGGGTGTCCTCCGCGATCATCGTCCCGTCCGGGTTTCGGACGCCCTGGGTGAGGATCCAGTCGCCCCGGCCGATGTCCGCCGGCCCGTCTCCCTCGATCGGGAAAGTCTGGGTACGTGCCGGCTGGTAGTGCGGCCGGGCCAGGATCTCCACCGCCGCCCGTACGCCGATGAACCCGGCCAGGGTGATGCCCATGGCGGGCAGCATCCGCTTCCACACGGTGCCGGCGAAGATGCCCAGCGCCACGGCGAACAGGGTGTAGCCGATCGGGACGATGCCCTGCAGGTCGAAGACGATCAGGCCGAGCCGCCCTTCCCGGGCGGCGCTGGTCAGCGGCTCGACCCACCACGAGATGCCCAACCCGTAGAGCGCCGCGACGAGCACGACTCCCACGCCCACCAGCCCGAACTTCACCAGCGCCCAGCGGGCCCGGCCGACGCCCTGGGTCCAGACGAACCGGTGGGTGCCCTGCTCCACCTCGCGGGCGACCAGCGGTGCACCCCAGAACAGGCCGACCAGCACCGGCAGTGTGATCAGCAGGACGGCCAGCAGGTTCAAGCTGCCGTACTGGTTGCTGAACCGGTGGAAACTCGCGTCGCAGCCGTTCCGGGTCTCCGGCGACACGGTCGCGTCGTTGAGCTGACGCACACAGGTGGCCAGGTCGAGGTCGGCGAAGGTGTTCCGCATCGCGACGCCGATCGGCACCAGCACCGCGGCCAGCACCGCCATCCCCAGCAGGGTGTAGAACGCCTGCTTGCGGTGTTGCCGCCAGGTCAGCCAGATCATGCCGCAACTCCCCACTCGCTGTGACTGGTCCGGGCGGTGCCCTCGGCCAGGTAGGCCAGGACGACGTCCTCCAGGCTGACGTCGCGGATCGTCCACGACGGATCGGTGATCGGGCCGTCGGTGCGGACGAGCAACGTGGACTGCCGGTCCGTGTGGCTGGCCCGGACCACGTGCGCGACGCCGCCGATCGCGGTGCCGTCGTGGCGCGGCCCGACGAGCTGTCGGTGCGCGGCGACCAGGTCGTCGACCGTGCCGCTGAGCTGCACCTGGGCGGCGTTGAGCACGATCAGGTAGTCGCAGACCCGTTCCAGGTCGGCCAGCAGGTGCGACGAGAGCAGGACGGTGGTGCCCGAGTCCGCGACGCTGCCCATCAACGACTGGAGGAACTCCCGGCGGGCGAGCGGGTCGAGGCTGGCGACCGGTTCGTCGAGCAGCAGCAGCCGGGGCTGCTTGGCCAGCGCGAGGGCGAGCGCCACCTGGGCGCGTTGCCCGCCGGAGAGCTTGCCGACCGGGCGATCCGGTGGGATGCCGAGCTGCGCCAACCGGGTACGGGCCAGCGCGGCGTCCCAGCGGCGGTTCAGCTTGCCGCCCGCGGTGACCAGTTCGGCGGCGGTGAAGTCCCGGTACAGCGGGGTGTCCTGGGCGACGAACCCGATGTCGGCCAGGCCCTCCGTGTCGCCGTACGGCGTCCTGCCGAACACCCGTACCGTGCCCGCGTCCGGCTTGTGCAGACCGACCGCGAGGTGCAGCAGGGTGCTCTTGCCCGCGCCGTTGGGCCCGACCAGCGCCGCGATCCGCCCGGCCGGTAGGCGCAGCGAGCAGTCCCGCAGCGCCCAGGTGCTGCCGTACCGCTTGCCCAGCCGGTCGGCCTCCAAGACCATCTCCATCCTCAGTCCTCTCGTACCGCTCGCGCGGGTTCCTTCTGTGGGGTGTCGTCGGTGAGGGTGGCGCGCAGCGTGGTCTCCACCAGGGCGACGACGTCCTCGGCCGTCAGGCCGGCGGCCTGCGCCCGGCGCAGCCACGCCACCAGGTCGTCACGGAGTTCGGCCTGGTTGGGCAGGGACGCGCCGGCCAGGGTGCGCTGGACGAACGTGCCCACCCCGGGTCGGCCGCCGACCAGACCCTCGATCTCCAACTCCCGGTACGCCTTCAGCACCGTGTTCGGGTTGATCGCCAGCGACTGGGCGACGTCCCGGACCTTCGGCAGCTGATCGCCGGGTGCGAGCAGACCGACCCGCAGCGCCTGCTTCACCTGCTGCACGAGCTGCATGTAGGTGTTCACCTTCGACCGGCTGTCGAGCACGAACTCGATCACTCGTGATGATCCTTCCTGTTGTCCTACGACAGTAGGACTATGAGACAGCTTGGTCGGACGGGCGGCCTCTGTCAAGCGCCACCGGTTCCTGGCACCCCTGGGCCACCGACTGGCACCGACGGGTCAGCCGCCAGGGAAGGGAACAGGCACGCGATCCGTACTCAATCGAGGAGGAGGTGCTCGATGGTCACCAACGACATCCGGGCGACGACGGCGACGCCGCTGCAGATCGCCCGCGCCCGGGGCCGGGTACGCGGGCGGCTGATCCTGCTCGGTCCGGCGTTCGTCGCCGCCGTGGCGTACGTCGACCCGGGCAACTTCGCCACCAACTCGGCGGCCGGCGCCCGTTACGGGTACCTGCTGGTCTGGGTCGTGGTGGTGGCCAACCTGATGGCCATGCTGGTGCAGACACTCACCGCCAAGCTGGGCCTGGCCACCGGCCGCAGCCTGCCCGAGCTGTGCCGCGAGCGGCTGCCCCGCCCACTCAACCGGATGATGTGGGTGCAGGCCGAGCTGGTCGCGATGGCCACCGACCTGGCCGAGGTGATCGGGGGAGCGGTCGCGCTCTACCTGCTCTTCGGCATACCGCTGCTGCCCGGCGGGCTGATCATCGGCGCTGCCGCGTTCGTCGTGCTGGCCCTGCGCTCGCGCGGGTTCCGCGCCTTCGAGATCGCCATCGCCGTGCTGCTCGGCGTCATCGTCCTGGCCTTCGCGGCCAACCTGCTCGCCGCCGGCTCCGACCCGGGCTCGGCCATGGCCGGTCTGGTGCCCCGACTCCAGTGCACTGACAGTGTCCTGCTGGCCGCCGGCATCCTCGGGGCGACGGTCATGCCGCACGTCATCTACGTGCACTCCGCGCTGACCCGCGACCGCATCCCGGCGGCCGACGACGCCGAACGCCGTACCCTGTTCCGGGGCCAGCGTACCGACGTGCTGCTCGCCCTGACGGCGGCCGGCGTGGTCAACCTCGCCATGCTGTTGATCGCGGCGGCCAGCTTCCGTGGCGGCGGCCCGGTGGGCGCCGACAGCCTGGAGGGGGTGCACGCCGGCCTGGGCGAGAGCATCGGCACGGCCGCCGCCTTCGGGTTCGCCGTCGCGTTGTTGGTCTCCGGGCTCGCCTCCACGAGCGTCGGCACCTACGCCGGCGAGGTGATCATGCAGGGCTTCCTGCGCCGCCGGATTCCGCTGCTGCTGCGCCGGCTGGTCACCCTGGTGCCCGCCGTGGCCGTGCTCGCCATCGGCCTCGACCCCACCCGTGCCCTGGTGCTGTCGCAGGTCATCCTCAGCTTCGGCATCCCGTTCGCGCTGATCCCGGTGGTCGCCTTCACCCGTCGGCGGGACCTCATGGGCAACCTCGTCAACCACCCGCTGACCACGGCCGCCGCGTCCGGAGTCGCCGCCCTGGTCGTCGCGCTCAACGTCTTCCTGCTGTGGCAGGTCGTCGCCGGCTGAGCCGGCCTGGCCGGTCCCACCGGCTCAGCCGACGGGACCGATCCTGCCCGCCGGTCGCGCCCCCGCCTTGCGGGCGCGACCGGCGCGCTCAGGTGCGGCGGCCCTCGTCGCGGGCCGGGATCTCCTGCCGTTGCTCCAGGGCGTCCGCCGGGTCGGCGTCGGCCGGAAGGGACGTCGCCTCCTCCAGGACGCCCGCCGGCAGGGCGCCCTGCTCGGCCAGGTCGGCCTCGGACGCCTCCGGGTCCACGTCACCGGAGACCCGGTCCGGCGGTCCCACGTCGAACGCGTCCTGCCGCTGCTCGGCGGCGTCCGCCTCCGGAAGAGGGAACCCACCGCCCTCTTCGTCCCGGTACGTGCTCATCGAAGCCTCCTGCCCGGCGGATGTCGACATGACGCCGGGCCGCTGCCTACCCGCCGCTGTCGTCCTCACGCCTGGCGTGTCAGCCGTGCGGCGACGGCATCGACCGTGTCGGGATGCCTCGCCAGCAGGGCAGCCACCCCGCTCGGGTCGGCGGGAGCGTCGTCGCCGGGCAGCCATCCGCCGTCGTACCCGAGCAGACCGGAGATCGCGTCGACCGCCTCCGGATGCGTACGGAGGAGGACGTTGACGTGCCCTTGTGGCGCGGTGGCGGCGCGCTGGTCGGCCACCCGAGCGAGCGGCGGGGATGCGACCCACGGCGGGACCCAGGCATCCAGCTCCGGCAGCGTCTCCGGGAACGTGCGCCCAGCCTCGCGGATCAGGAGCGGGACCAGCTCCGGGCCCTGGTCCCGCAGGGTCGTGATCAGGGTCGGCAGCCAGGGCAGCAGCACGGGGTCGGGCAGCTGCGCGAAGGCCGTGGACATCGTCTCGACGACGAACGGCGCGAGCCCGGGCACCGGTTCCAGCGCGTGCACGAAACCGGCCAGGTACTGCGGGAAGGCCGGCACCACCAACGGGTTGGCCAGCAGCTCGGCGCACCGGGCCCGCAGCTCGGCCGTCGACAGCAGGCCGAGTTGGTGTCGGCCGGCCCAGAGCAGGGCGACCTTCGCCGGCGCGGTCGGGTGCGACTGTGCCACGGCCAGCTCCAGCTGCGAGCGGTCGCAGCCCAGCGACAGCGCCAGACCCTCCATCGAGAACAGGAAGCCGAGCATCGCGCCGACCTGCCGTACGTCGGTCTCGTCGCTGGCGATGGCGGTCGGCAGCAGGGTGCAGTAGTGCGCGTACCCGGTCGTCACGAACGCCTCGCACCAGGCCGGCAGGGTCGGCGCGGTGGCCCGGTGGTGCGCCAGCAACCGCCGGATGCGACGCAGCACGTCGGGGGCGTCGTCGACGGTGCGCGCGGCGGCGAGCAGCTCCACCGCCCGCGCCCCCAACTCGTCGACCAGGCGCGGACTGTCGAGCAACCGGATCGCGTCCTCGACGGCGGCGAGGGCACCGGCGGCGGTGGCGTCGGGGCCGCGTACCGCCCGGCGCAGTCGTTGCTCCAGGACCTGCTCGACGGTGACGCCCTCGTAGCCCAGCTCGATCAGCGACCGCTGGTGGCGACCGAGCGCCAGGTCCCAGCTCTCCTGGACCGAGCGGTGGCCGAGCCGGCGCTCACCCATGATGGGCCGGACCGCGGCCGGCGGCAGCAGGTGCCGCAGGATCCACAGCAGGTCCGAGCAGCGGGCCAGCGCCGGCTCGGCGCTCAGGTCCAGCAGCGCCCGCTGGACGGTCCGCTTCTCCAGGGCCAGGCCGAGCGGCTCGAGCCGGTCGAGCACGTCGCGGGCCAGCGGAGGCAGGGCGTCGTAGCCGACCTGACCGATCCGGTCGCCGCCGAGCAGGATCTCGCAGAGCCGCCGTACGTCGCGCCGGCCGGGCACCACGTCCTTCTCGATGCAGGTGACCGCGGCGTCGGCGAAGTCGTACGGGGTGGGTCGGGCCCGGTTACGCAGGCCGGCCAGCAGGACCGAGGTCTCGAAGACGGCGATCGCGTCGGCGGTGCTGGCCAGGTATCCGTTGCGGCGGGCCAACCGCACGATGTCGACGCACCAGCCGCGCAGCTCCGCCTCGTCCAGGCCGTCCAGGTGCGGCGGCGCCGCGAGGAAGCCGGTGAGCCGGTCACCGACCGGCGCGTCGGGGGAGGAGGCCGTCGTGGCCCGGCCGCGTCGCCGCTGGACGGCCGCGTGGCCGTCCAGCCGGTACGGGGACAGCCCGTGGCGGCGCACCTCCTTCGTCCAGGTGGCCGCCGCGATCGACACCGAGCCGGGGGCCAGGCCGAACTGCGCCTCGATCGCCGAGTGGCTGGACGGGATCAGGCCGTACCGCCAGCGGGTGTCGGTGCGCGGGGTGATCTCGAAGTCGTCGGCGGTCGAGCCCAGGCCGAACTGTTCGACGCGACTGGCGGCGTGGAACGCGCCGCACACGTAGAGACAGTCCGCCGGGTCGACGCCGGAGACGGCCAGGTGCTGACGCATCCGCGTCCACATGTACCGCTCGCGGTCCTCGTCGCGGTCGAGCCGGTCCGCGCCGGCCGGACGCAGCCGCCGGAACAGGCTGCCGATCAACACCATCACCTGCCGGTAGGTGTCGTGGTCGGCGTCGGCCAGCGGGCGTTCCACGTACTGGTCCCACCACTCCGACCAGTGCCGCACCTTGCCGTGGTGCAGCAGGTACGCCTCCAACTCCGCGAACCGGGGCCGCAGGTCGCCGATCTCCACCCCGACGGCGTCACCGTGCAGTCCGGAATCCGTACCGGGGGCGGTCGGCCCGTTCGCGCTGCTCGCGGCGCCCGGCTGCTCCCGTGGTGACCACTGGAAGACGTGGTCGGTGGAGCGGTCCACCAACACCAGCTCCACGCCGGGGGTCTCCAGCGCGTACGCGATGGCCTGGTACTCCGCCGACGCCTCGGTGATCGGTGCGACGACGCTGAGCGGTCCCCAGTCGGCGGGAAAGCCGGACAGCTCCGAGGCGAACGCCTGCACGGCCACCGGCAGGCGACAGTTGTGCAGCTCCGCGAGCAGCGGCTGAAGATCCTCGCACAGCTCCAGGTAGATCACCCGGGGTTGCTTGGCGCGTAGTCGGCGCACCATGGCCAGCGCGGAGGCCGGCGAGTGGTGGCAGACCGGGAAGATCTCCAACCGCTCGCCGAGCGCCCGGTCGACGTCGTCGACCATGCCGGCGAGGATCGCGCCGAGCGCGTCGGGGGAGCCCGCGAACGCGGTCGCCGCATCGGTGAGTTGCTCGCGGAGCGCGCCGAACGTGCCGGCGACAGTCGATGCCGTCACGACAGGGACGCGATCGCCTGACGACCGCCGTCCAGGAAGCCCGCCCAGCCGTCGTCGTCCTTGCGGGCCCGGGGTTCCACCACGCCGTGCAGATACTTGTTGAGGATCGCCAGGTCCTCGGGGCTGCGACGGGCCAACGACCCGACCAGTGATCCGGCGAGCGTCGCCGCGCGCAGCGTCCGGTCGCCGAAGAACTGGCTGTGCAGGATCGCGTCCTCCAGCACGCCGATCTGCTCGGCGGTCGACAGCGCCGACTCGAGCTTCTCCTCGTCGCTGGTCGCCGCCGCGGCACCGGCGCGCAGGTCGGCGAAGCTCTGCAACAGGATGTCCAGCAGGGTGGGTGGCACGTCCAGCTCGATGCGGTGCCGGCGCAGCAGCTCCTCGGTGCGGAACCGGACGATCTCCGCCTCGCTGCGCTTGTTGGTCACCACCGGAATCCGGACGAAGTTGAACCGCCGCTTGAGCGCCGAGGAGAGGTCGTTGACGCCCCGGTCGCGGCTGTTCGCGGTCGCGATGATCGAGAAGCCGGGTTGGGCGAACACGATGTTGTCCTCATCCAGCTCGGGGATGGCGACGTACTTCTCGGACAGGATCGAGATCAGCGCGTCCTGCACGTCGCTGGTGGAGCGGGTCAGCTCCTCGAAGCGACCCACCACGCCACGCTCCATCGCCGTCATGATCGGCGAGGGGATCATCGACTCCCGGGACTGGCCCTTCGCGATCACCATGGACACGTTCCACGAGTACTTGATGTGGTCCTCGGTCGTGCCGGCGGTGCCCTGCACGACCAGGGTCGAGTTGCGGCAGATGGCCGCGGCCAGCAGCTCGGCCAGCCAGCTCTTGCCGGTGCCCGGGTCACCGATCAGCAGCAGACCACGGTCCGAGGCGAGGGTGACGATGGCGCGTTCGACGAAACTGCGGTCGCCGAACCACTTCTGCGGGATCTCCCGGGACAGGCCGTCGGCCCGCTCCGACCCGAGGATGAACAGCCGGACCATGCGCGGGCTCAGCCGCCACGAGAACGGTTTCGGGCCGGTGTCGACCGACTCGAGGAAATCCAGCTCGTCGGCGTACGTGACCTCGGCGGGGGCGCGCAACATCTCGGACATGAGGGATTGCTCTCCTAGGTGAGGAAGTTCTTCAGCTCGACGACGAGCTTGCGGATGTGGCCGGAGATGACGGGGGTGCCCTGGTCCTTCAGGCGTTGCCGGAACCAGGGGTTGACGCTCTGCTGGCCGGAGCTGCTGACCGAGCCGACCGGGATGACCTTCACGCCGGAGCGGTGCGCGGCCTGCAGCCCGTCGAAGACCGCCTGGTGGTTGACCTCGTAGAAGTCGGAGATCCACACCAGCACGGTGTTCTTCGGCTCGGCGACCTTCGGGCGGGCCAGCGCCAGCGCCGCCGTGCCGTCGGTGCCGCCACCCAGCTGGGTACGCAGCAACACCTCGAACGGGTCGTGCACCCACGGGGTGAGGTCCAGAGCCCGGGTGTCGTAGGCGATCAGGTGCACGTCCACCTTCGGCAGACCCGCGAAGATCGAGGCGAGGATCGTGCAGTTGACCATCGCGTCCACCATCGAGCCGGACTGGTCGACCACGACGATGAGCCGGGACGGCGTGGTGCGTCGCGCGGTGTGCCGGTAGTAGAGCCGGTCGACGTAGAGACGCTCGTCCTCCGGGCTCCAGTTGGTCAGGTTCTGCCAGATGGTCCGATCGAGATCGAGGTTGCGGAACACCCGCTTGGGCGGCACCGACCGGTCGAGCGCGCCGACGCTGGTCTGTCGCACCTGCGTCCGGAGCACCTCGGCGACCTCGTCGACGAAACGCCGGATCAACGCCTTGGCATTTGCCAGCGCCACGCCGGACAGGTTGGCCTTGTCGCGCAGCAGCTGCTCGATCAGCGACATGCTCGGGGTGAGCTGGCTGGCCAGCGCAGGGTCGGCCAGTACCTCTCGCAGGTGCATCCGCCGGACGAGGTCGCCCTCCAACCCGGCCAGGGTGCCGCCCAGCCCGCCCGGCTGGCGGCGCAGCTCACCTGGTTCGCAGCCGAGAGCCTGCTCGAACCAGCCGGCGTCGGACTGCCAGCGGGCGAGCTGGTTGGCGCTGACCGGGCCGGAACCGGTGGCGAACACGTTCAGCAGCACCTTCGACACCAGCGCGGCGCGGCGCACCTCGGCGGCGCCGGGCCGATAGGCCGAATCCGCGCCCGACGGGTCGCCTTCGTGCGGCCCGGCGTCGGGCGGCGCAGCGTCGTCCCGCCCGCCTTCATGCGGTCCAGCGTCGTGCGGCCCAGCGTCGTCCCGCCCGCCGTCCGACCCATCCGTCCGAGGTCCAGCGGCGGCGTCCGGTCCGATGGTGTCCGGTCCTACGGCGTCCGGCCCTGCGGCGTCCGGCTCGGCTTCGGTGGGGGTGAGCAGGCCGCGCAGCTCGGCCGCGAGAGTCGGGAAACGCTGCACGATGGTGTCCACCGAGACCGCCGGGTCCAGCAGTGCGGCGGGCAGCCCGAGGTCGTCGACCACGGCGACGCTCGCGGACTCCAGGCCGGGCTGCTCGTCGCGGTCGAAGAGGCGGGACAACAGCCGCCAGTACAGGACCTGACGGCGGTTGGCGTCGGCGAATCCGCCGGTGGGAATCGGCGCGGTCATCGGCGCAGCAACCGTCCCGCGCGCTCGCGCAGCACGGCGATGGCGTCCCCCGCCCGCGCCTCCTCCTTGGCGACCTTCGGATCGGTGACGCCGCACGCCCAGTCGCCGTTGTGCGCCTGCACCGTCCGCCGTTTCACCGTGGCCCGTACCGCCAGCGGTTGGAGCTGCCACCGGCCGTCGTCCCAGCGCAGCAGGCCGAGCCAGGTGGACGCGGTGGCGACCAGGTCGGCGGTCAACGGGCCGGTGGCCGGCAACCTGTCGACGGCCACCGGTATCCGTTCGCCGTCCACCTCGACGGCGAGCGAGCCGGCGTCGTCCCGGATCGCGGTGCCCTCCACGAGCACGGGCTCGGCGATACCCGCCGGGTGTCGGTCCAGGGGGTCGGTCGCGGCCGTGGTCGCGGCGGGCAGCAGGACCTGGGCGGTGGTGAACGGGTCCGCGGGCTCGTCGAGCCGGACCCGGTCGTCGACCCAGCACAGGTCGCCGCCGCGCAGTGGCAGGTCGGTCACGGTCAACGCCCGCTTGTCGGCCAGCGCGCCGAGCAGCGCCGGGTGGTGCGACAGCAGCCGCCAGATCGCCGGGCCGACGATGGTGTCGACCTTCGCCGCGGTCACCGCCGTGCGGACCAGCCGTACCGGCCCGCCGTCCGCCGGTTCCAGGATGGCGTGCAGTTGGACCTGCACCGCCGTGTCGTGACTGTGCACGTCCACGCCGAGCGGCAGCAGCCGCCCGGAGACCGGGGGCGGCTCGTCGGGCGGTGGCGCGCCCTCGGTGAGCAGAACACCGCGGGCCCAGAGATCGGCCCACCGGCGTGCCGGCACCTGTGTCATGGTGGCGACCGGCACGCACGCCCGCAGCTCGGCGGCGAGCCCGTCGAGCAGCACCGCGGTCCGTCGTAGCTCCGGCACGAGGAGGCTGGTCTCGACCACCCCGGCGGCGACGGAGAGCAGCTCGTGGTCGACGCCCCGCCAGCCGGCGACCGCCACCTCGTGCCACCACGCCCGTGCCGAGGCGAGCGCGGGCGGCGTCCCGGCAGGCGCGCCGGTCGGGGTCGTCCACGGCGACCGGGTGCGGCCGAGCGTCTCGTCGAGCTGCCCGAGGAGCGCGTCGTGTGCCGCGCCGAGCAGCGCCGAGCGCGCGCCGGCGAGCGCGGCGATGTGCTGCGGGGCGACCGATCCGGCGATGACCGCGTCGACCGCGTCGGTCACCGGGCCACCCAGCGGCGTGCCGGCGAACGCCGCGGCGAACGCGGCCAGCGCGGCGGCACCCCGCTCGCCGACCCGGCCGAAGCCGTCGACGAGGGCGTCGTCGAAGCCGCCGACCACGTCGAGCGCGTCGGTCAACCCGGCCGGGGTGGTGCGCAGCGGCGCGACCTGGGCGCCACGCATCAGCGGCCTGCCGAGGTGGCCGGGAACCAGTGCAGCTCGGGCAGCGGGGTCGTGCTGGCGGGCACCTCCAGGTAGGCGAGGTGGCGCAGGAAGCGGTTGAACACCACCGCCGCCGACGCCGGCTCGGGCTGACCGTCCAGCCGGGCCAGCAGCTCCGCGCCGCTGGCCACCCCGTCGCCGACGTCGACCCGCAGGTAGCGGGCGACGCGGTCGACGCCGTACTGGAGAAGGGCCTCGTCCGCCAGCGCGTGCAGGTGCTTGCACGCGGTGGCGCGCAAGCCACCGCACGGCCGGTTGTTGTTGGTGCTGCACTGGTAGGCGTGGGTGCCGGCCGCGACCGACGAGACGTAGACCCGTTCGACGTCCGACCCGCTGGAGACCACGCCCTGCAGACGTCCGTCGGCCAGTTCGACGAAGGGCACCTTCGCCAGCTTCCGGGGGCGGGCGGGCGGCAGCACGGCCACCACGCTGCGCCGCCGCCAGTCGGCTTCGTCGGCGTTCGTCACGTCACGGCCTCCCACATGAGAAGAATCCAGGGTGGTGCGCGCGCGAGCCGGGGTCGGCGGCGCTGCGACGACACGATCATGGACCACGGGTACGACAGTGCCGGCCGCGGTGCGGGCACGGCGACGCGTCCGGTCGAGGCCCGGAGCGCGGATGTCGTCGGGTCCGCGCGGTTGGTCGCCGCGGGTGGCCCGGATCGGCCAGGATGGGCGGGACGGCCGGGCCACCGGCCGCGACGAGGAGGCGGACGATGCGGGTACGCGGGTGGGTTGCCCCGGGGCGGCACGTCCGCGCGGCGGCGCGGCTGGTGGCCCTGCTCGCGGGCGCGGCGTCGCTGGCCGTGGTCGTACCGGCGGCCCCGGCGGCGGCCGCGCGGGCGGGCGACCCGGTGTGCGAGATCCGCGACGAGCGGCTCAACGAGATCTCCGGGATGGTCGCCACCGAGGACGGGTACGTCGTGGTCAACGACGGCGCCGACGACGAGGCCCGCCGACGGATCTTCTTCCTCGACAAGCGCTGCGCGGTGGCGCGGACGGTCAGCTACCCCACCCGACCCCGGGACACCGAGGACCTGGCGGTCGGCCGGGACGGCGTCGTCTGGGTGGCCGACATCGGTGACAACGACCGTGACCGCGAGACGATCGCGGTGTGGCGGCTCGCGCCGGACGCGGACCGGCCGGTGCTGTACCGGATGCGGTACCCGGACAATGCGCACGACGCGGAGGCGCTGCTGATCGACGCGTCCGGCCGGCCGCTGGTCATCACCAAGGGTGGCAGCGGCACTGTCGTCCTGTACGCCCCGAGCACCGCGCTGAAGCCGGGCGCCACCACGCCGTTGGCCTCGGTGGGCAAGGTGGTCCTGCCGTCCACCACGACCAGCAATCCGTTCTCGTTCCTCGGCCGAAGCGTCGTGACCGGCGCGGCGAGCGCACCGGACGGCCGCCGGGTGGTGCTGCGCAGCTACGCCGACGCGTTCGAGTACGACGTGTCCGGCGGCGACCTGGTCGCCGCGCTCACCGCGGGCACCCCGCGGATCACCCCGTTGCCCGACGAGCCGCAGGGCGAGTCGATCACCTACAGCCCGGACGGTCGCTCGCTTCTCACCGTCTCCGAGTCCGCCGACCAGCCGGCCGGCAGTCGTCCGACGATCCTGCGGTATCCCGCGACGGCGGCCCCCGCCGATCATCCTGCGGAGTCCACCACGGCGGCTCCGCCGTCGGCCGCCGCGGCCAGCCCGGCGGCGCAGGCGGCCGGCATCGGCGCCGGACAGGTGTGGTCGCTGGCGGCGGGCGCCGGGACGCTGCTGGCGCTGCTCGCCGTGGCCGGACTGCTGTGGCGGCGGCACACCGACCGACGCTGAGCGACGACGACGCCGGGGGACCGGCGTGGTGCGGGAGGATGGGTGGATGTCCGTGCTGTCCGCGCTTCGCCACCCGATCGTCGCCGCCCCGATGGCCGGCGGCCCGTCCACGCCGGATCTCGTGTCGGCCGTCTCCGCCGCGGGCGGACTCGGTGTCCTGGCCGCCGGCATGATCGACACCGGCCGGCTGGTCGCCGACATCGCCGCGGTGCGCGCCCGCACCGACCGGCCGTTCGGGGTCAACGTCTTCCTACCCGGTGACGGCCCGGTCGACGAGGCCGCCGTCTTGGCGTACGGGCGACGGCTCGCCCCGCAGGCCGAGGCGTTCGGGGTGGCGCTCGGCGATCCGGTGGGCGGCGACGACGCGTACCCGGAAAAGCTGGCCGCCCTGCTCGCGGACCCGGTGCCGGTGGTGTCCTTCGCGTTCGGACTGCCCGACCGCGCCGCGGTGACGGCGTTGCGGGAGCGGGGCACCGAGGTGTGGGCCACGGTCACCCGGCCGGACGCCGCCACCGCCGCCGTCGACCTGGGTGTCGACGCGGTGGTCGTGCAGGGCACCGAGGCCGGCGGGCACCGCGGCGGCATGCCGGACGACGACGACTACGCGCTGCTGCCGCTGCTCCGGCTGGCCGCCACGGGATGTGACCGGCCGCTGGTGGCGGCCGGCGGGATCGCCGACGGTCCCGCCCTGGCGGCGGTGCTGACCGCCGGGGCGGTCGCGGCGCAGGTCGGTACGGCGTTCCTGCGCTGCCCGGAGGCGGGCACCTCGCCGGTGCACCGCGCGGCGGTGGCCGGCGTCGCGCCGACCGCGCTGACCAGGGCGTACACCGGCAAGCGGGCTCGTGGCGTGGTCAACGACTTCCTGCGGACGCACGACGCGCAGGCGCCGGCCGGCTATCCGCAGGTGCTGCACCTGACCCGTCCCCTGCTCGCCGCCGCCCGGGCTGCCGGCGACGCCTCGGTGCCGAGCCTGTGGGCCGGCCAGGCGCATCCGCTCGCCCGGGAGGTGCCGGCGGCGGAACTGGTCGCCGAGCTGAGCGCCGCCGCCCGGCGGGCGCTGGCGACGGCCGCCGAGCGGGCGGCGCGCTGGGGCTGAGCCGGCCTCCGGGCCGGTGGGCTCCCGGCCACCCGTTAGAGTCTCGCCGTGATCGAGATCGGCGCGCACGTCGACCTGTCCCACCCGTCCGACCGGGTCTGGCTCGCACTGACGGATCGGGAGTTGCTCGGCCGCTGGTTCGCCGAGGCGGACATGGTGGAGGGCGTACCGGACCGGCTGCTGCTGCACACGGCCGACCTGCCCGGCTTCGACGCCGATGTCGAGGTCGAGGTGACCGAGCGGCGGGTGCCGGAGCTGCTGGCGTTGCGTTGCGACGAGGCCGGTCGGCTCACCGAGCTGACCTGCACCCTGGCCGCCACCAAAGAGGGCAGTCGGCTGGCCGTACGGGAGGTGCCGACCCACGGCGGCTGGTCGGACGAGCAGCGCGACGCCCGCGAACAGCAACTGCGCCAGGCGCTGACCGTGCGGCTGCCGGCCATTCTGGACTGGCTCGCGTTCCAGCAGGTCGACCTGCGGCGTGGCGAGGCCGGGATGACCACCGAACTGCCGGTGATCGCGGCGACCGGCCCGGTCCGGCGTCGTCGGCGGACGGTCGTCGTCGGCCTCGTCGGGGTCCTGCTGGCGGCGGGGGCGGTGGCGTGGCTGACGCTGCCGGACGAGTCGCACCCCGTGGCCGCGCCCACCTCGTCGCCGACAGCGACGCCACCGCAGCCGAGCGTCGTGGCGGCGGCACCGACCACGCAACCAAAGGCCACGCAGTCCGCGCGCCCGTCGCGTAGCGTCACACCGACGAGCAGCGCCCGTCCGACGCGTACCCCGTCGGCGAAGCCGTCAGTCACGCCCACTCCCAACGGGCCGCCGTCCCCGCCCCCACTGGTCGCGCGCTACGACACCGACTCCAGCCGCCTGTTCGGCTACACGGGGGAGGTGGTGGTGGACAACCCGGGGCCGGCGCCCGTCGAGCAGTGGACCGTGGTGGTGACCCTGGCCGAGGGCAGCAGCGTCGACGACGTCGACGGGGCGGACTGGTCCCGGGACGGCCAGGCGCTCACCTTCACCGGCGCGGCCGTGCCGGCGGGCGGGTCGCGGACGATCCGCTTCGACGTCCGCGACAGCCGGCCGAAGGCCCGGGAACCGGAGAGCTGCACGGTGGGCGGCAACCCGTGCGAGGGGTTCTGACTAGGCTCCCTGCGCATGGCACTCCTGCACCGGGCGACACTGCGCCCCACGAAGCTCGAGCTGTTGACGACCTGGCTGCCCGGCCGCCCCTGGTACGAGGGGCCGACCGGCGTCGAGGTGGTGAGCCGGGGGGCGTACCGCCTCGACGACCCGGCCGGGGAGGTCGGCATCGAGACGATCCTGGTCACCGCCGCCGACGGGCCGGTCCACCAGGTCCCGCTGACCTACCGCGCCGCGCCGCTGGACGACGCCGACGAGTGGCTGGTCGGTACGCTCGAGCATTCGGTGCTCGGCCGCCGCTGGGTGTACGAAGCCTGCGCCGACCCGGTGTACGCGGCGGCGCTGACCCACGCCGTCCTGAGTGGCGCCGGCCAGGCCGAGCAGTACTTCGAGGTCGACGGCCGGCGCGAGGTGCGACCGCCGGCGGTGACGATCGACGTCGACGGCGGCAGCGGGCCGGTGCCGGAGGTCGGCGCGGTCCAGCGGGTCGTCGACGAGGACGACACGCTGATCGTCACCGACACGGTGGAGCTGGTCGTCGTCCGCCGGCCGGTCGCCGGGGCGAGTGGTACGCGGGGTGCCACCCTGCGCGGCGCCTGGGACGGCCAGCCGACGAGCGTGCCGCTGGCGTACGTCCGGGTGCGTTGACGGCGGTGGCGATACCGGCGGCCGGTCGTCGCAGGTGATGGTGTTGGGCAGGAGCCACGGCGCGAGCCAGCCACCGTCGTTGCCACCCAGGTCGGTCAGGGTGAACTCCGAGCCGGCCGGGGTGAAGTGGAACGACCCGCAGTTGTTGACGCCGACCGCGCCCACGTTGCGGGCGTCCACGTTGGCGAACGAGGCCGACCCGGCCGTACGGGCGCTGACCACCGAGGTGCCGGTGCCGTCGACCCGGACGTCGCGGAAGCGTACGTTGGTGATCGAGTAGAGGTCCTTCACCGGCCAGTCGCTGACCAGCATGATCGCGTTGTAGGTGCTGTCCAGGTACGCGTCGCCGGTCACCTCGACGGCCGCGTCGATGCTGCGGTCCAGCGCGAACATCCAGATCGCGCCGAGTCCGATGTTCCAGTTCAGGTCGTACGTGCCGGCGCGGGCCGTGGTGTTGCCGGTGAACCGCAGGTACCCGGCGAACGGCTCCGCGCCGAAGCGGGCGCCGGCGTGCAGCCCGCTGCCCTCGCGGACCGGGTCGGCGACCAGGTTGTGCGAGACGGTCGTGTCGGTGCCGCCGTAGATGGCGATGCCGTTGGCGAGCGTCGGCGACTGCACGGTGTTGTGGTCGAACGTGTTGCGCGCGT
The DNA here is from genome assembly GCF_057708145.1 of Micromonospora sp. bgisy143. Lineage (NCBI taxonomy): Bacteria > Bacillati > Actinomycetota > Actinomycetes > Micromonosporales > Micromonosporaceae > Micromonospora > Micromonospora sp. bgisy143. The sequence goes on from NZ_JBYIRN010000023.1 coordinate 53,372, forward strand.
TCGCGGTCTTCTCCGACCACATCGCCAGCCCGTCGTCGCCGGTGTTGCGGACGAAGGTGTGTGCGACGAGAGAGTCGGTCACGCCGGTGTGGAAGTTGAGCGCGTCGGCGATCTGGTCGACGACGATGGTGTTGGTGACCCGGACGTTGCGCATCGGCCCGTCGAACCAGAGGCCCACCTTCGTGTGCCGCAGGTGCAGTCCGTCGATGGTGGAGTCGCTCATCGCGCCACCGATGGCGTTGACCTGGTCCTTGTCGATGCGCTCGCGCACGTCGCCCTCGATGGCGAAGCCGGACAGGTGCACGTTGCGGCTGCCGCCGTCGGCGGCGTCGCGGCCGTAGAAGCCGACGCCGGTGTGCACCGAGCCGTCCGGGGCGGGGGTCGGCAGGGCGACCTCGCGCCCCTTGACGATCGTCCACCAGTTGCCGGCGCCCTCGATGGTCACGTCGTCGACGATGATGTGCCGATTGACCTGGTAGGTGCCCGGCGGGATGTAGACCGTGAGGTGTGCGCGCCGGGCGAAGGCGATGGCCTTGTCGATCGCGTCGGCGGAGTCCCGCCGGCCGGTGGGGTCGGCCCCGAACGCGAGGACGTTCGCCGCGAGCAGCCGTACCCGCGGCGGCGCGACCAGTTCGGAGTCGAGCAGGTCGATGACCGTCCAGGCGGCGGCCGTGCCGGTCGGCGCGGTGAGCCGGACCTTGTCGCCGGCCCGGTAGGTACGCCCGAGCAGCAGGCGCTGCTCGTCGTAGAAGTGGGTGGGCCGGAACGGCTTGGTGATGCTGGGGTACGGCGTGGTGGCCGACGGCACGCACTGGCACTCGGTGATCCACCAGTCTGGGTGCAGCAGGTCGGCCTGGGGGTCGTTGGTGAACGGGTACTGGTTGTAGAGCCACGAGTACTGCGAGGTCAGCGTCATGGTGCGGACGTGTGTGCCGTTGACGGCGACCTTCAGCGGCGCGGTGATCCCGCCGCCGGTGGGGGCGTCCGGGATGCTGTACCGCACGGTGATCCCGTTGGCGGCGCGGGGCAGGACGAACTCGACGTACTCGCCGCGGGTGAGCCGGACGGCTCGACGGCCGGACGCCTCGGCGGGCAGGGTGTAGGCGGACCGGTCCGGGCCGATGATCTCGCCGTTGGTGCGGGCGTTCTCGGCCTCCTGTTCGACGAAGTCGACGTCGGCCCCGCGTCCGGCGACGAGCGCCGGATCGAGCGCCGCCCGGGTGACGACCGGTTGTGTGCCGGGTGACCCGGCCGGGCCGGCGGCGGCCCCGGTGGGTCCGGCGACCAGCACGGTGAGGCCGGCCGCGAGCGCGACGGCGGCGGCGACCGGGCGGCGGCCCGGGCGTCCGCGCGTCGGCAGGGTGCTGCGAGACATCGGTGACCCTCCTGGGTGGGTGGTGGTGGAGGTCCGCCCGGCGTTCCCCTGGACGCCCGACATTGACCGCCATGATGCAGCACCGGTACATCACACTGCAAGACAACAATCCAAAGATGAAAAGAGTCGACTATTGAGCTGCAAGAAATGGACGGACGTCGAGTTGAGCTGCGGCGCGTCGGGTGCCTCCGGACCCCGTTCGGGCGGCGTAGGGTGAGCCGCGTGGAGCACGAAGATCGGATCGCCCTCTTCCTCGACTACGAGAACCTGGCGTTGGGGGCCCGCGACCACCGTGGCGGCGCGGCCTTCGACTTCCGGCCGATCGCCGACGCGCTGGCCGAACGCGGGCGGGTGGTGGTGCGCCGGGCGTACGCCGACTGGTCGTACTTCGACGAGGACCGCCGGATGCTCACCCGGTCCCACGTGGAGCTGATCGAGATCCCGCAGCGGATGGGCGCGTCCCGGAAGAACGCCGCCGACATCAAGATGGCCGTCGACGCGATCGAGTTGGCGTTCGAGCGCGACTACATCTCCACCTTCGTCATCTGTAGCGGCGACAGCGACTTCACCCCGCTCGTCCACAAGCTTCGGGAGCTCAACAAGCGGGTCATCGGCGTCGGGGTGGAGGGGTCCACGTCGGCGCTGCTGCCACCGGCGTGCGACGAGTTCCTGTACTACGACCGGTTGGAGGGCGTGGACATCCCGCCCGTACGCGCCCGGCATGCCCGCCCGGCCCGGCAGAACGGCCCCGACCAGCGGCCGCCCGAGCCGGAGCAGCAGCGCGAGCCGGAGGTGGAGGACCAGCCGGCGGACGAGGAACCCGGCCGGGACGTGGACACGCTCGCCGTGCAGGTCGCCCAGACGGTGGCCGGGTTGCAGGGCAGCGCGAGCGGCGAGGTGACCGCCTCCCGGCTCAAGCGCACCCTGCTGCGCAAGGACCCCACCTTCAGCGAGTCCGACTACGGCTTCCGCACCTTCGGCGAGCTGCTGCGCCACCTCGCCGAGCACAACGTGGTCGACCTGGCCGAGGGGCCCGCCAAGGGCGACCCCGAGGTGTCCCTGCCCGAGCACGGCGACCGGGAGGTGGCGTTCGGCCTGCTCCGGGGTGTGGTGGGTGACCTGGGCAGCGCCGGCAACCCGGTGGCGCTCTCCGGCCTGAAGAACCAGCTCCGCCGGGTCCGGCCCGACTTCAGCGAGAAGAAGCTCGGCTACCGCAGCTTCCTGCAGTTCTGCAAGGCCGCCGCCACCAGCGGCGCGGTCGACCTGCGGTGGAGCCCGGAGGCGGACGACTACCTGCTCACCACCTCGTCCTGACCGCATCGACCGCCGTCGAGCGGAAGTGTCGGGACTGCCCATAGGGTGGACGGCAGGGCTGCCCCGAGGGCGAGGTGAGGGTCGTCATGCCGGGACGTGGGGAATGGAGACTCGTCGGCCGCGACGTCGAGCTGAAGACCATCGAGGACGTCGTGACGGCGCGGGTGCCCGGCCTGGTGCTGGTGGGCGAGGCCGGGGTGGGCAAGACACGGTTGCTGCGCGAGGCACTGGCCCGCGCCGGCGACAACGGCGTGGAGTGCCACTGGGTGTCGGCGACCGGCGCGGCCCGCTCGATCCCGTTCGGCGCGGTCTCGCACCTCATCCCCGCACCGACCCGGCCGCACGCCGACCCGATGGGGCTGGTCGTCACCGTGGAGCGCGACTTCGCCCGGCGCAGCGCCGGACGCACGGTCATGATCGGGATCGACGACGCACACCTGCTCGACGAGCCGTCCGCCGGGCTGCTGCACCAGCTCGCCGTGCACGGCCTGGCGGTGGCGGTGGCGACGGTCCGCGCGGGCGAACCACTCTCGGACGCCCTCACCTCACTGTGGACCGGTTCCGGCCGGCGACTGGAGGTGCGTCCCCTGCCGGCCACCGCCGTGGACCACCTGCTCGACGAGGCCGCGCCCGGTCCGCTCGACGCGCTCAGCCGCCGTCGGCTGCGGCAGCTCGCCGACGGCAACCCGCTGCTGCTGCGGGAACTGCTCGCCGACGCGATGGAGACCGGCGGCCTGCACGAGGTGCGGGGCGTCTGGCGTTGGCGCGGCACCGCGTCCGGCAGTCCCCGGCTGGCCGAGCTGGTCAGCGCCCGGTTGCGCGCCCTCGAACCGGCCGCCCGGCAGGTGCTGGAGGTGGTCGCCTGCGGCGAACCCCTCTCCCTGGCCCTGCTGGAACGCTTCGTCGACCCCGCCGCCATCGAGGCCGCCGAACGCAGCGGCATGGTGGTCGCGGAGCGCTCCGGCGCCCGTACGGCCCTGCGGATGGCCCATCCGCTCTACGGCGAGGCGCTGCGCGCCAGCATGCCCGCCAGCCGCTCCCGGACGGTGTTCGGGCAGCTCACCGACGTGTTGGCGAGCATGCCGCTGCGCCGCCGCGACGACGCGCTGGTGGCCGGCGTGTGGCAACTGCGCTCCGGCAGCGTTCGGCACCCGGGCATCGCGCTGGCCGCCGCGCGGCAGGCGATCGACCGGTTCGACATCGACCTGGCCGAGCGGTTGGCCCGCACGGCGTACGACGCCGACCCGGGGTGGGAGGCGCAGTGGCTGCTGGCCCGGGTTCTGCAGTACCAGGCGCGCAGCCAGGAGGCGTTCGACATGCTCCCGCCGGCCCCGCCACCGGGCAGCAAGCGGCTCGCCATCTGGGCGATCACCCGGGCCGGGCTGCTGTACTGGGGTCTGGACCGGATCGACGAGGCGCACGAGACACTGCGGATGGTGCCCGCGGGCTCGCCCGGCCACGACCTGACCGAGGCCACCCGCTCGTGGGTGCTGTTCTACGACGGCCGGTGCGAGGCGGCGTTGGCGGTCGGTCAGGCTGTGCTCGCCCGCCCCGACACCGGCGTCCGCGCGGCGAGCTGGGCGACCATGGGCGCGGCCTCGGCGGCGGGCATGCTCGGCCGGCTCGGACTCGCGGCGGAGCTGGCGCGGCGGGGCCGGGCGGTGCTCGCCGCCGCGCCCGAGCACCTCCCCTGGAACGAGGCCCAGGTCGGGCTGGGGCTCTGCTACGCCCGGTACGCCGCCGGCGAGCTGGCCGAGGCCGTCGAGTTGGCCGACGAGGGCTACCGCGCGGCGGTGGCCAGCGACGCGCGGGGGATGGTCGCCGTGTGGGCCGGGTTCCGCGGGATCATCGGCAAGGCGCAGGGGCAGCTCGACGCCGCCGAGGCCGACCTGCGCGAGGCCATCGCGCTGGTCGAGGAGAACGACCAGTACCACCTGGTACGGACGTACTGGGCCGAGCTGGCGGGCGTACGGGCCCTGGCCGGTGACCTGTCCGGTGCGCGGCGCTGGCTGGCCGCGGCGGACGCCCGGGAGCGGACCGCCAACCGGATCTTCCACGCCTGGGTGGAGCTGAACCGCGCCTGGGTGCAGGTCGCCGAGGGGGACCGCACCGCGGCGCTCCGTACCGCCCGGCACGCGGCCGACCTGGCCCGCGGCAGCGAGCAGCCCACCATCGAGGCGGTGGCGCTCTACGAGTGCGCGCGCCTCGGTGCCCCGGAGCCGGTCCGGGACCGGCTGCACGCCCTCGCCGACCAGCTCGGCGGGTTGGCGTCCACTCTCGCCGGCGCGACCGACGGTCTGCTCCACGACGACGGTCCGGCCCTGGAGGCAGCCGCGGACGACCTCGTCTCCCGCGGGCACACCCTGCTCGCCGCCGAGGTGGTCGGCGTCGCCGCCCGGGCGTACGCCCGCCGGGGTCGACCCCGGCTGGCGGTGGCGCAGCGGGCCGCCACGCTGGCCGAGGCGTGCCGGGGCGTACGGACGCCGCTGCTCGCCGCGACCGCCGTGGGCGTCGAGCAGGCGACGTTGACCCGCCGCGAGCGGGACGTCGCGCTGCTCGCGGTCGCCCTGTCCAGCCGCAGCATCGCCGACCGGCTCGGGTTGTCGGTCAACACCGTCAACAACAACCTGGCCCGGGTCTTCACGAAACTGGGTGTCCGTAACCGCCGGGAGCTGGCCGTCGTGCTCGGCCAGCAGACGTCCGGGCGTGCCGGGACAGGTCACCACGAGCGATCGCCGCTCGACAGTAGGTAAGGACGACTGATCTACCGGGTTACCGCGCGCCTCCCTACCGTGCGGTAACACACCTACCGGTGCACTCAGTCCCTGGAGGACGGCATGAGCCAACTGGATGCAAGCGGACCACCAGGACCGCGACCCACCCGGTCGTTCCACAATGTTCTCTTCGCCGCCGGAATGGCGTTGGCGGTGGCCACCCTCACCGCGATCGTCGCCCCGACCGCCGGCGGCGCGTCGCCCGCCCCGGCCAACGCCACCCCCGTGGCCGACTCGTCGTCCGCCGCGCCGCCCTGCACCCGCGAGTTGGAGGGTACGACCTGGCTGCTCGACCCGTGCGTCAAGCCGGGCGGGAAGCTCCCGGCGGAGGTCGAGGAGCGGCTCGCGCAGATCCGTACCCAGAACCGGATGGCGGCCGCCGACTGCCCGACGCCGACCGGTTCCGCGTCGCCCTCGGCGTCGGCCTCGCCGACCCGGCAGACCCGGCCGCCGGTGACGGCCCAGGCGGTCGCGCAGCGCGCCCCCGCCGCGACCGCGACAGCGCCCACGTCCCCGACGTCGCCCAGCGGTTCGCCCACCTCCTCGCCGAGCGGTTCGCCCTGCCCCTCGGGGAGCACGTCGCCCTCGGCCAGCGCGTCGCCGTCGGGTAGTTCCTCTCCCTCGGGCAGCGCGTCCCCGTCGGGCAGCTCCTCTCCCTCGGGGAGCGCGTCTCCGTCCGGTAGCGCGTCCCCGTCGGGCAGTTCCTCCCCGTCCGGTAGCGCGTCGCCGTCGGGCAGCGCGTCGCCGTCCGGCAGTTCCTCACCGTCGGGTAGCGCGTCGCCGTCGGGTAGTTCCTCCCCGTCCGGCGGCGCGTCGCCGTCCGGTAGCTCCTCGCCGTCGAGCAGCGCCTCACCCAGCGGCTCGTCGTCACCCAGCAACCCGACCGACCCGACCGACGGGCCGCCCTGGCCCACCGGCGGTCCGGGGTCGCCGCCGCCCCCGCCGCCGACCGGCTGCCCCCAGGTCAACGGCAACCCCACCCTGGTGGACGCCAACAAGGACCGGATCCGCTGCCGGGAGGTGCAGACCGTCGAGGACGACACCGTGCTCACCGTGACGGGTGACTCGATCAGCTCGTCGCACCACCAGTTCGGCTACGGGATCATGGGACCCGGCTGCCCGAACACCTCGTTCGACGACCGCATGATGCCCGGCAACAACGGCGTCTACAGCTACGCCCGGCGCTACTTCGACATGGACGGCAGCATCGTCGACTACGACAACTACGCGCGCACCGGGTACGGCACCGGCGACATCATCGCCGGTCGCGCCGGTCCGGACTCGTGCGGCAACGCGTGGGCCCGGGTGGCCAGCCCGCTCGGTCTCGCCACCGCCCGCATCGCCAAGGCGAAGAGCGACAAGCACGACGCGTACCACGTCACGACCGGCGGCGTGAACAACACCAACTGGACGACGGTGCTGACCCGGCTGGCGAAGTGCCGGGCCTACGAGTTCGCGGCGGAGACCCTGGACCCGTACGGCCTGATCCGCTTCGAGTGGGCGGCCGTGGGTGGCAAGGGCGGCATCATCACCAACGGTGGCGGCTGCAACTTCTGGATCGACCTGCCGGTGGGCGAGGACTACTACATCAACGTGCAGGTGCCCCGCTACGACGGTCCGAGCCGGTACGCGGGTGTCACCGCCGACGCCACCTTCATCGTCAACTCCCTGTTGGCGGCGGGCGCCGACAAGGTGGTGTGGATGCTCTACTACGACATCACCCCGGCCAACATCGACATCGGGCAGTACGCCTGGATGCAGCTCAAGGCGTACCTGCCGGCGGCCCTGCTGTCCTACATACCGCCGCAACCGGTGTCGATGCTGTCGCCGCTGATCGATCCCCTCTGGGTGGGCACCGTGCGGGGTGTGATCAGCGACCTCAACTGGGCCATCCAGATGGGTGTCCCGTTCGACCCGGCCGTCCGGGTGGCCTTCCCACCGCCGTTCACTCCGGGTGACATTCAGGTCACCGCAGAGGGTGGCTCGCCGCACCCCAGCCCCTCTGGGCAGGACAAGTTGGCGAGCACCCTGGCGGGCGTCCTCAGCGGTATGTGACGGGGGCCTGATCCATCGCTCAGGGCGGGGAGGAGTCGCCGATGCGGTTCCTCCCCGTCGCCCACACAGGTGGAAGTGCGCCCGTATTGCCGCTATCGCCCCTGTATCTGCTCACCTGCGCCGTACCCCCGGCGCGAAAATTGCTATACGGTCGGCGAATGAAGGTGGAGGAACACTGGTGGAACGGTGACACGACCCCGCGCGGGCGCCGGGACGTGTACATCCGTACTGATGGGCAAGGTTGGGAGGTCCGCGCCCAGATCGGTGGGGCGTCGGGCCGCGAGCGGGTGCAGCAGTGCCCCAGCCGGGCCTCGGCGACCATCCTCGCCGATGCCTGGCGCGGGACGCACCCGTCCTGGCGCGAGCTGAAGCAGCGCTGATCCGGCACCGGGTCGGGCCGGCAACGCCCCCCGCGCCCCCCGGCCCACCCGGTGCTCGACCCATCCCTTCGCGCTTCGGGTCACTTCTTCTGCAACATGACCGAGGCGACCTCTGCCGCGAGGGCTGACGCCCACTCAAGCTGAGGGCAGTTGTCCCGCCCTCTGCACTCCAGGCATCCACCTGCCCGCCACGGTGAGTCGGGCGCATCCGTCCAGTGCGCGTCGAGTACGCGCTTGGCGGTGAACAGCTCGGTGGCCCTGGATACGGGTTCGTCGATCGGCATGACCGGCGCGCCTTCCGTAGTCCTTGATCACTTGATGCTCACCAGTTCGTAGAGGCTTCCTGGAACTGGTGAGCATCAAGTGATCAAGCCGAGCCTGCTCGATCAACTCGACTTCGCCGATGTGGGGGCATCCCGAGGTTGTGATGCCGCAACATCGCGGAAGTGGAGTGGATCAACCCCGGACGCGGCCGGGTGCCGTGCGCGCATTCCCCGCCCCAGGCCGGGTACACGAGGGCGGTCCGCGCGCGCTGGAGGTCGCTCATGTCGCAGGGTCCCGACGAGGAGAACCCTCGGCTCGACGAGGAGGTCCGGGAGGCCGAGCGTCGGCTTGCCGCCCTCACCACCTCGTCGGACGACGCGCTGACCGACGACGACGCCCGCGTACCGGACGATGCCCTCTCCGAGCAGAACGACGCTCTCTCAGAGCAGCAGGTTGCCCTCTCCGAGCAGGACGAGACCTCCTCCGAGCGGGAAGAGGCCCCCTCCGAGCAGCAGACGGAGTAGGGCTCAGGCGGCCGGGACCGGCAGCACCACGCCCTCGGCCGCCGACCGGTGCGCCAGCTCGATCAACTCGACCGTGGCGGCCGAGTCGCGCGGGTCGACCGGCATCGGCGTGCCGTCGCGCAGCGCCGTCGCCACCTGGGCGTAGAAGCTCTGGTACGCGCCGGGCACGGTCGGCGTGGGGCGCAGGTCACCGTCGACGCCGAGCAGGCCGTACCGCTCCGGCGGGACCTCGCCCCAGCCCGGCTGGTCCGGTCGGCCGCCGTCGTGCAGCGCGGCCTCCTGCACGTCCAGCCCGTAGGTCGTGTAGCCGGCACGGTCGCCGAGCACCCGCAGTCGCGGGCCGAGCTGCGCGGTGATGGCCCCCATCCACAGGTGCGAGCGCACCCCGTTGGCGTGGGTCAACGCCACGAACGCATCGTCGTCGACCTCGGCGCCGGCCCGGCGGCGGTCGACCTCGGCGTAGACCCGCTCGACCCGGCCGAACAGCTGCACGGCCTGGTCGACGAGGTGCGCGCCCAGGTCGAACAGGGCGCCACCGGCCTCGTCCACCCCGGCGAGTTCCCGCCACCCCGGCTTGATCGTCGGGCGGAACCGCTCGAACCGGGACTCGAACCGGAGCACCCGTCCCAGCTCGCCACTCTCCACCAGCGCGCGGGCGGTCAGGAAGTCGCCGTCCCAGCGGCGGTTCTGGAACACCGTCAGCGGCACCCCCCGCCGGTCGGCCTCCTCGACGAGGGCCCGGGCGTCCGCGGCGGTGGGAGCGAGGGGCTTGTCGACCACGACCGGCAGGCCGGCGGCGAGCGCCGCCCGCGCCATCGGCACGTGCTGCCGGTTCGGCGTCGCGACCACCACCAGGTCCAGAGCGTCAGGGGTACGCCACAGCTCGTCGGCGTCGTCGACCAGGCGGGCGTCCGGGAACATCTGGTGGGCCTGCTCGCGCCGCTGCGGATCGCGCGTCACGATGGCGTCCAGCCGCAGTCCGGGTGTCGCGGCGATCAGCGGGGCGTGGAAGACCCGACCCGCCAGCCCGTACCCCAGCAGACCGACCCGCAGCGCCTCCGCCATGCCGTACCCCCGTCTCGCCGGCCCGCGCCCCTGGTGGCGCCGGTACCGCCGATCGAATCTACGCCCCGATCATCGTCCGCCGCCGGTCAGCCCACCGGGTCCGCGCGCAGGTAGGTGAGCACGGCGAGCACCCGACGGTTGGTGTCGTCGCTGGGTGGCAGGTCGAGCTTCAGCAGGATGTTGCCGACGTGTTTGCCGATGGCGGCCTCGGTGACGTGCAGCCGGGCGGCGATGGACGCGTTGGAGCGGCCCTCGGCCAGCAGCGCCAGCACCTCCCGCTCGCGGGCGGAGAGCGCGGCGAGCGGGTCGCGGGGTCGGTGCAGCAGTTGCCGTACCACGTCCGGGTCGATGGCGGTCCCGCCGTCGGCGACCCGGCGCAGTGTGTCGACGAACTCGGTCACCTCGGCCACCCGGTCCTTGAGCAGGTAGCCGACCCGCTGGCCGTCGCCGCTGTCCAGCAGCGCCGCCGCGTACCCGGTCTGCACGAACTGGCTGAGCACCACCACCGGCAGGTCGGGCCGCTCGGCGCGGAGCGCGACGGCGGCCCGCAGTCCGTCGTCGCGCCGGCCGGGCGGCATCCGGATGTCGGTCAGCACCAGGTCGGGCTGGTGCGCGCGGGCCGCGGCCAGCAGCTCGGGAGCGGAGCCGACGGCCGCGCACACCGTGAAGTCGAAGCGGGTCAGGAGCGCGACCAGGCCCTCGCGCAGCAGCACCTCGTCCTCGGCGAGCACCACCCGGGTCACCGGCGACATGGCAGCTCCACCCGGACCAGGGTAGGCCCGCCGGGCGGGCTGGCCAGCAGCAACCGACCGTCGGCGGCGGCGACCCGGTCGGCGAGCCCGGTCAGGCCGGTGCCCCGGGCCGGGTCGGCGCCACCGCGCCCGTCGTCGGACACCTCGACGACGAGGTCACCGCCGGCCCGCGTGAGGCGTACGTCGGCGCGTGTCGCTCCGGCGTGCCGGGCCACGTTGCCCAATGCCTCGGACACCACGAAGTACGCGGTGGTCTCGACGATCTCCGGCAGCTCCCCGGCGACGTCGGCGTGCACCGTGACCGGCACGGGGGACGCGTCGGCCAGCTCGCGGACCGCGCCGGTGAGGCCGAGGTCGGTGAGACTCTGCGGCCGGATTCCGTGCACCAACTGCCGCAGCATCACCATCAGCCCGCGCGCCTGGTCGTGCGCCACGGCGAGGGGCCGGGCGGCCGGTGAGTCCTCGGGTACGTCCAGCCGGGCCAGACCCAGCTGGAGGGTGAGGCTGGTCAGCCGGGGCTGCGCGCCGTCGTGCAGGTCCCGCTCGATGCGCCGCCGTTCCGCCTCGTACGCGCCGACCAGCCGAGTCCGGGACCGGGCGACCTCGCGCAGCGCCGCCGCGTCGACCGGGCTGGTCAGCGCCCACCGGGCCACGGCAGCCTGGGCGGCGGCGAGCAGTCCCGCCCCGTAGCAGAGCACCGGGACGAGCAGCACCCCCACGATCGCGTACGGGACGGCCTCGCCGGTGCTCTCGATCGGCCGCCAGATCACCACCGGATCGGCGTCGCCGGCCAGCCAGGGGCTGGTGACCATCCCGAGGTCCAGCAGCACCAGCATCAGGAACGTCCAGTACGCGACGGGCACCACACCGCCCAGCCAGAACAGGTACGCCACCTCCCGCCAGCCGGCCGCGCTGCGGTAGCGGGCGACCAGCCCCGGCCACGGCGACGCGGGCAGTGGGCGGCCGTCCACCAGGCCGATCCGCCACCGTTCGACGGCGGCGACCGGGACGCTGGCGAGCGGCGCGAGGGCCACCAGGGTGAGGCTGCCGACCGCCAGGAACAGCATCAGCGGTATCTCCGGCGGCCGACCGTGCTGCCGCAGCGCGTTGGCGGCGGCCAGCAGGGGCGCGCCGATGACGAGCAGCCCGACGGTGAGCACACCGGCGATCGGCACGGTGGTGATCAGGTAGGCCAGCGCGCGCCAGGGCCAGGCGGAGATCAGCCAGTCGCGGCGGCGCAGGGCCGCGGCCAGGTGACGGGGGTGTTCCGAGGTCATGCCGCAGACGCTAATCGCCGGTCGGCGGCCGCCCCAGCCGTCCAGATCCCCTCTTCGGGGTAGGCCCAGCACTACCGGCGGGGTGTGCGGAGTCCGGAAACGGGAACGACGCGCGACGTGTGACCGGTGGTGTGGGACCGGTGGTGGCGGCGGCGGGAGCGACATGGGTGCCAGAACCTTCGTGGTGGTCGGCGGTACCAGCGGGCTGGGCCTCGCGGTGGCCCGGCTGCTGCTCGACGAGCACCGCGTCGTGGTGTTCGGCAACGTGCCGGACGAGGTCGCCGGAACGACCGACGAGTTGGGATGCGACGGCGTGATCTGCGACGTCTCTTCCTACGAGCAGGTCCGGGACGCGTTCGCCGAGGTGGTGGGGCGCTACGGCACGGTCGACGGGGTCGCGGCGTGCGCGTCGATGTGGGCGGGCGGTGATCTCGGGGAGCTGCCGGTGGAGCACATCCGGCGGGCCGTCGACATCAACGTCCTGGGGACGACGTACCTGCTGAGGGAGGCGCTGGAGCATCTCCAGCGGCAGGGCTACGGCAACGTGGTGTATATCGGCGCGATGGCGCTCGCCGCACCCCGGCCCGGCATACCGGTCTACCGGGCGACCAAGAGCTACGGCAGCAGTCTCGTCGACTCGCTGGCCGAGGCCCAGCACAGCAACCGGATCAAGGTGATGCAGCTGCACCCCGGGCCGATGCCGACGCGGCTTCAGGAGCGGGTCGGCGCCGAGTTCCTGGACGAGATCTACGCCCTGCCCGAGCAGGTCGCCACCGAGGTCGTACGACTGCTGCTGTTGCGCCCCGACGACCTCTACGTCTCCGGTGAGCGGGTGCTGCGCGCGGACGGGCGGTGGTGACGGCGGGGGCCGCTGCGGGCGACCGTCCGGCCTCCGCGTGGGCGCCGCTGCGCGGTGCCGTCTACCGCAACCTGTGGCTGGCCCTGCTCGCCGCCAACGTCGGCACCTGGATGCAGACCGTCGGCGCGCAGTGGCTGCTGATCCACCACGCCAACGCCGCCACGCTGGTCGCCCTGGTGCAGACCGCCAGCCTGCTGCCGGTGCTGCTGCTGGCGCTGCCCGCCGGTGTGCTGGCCGACAGCTTCGACCGTCGCCACCTGCTGATCGCCGTGCAGCTGTTCCTGGTGGCGGTGGCGGTGGCGTTGGCCCTGCTCACCCTGACCGACCGGATGCCACCGGCGCTGCTGCTCACCCTGACCTTCGCGTTCGGGGTCGGGCAGGCGCTCACCCTGCCGGCCTGGTCGGCGGTGATCCCGGAGCTGGTGCCGCAGGAACAGTTGCGCTCGGCGTCCGCGCTGGGCTCGATCAGCGTGAACGTGGCGCGGGCGGTGGGACCGGCGCTGGCCGGTGTGCTGATCTCCCGGACCGGCGTCGCTCCGGTCTTCGGGCTCAACGCGGTGGCGTTCGCCGTCTTCGCGGCCGCGCTCTGGCGCTGGCGGCCGGCTACCGCCCGCGCCGTCGAGGTGCCCGAGCGGTTCGCCGCCGCGCTGCGGGCCGGGAGCCGCTACGTACGCCACTCGCCGACCGTGCGCCGGCTGCTGCGTCGCGCGTTGGTCTTCGTGGTCCCGGCCAGCGCGCTGTGGACGCTGTTGCCGCTGGTGGCGGCCCGGCGGCTCGGGCTGGGTTCCGGCGGGTACGGGCTGCTGCTGGGCGCACTCGGGGTGGGCGCCATCGCCGGTGGTGTGCTGCTGGCGGTGATCCGTACCCGGCTGTCGGCCAACCAGATCCTGCTCGCCTCCGGCGCGCTGTTCACCGCCGCGCTGGCGCTGGTCGGCACCGTACGGGTGGTGCCGCTGGTGCTCCTGGCTCTGCTGCCGGCGGGGATGGCGTGGGTGACGGTCCTGGCCAACGTCAACGCCGAGATGCAGCTCTTCCTGCCGAGCTGGGTACGGGCCCGGGGCCTGGCCGTCTACCAGGTGTGTTTCGCCGGCGGGCAGGCCGCCGGCGCGTTGCTGTGGGGTCTGGTGGCCGAGATGGGCGGGCTGCTCCCCGCCTACCTCACGGCGGCGGCGTCGATGCTCGTCGGGACCGTGACCAGCCGGATCTGGCCGTTGCCGGACCTGCGGTCGGTGAACCGCGAACCGGCGGCCTACTGGCCGCAACTGCACCTGGCGCACGAGCCGGACCCCTGGGTGGGCCCGGTGCTGGTGACGGTGCGGTACACCGTCCGGCCGGAGCGGGAGGGGCCGTTCCTCGCGGCGATGGACGCGGTGCGCGGGGCCCGGCAGCGCACCGGCGCGATGCGCTGGGGGTTGTTCCGGCCGGCCGAGACGACCGACCGGTTCGTCGAGGTGTACCTGGTGCCGTCGTGGGACGAGCACCTGCGCCAGCACGGCGGTCGGCTGACCGGTGAGGACCGCGAGGCCGAGGCGCGGGCCCGGGAGCTGACCGACGGGGTTCCGGAGGTACGCCACCTCGTGCCGGCCGCCGCCGGACCGCGGCTGTCCGACGAACGCGAAGGGGTCTGATCTTCGGTACGTCCGACATCCGGCCGCGCATTCTGCCCGCCGGATGTGCAGGACGTGACTCTCGGGGTAGGTGATGCCGCAAGAGAGGGGAGGGGAATCATGGATCTGCTGGCCACGACGACCATCCGTCAACCGGCGGCCGACGTGTACGCCTTCTGGCGTCGCCTGGAGAGCCTGCCGACGTTCATGGCCCACCTGCAGGAGGTGCGCGTCACCGGGGAGCGGACGAGTCACTGGACGGCGAGCGCGCCGTTCGACCGCAGCGTCGAGTGGGACGCGGAGATCACCGAGGAGGTGCCGGGCGAGCGCATCGGCTGGCGGTCCACCGGCGACGCCGACGTGCCGAACACCGGCAAGGTGTGGTTCGTGCCGGCGCCCGACGGCGTGAGCACCGAGGTGCACGTGCTGCTGGTGTACGACATCCCCGGCGGCAAGCTGGGCGAGGCGGTGGCCCGGTACTTCGGCGAGGAGCCGCACCAGCAGCTCGACGACGACCTGCGTCGACTCAAGCAGGTGTTGGAGACCGGCGAGGTGGTGCGCTCCGACGGCGCACCCTGGGGCAAGCGTGCCCGGCGGGAGTTCCCGCAGCGGCCGGCGCAGCCGCTGTCCAGCGACGAGTTGTCCAAGGGGGAGGCGGCATGAGGGCGAACACCTGGGCCGGGCGGAACAAGGTCGAGGTCCGCGACGTGCCGGACCCGAGCATCCTGAACCGGCGGGACGCGATCGTGAAGGTCACCTCGACCGCGATCTGCGGCTCCGACCTGCACCTGGTGGACGGGTACGTGCCGACCATGCAGGACGGCGACGTGCTGGGCCACGAGTTCATGGGTGAGGTGGTCGAGGTCGGCGACGGCGTCGACCCGGGCCGGCTGCGGGTCGGCGACCGGGTGGTGGTGCCGTTCCCGATCGCCTGCGGCGCGTGCGCGGCGTGTACGGCCGAGCTCTTCTCGTGCTGCGAGAACAGCAATCCCAACGCCGGGATCGCGGAGAAGATGTTCGGTCACCCGGTGGCCGGCATCTTCGGCTACTCCCACCTGACCGGCGGGTTCGCGGGCGGCCAGTCCGAGTACGTGCGGGTGCCGTTCGCCGACGTCGGGCCGCTGAAGATCGAGTCGGACCTGACCGACGAGCAGGTGCTGTTCCTGTCCGACATCCTGCCGACCGGGTACATGGGCGCCGAGATGTGCGACATCCAGCCCAGTGACGTTGTCGCCGTGTGGGGCGCCGGCCCGGTCGGCCAGTTCGCGATGGACAGCGCCCGTCTGCTCGGCGCGGCCACGGTCATCGCGATCGACACGGAGCCGTACCGGCTGCGGATGGCCGAGGAGGCCGGGCACACCACGATCAACTTCGAGGAGGTGGACGTCCGGTCCCGGCTGTTGGAGCTGACCGGCGGACGCGGGCCGGACAAGTGCATCGACGCGGTCGGCATGGAGGCCAGCCACGGCAGCGCGCACCTGCACGCGTACGACCGGGTGAAGCAGGCGGTGCGCTCGGAGACCGAGCGGCCGCACGCGCTGCGCCAGGCGATCCTGTCCTGCCGCAGCGGCGGCATCGTGTCGGTCATCGGCGTGTACGGCGGCCTGCTGGACAAGTTCCCCTCCGGCGCCTGGATGAACCGGTCGCTGACCCTGCGTACCGGTCAGTGCCACGTCCAGCGGTACATGACGCCGTTGCTGCGCCACATCGAGAACGGCGAGCTGGACCCCACCCGGGTGATCACCCACACGATGTCGCTGGACGACGCGGCACGCGGCTTCGACCTGTTCAAGAACAAGCAGGACGACTGCGAGAAGGTGGTGCTCAAGCCGTGACGGGATCGGCGTCGGCGGGGTCTCGGGTGGGCCCCGCCGACGCCGTCCGGCCGGCGTACCGCGTACGCGCGCGTTGCTAGGATGGCCGCACCATGGCGACTGAGCGCAAGCCGACCGCGGACCCGGCACGTAGCCTGGCCATCCTCTGGCGCACCCGGGAACCGACCAGCCGCAGCGCCGGGCAGGGGCTCAGCGTCGACCGGATCGTCCGGGCCGCCATCGACATCGCCGACGCCGAGGGTCTCGACGCGTTGACCATGCGCCGGGTCGGCGAGGCGCTGGGTGTGGGCACCATGTCGGTCTACACGTACGTGCCGGGCAAGGCCGAACTCGTCGACGTCATGATCGACACCGTGTACGGCGAGATGCCGCGTCCCGCCGTCGAGGGGGACTGGCGGGCCCGGTTGGAGCGGATCGCCCGCGACAACCTGGCGCTCTACCAGCGGCACCGGTGGATGTTGCGGGCCGAGACCACCCGCCCGGTGCTCGGGCCGCACCTGATGGCCAAGTACGACCACGAACTGGGCGCGGTCGCCGACATCGGGCTCACCGACGTCGAGATGGACGCGGTGCTCACCCTCGTGCTCGGGCATGTGAAGTCCTCCGCGCGGGCCGCCTCCGAGGTGGTCGACCTGGAACGGGAGACCGGGATGAGCGACGGCCAGTGGTGGCAGTCGCACGCGCCCTGGCTGGAGACGTTCCTGAATCCGGACAGCTACCCGACCGCGTCCCGGGTCGGCACGGCGGCCGGCCGGCAGCACGGCGCCGCCTACGGCCCGGAGTACGCCTTCGAGTTCGGCCTGCAACGCGTCCTCGACGGCATCTCGGTGGTGGTCGCCGAGCGGGCCGGCACCCGCTGACCCGATGTGCTATTCGTCCGTCGCGGGCGCGGCGCCGGTGCCGCCGAGCCGGGCGAGGGAGCGGGCGGACGGGCTGCCCGGCTCGGCGTGGTAGACGACGAGCGACTGGGTCGTGCCGCTGATCATCAGCTTCTCGTAGCGCAGCCTCAACTCGCCCACCTGCGGATGGTGGAACACCCGCAGCCCGCCCCCGGCGCGGACGGTGACGTCGTGGCGTGCCCACAGCCGCCGGAACAGCTCGCTGCCCGCCGTCAGCTCGTCGACCAGCTCGGTGAGCCGTGGGTCGTCCACCTCGACCCCCACCTGGGCGCGTAGTCCGGCGACCGCGCTCGCGGCGACCGCTTCCGGGGCCGGGTAGAGCGCCGGAACGTGCGGGCCCAGGAAGACCTCGCGCAGCAGGTTCACCCCGACCCGGTAGATCGGCGCCAATGCGGTCGCCATCGGGTTGGCGAAGAGCACGTCCAGGTGCCGGCCGTGCACGAAGGCGGGCGTCTGCGTCCACGAGCCCACCAACTGCCGGATGCCCACCGGCACCCGTTCCGGCCGTCGTGCCAGACCGGAAGGGGCGTGTCCGCCGAGAAGGTGCAGGTGTGCCGTGGCCTCGGGGTCCAACCGCAGCGCCCGCGCCAGCGCGTCGAGCACCTGGGCCGACGGGTTGCGGTCCCGGCCCTGCTCCAACCGCAGGTAGTAGTCGGCGCTGATGCCGGCCAGCAGGGCCAGCTCCTCGCGTCGGAGGCCCGGCACCCGCCGGCGGCCGTGTGCCGGCAGACCGACGTCAGCCGGCCCGATCAGCTCGCGCCGGGCCCGCAGGTACTCGCCCAGTGGGCCGGCGGTGCTCACCAGCTCATCGTAGGAGTGATCGCCGCCGGCCAGCCTGGTCCTGCCACTACCAGGAAAACCGGTAACCCGGATATCGCCGGTCGGCCGGGTGACAGTGGGCCAGGTATGGGTTTTCGAGAGGGGACAGAGATGACCACGCTCATCACGACGCCATTCGGGTTCGCCTCGACCGCCGACGAGGTGCTCGCCGGAGTCGACCTGGGCGGCAAGCGCGCCGTCATCACCGGCGGCGCGGCCGGCATCGGCATCGAGACCGCTCGCGCGCTGGCCGCTGCCGGCGCCGAGGTCGTGCTCGCGGTGCGTCGCGTTCCGGCCGGCCAGGACGCCGCCCGGGACATCGCGGCCAGCATCGGCGCGGACCGGGTCACCGTCCGCGAGCTCGACGTGGCCAACCAGGATTCGGTACGCCGGTTCGTCGCCGGCTGGGACGGGCCGCTGCACATTCTGATCAACAATGCCGGGATCATGGCGCTGCCCGAGTTGGAGCGCACGGTCGAGGGCTGGGAGATGCAGTTCGCCACCAACTTCATGGGGCACTACGCGCTGACCGTCGGCCTGCACGACGCCCTCGCCGCGGCTGGTGGCGCCCGGGTGGTGTCGGTCAGCTCCAGCGGCAACCTCTTCTCCCCGGTGATCTTCGACGACCTGCACTTCGCGTTCCGGCCGTACGACCCGCTGCTGGCGTACGGGCAGTCCAAGAGCGCCGAGGCCCTGCTCGCCGTCGAGGCCGACCGCCGCTGGGCCGGCGAGGGTATCCGCGCCAACGCCTTGAACCCGGGCGCGATCGCCACCGGGTTGCAGAAGCACACCGGCGGACTCCGTACCCCGAAGGAGCGGCAGAAGACCCCCCAGCAGGGTGCCGCCACCTCGGTGCTGCTCGCCGCATCCCCGCTGCTCGACGGCGTCGGCGGTCGCTACTTCGAGGACTGCGCCGAGGCCCCGGTCCGGACCGAGCGGCCCGCCGACTACAGCGGCGTGGCGGCGTACGCGCTCGACCCGGGCAACGCCGAGCGGCTCTGGACGACGGCGGCGGACCTCATCGCCCGCTGACCATGGTGCCCGGCCCGGCCGAACCCACCCGGGCCGGGCGGCGCGGATGGTACGACTGGGACGGCAGGTGACGTCCGGGAAGGGGGGCGATGACGAACGCGCTTCCCGGGCGGCTGCTCCAGAAGCGGGAGGATCCCCGCCGGACCTCGTTCCTGGAGCTCTTCTTCGACCTGGCCTTCATCTTCGCGTTGACCCGACTGTCCCGGGCGGTGGTCGACGATCCCAGCCTCAACGGTGGCTTCCAGGTCATGGTGATGCTGGCGGCGATCTGGTGGGTGTGGTTCGTGACCGCGTGGTCGGCCGACTGGTTCGACCCCCGGGCGCCGCTGATCGTCGTACTCCTGCTCTGGGTGATGTTCGGCGGCCTGCTGATGGCCGCGGCCGTGCCCACCGCGTTCGACTCGCACGCCGCGCTGTTCGCGGGCGCCTACGTGGCGATCCACCTCGGTCGGGGCGCGCTGCTGATCCCGGCGCTGCGCGGGCATCCGCTGCAACTGCGGAGCCTGCGGGTGGCGATCTGGTTCGCGATCTCCGGTGCGATGTGGCTGGTCGGCGTGGCCGTCCGCCCGGCCCGGGAGGTGCTCTGGACCCTCGCCCTGGTGCTGGAGTATTCCCTGGCCCGGCTGCGCTGGCCGTTCCCGTGGCTCGGGCGCAGCTCCTGGCCGGATCTCCAGGTCAACGGCGACCATCTCTCGGAGCGGTACCAGCAGATCTTCATCATCGCGTTGGGTGAGCTGATCCTGTTCGCCGGCATCGCCTACAGCGACTCCGGCCTGCACCTCGAGAGCACGCTGGCCTTCGCCCTGGCGTTCGTCACGGCGGTGGCCCTCGCCCGGCTCTACCTGGTGCCGGCCGGCTCGCGGCTGGGCGCGAGCATCATGGCGGCCGGTCCGCCCGGCAGCAAGCTGGCACTGCTCGCCGGTTACCTGCACCTGCTCATGATCGCCGGCGTGCTGGCGACCTCGGTGGCCATGGAGATGACGATCGAGGATCCCCGCACCGAGGAGACGGCGCAACTGGCCCTGGGCATCACCGGCCCGGCGCTGTTCCTGACCGCCCGGATCCTGCTCGCGTGGGCGGTCGACGGCAGCCGGCCGTGGGCGCGCCTGATCGGGGTGCCGGCCATCATCGTGTGCGGGTTCGCGACCCAGCGGCTTCCGCACGTCGCGAACAGCGCCGTCGTCGCCGGGGTGCTGGTGCTGATCGTCCTGGTCGACGGGATGCCCGGCCTCCGGCGGTACGCCGACCGAGCGATGCGGGACGGGGCGTCCGATCAGCGGCGACCTGGCTGACCCGCCGATGCCCGCACCGCGCCCCGATGCCCCACCGCGACCCGCCGACGTGGTGGAGTTGCGGGTGCACGGTGTGTCGGGGGCGGAACCCTCGGTCGTCCTGGGCGCCGCGTCGGCGCGTCAGGTCGCGGGTGACGATCGCGGCGGCTTCTACCGCCCGAACGGGGACCGGGCCGGCCCCGACGGATTGACGCTCGAGGCGTACCGCTGGGGTGACCTGCCCTCGGGCACGGTGGCCCGGACGCTCTCCATGGTCCTGTTGCTGCCGTTCATGCTCAGCAACGCGGCGGTGTGGATGCGCCCCACCGGCGGGCGCGCCGCCGGGGTCACCGTCCTCTGCCGGCTCCTCGCGCTCAACCTCACCCTGGTGTACGTGGTGTCCATCGCCGGGGTCGCCCTCGACCTGCTCGCCTGGCGCTGTCTCGGCGGGACACCCTGCCGGGCGCCCTTCGACACGGTGTTCGGGCTGGACGACCGACACGTCGGGCAGCGGCTGGCCGTGCTGGCGTCGGTGCCGATCGCCGCCGTGGGGCTCCTGCGACTGCTCGGCACCCGCCGCCCCCGGCCGGCCGCCAACCCGCTGTGGGCCGTGGAGCCGCTGGTGGAGCGGTTACGGGCGATCCACGTCGCGGCCGCGCTGGGCGTACTCGACCTGCTGCTGCTCACCGCCCGGCAGGCCGGCGGCGCGACGGCCGGGACGACGCTGCTGTTGGCGTGCGCCGTGGCGGTCCTGGTGGCCTGCGTCGCCCTGCTCGCCGTCCCCGGTCTGCTCGACCGGGCCGCGACCGCGCGGACGGCCACCGGGGCGGCGCGCGCCACCGCCGTGGTGGCGGCCGGCCTGACCGTGGTGACCCTCGTCGTCGTGGCGAGCGACGGGCGGGGCTGGCCGCCGTCCGCCGGACTCCCCGGCTACGCCGGGATAGCGGGCGGCACGCTGCTCGGTCAGATGTCGTTGCTGGTGCTGCTCAGCGCGCTGGTGTTGGGGCACCGGGGACGTGGCGAGGGTCGCCGGGCGCTGCCGGGGGGAGCGGGCGCGGCGGTCATCGCGGCCATCGCGGTCGGTCTGGCCGGCGCGCTCGCCTCCGGTCTGGTCTACCAGAGTGGGGTACTGCTCGGCGGATACCGTGGTGACGGCGGTCCGCCGCTGCCGTACCGCTGGACGGTGCTCGCGTTCTTCCTGCACGTCGACGCGGCGGTGCTGCTGGGCGGGGCGCTGACCGTCCTGTCGCGGCGTCGTCGCCGCCGTGCGGCGGCGACGATCACCAGCCGCGACTTTCCCGCGCCGCCGCCGGCGGCGACCGTGCGGTTGCGGCAGGTCACCAAGGCCGTGGCCCGGGCGCGGTTCACCGAGTGGCTGGGCCTGCTGGCCGTCACCTACGCGGTGCTCGCCCTGATCGGACTGGCCACGAGCCTGCTCGGACTGTTCGGGCGCGAACCGGACGAGGTGGCCCGGCGGGTTCTCGGGCTGCCGGCCGGCGCCGTCGGAATGGCGCTGGTGGGCGGCACCTATCTGGTCGCCGCGGTGGCGGTCACCCTGCTGTCGGGCGGTCTCTTCGCCTACCGAACGGCGTGGTTCCGCCGGCACGTCGGGATCCTGTGGGACCTGGGCACCTTCTGGCCCCGGGCCGCCCACCCCTTCGCGCCGCCGAGCTACGCCGACCGGGCGGTGCCGGAACTGGCCGACCGGATCGGCCACCTCACCGGACGGCACGGCGGCGTGCTGCTGTGCGGGCACAGTCACGGTTCGGCGTTGCTGGCGCTCGCGGTGCTGCGGCTGCCGCCGGCCGCGCGGCGACGCGTCGCGTTGCTGACCTACGGCTCCCCACTGGACCGCCTCTACGCCCGACTCTTTCCCGCGTACCTCGACGACCAGACGCTGCGGGAGGTGGGGGAGCGCATCGGGTGGCGGTGGGTCAACCTGTGGCGGGACACCGACCCCGTAGGCGGCTGGATCTTCGCCGCGCGCCGGCCCGGCGATCCCGCGCCGAACCCCGCCGACCCCGCCGATCACGTCGACCGGCGACTGCGGGACCCCGCCGATCTGCTGCCGGCACCGGGCGACCGCCGCCCTCCGCCGCTGCGCGGGCACCACCCGGGCGAGTCCGACCCCGCGTTCCGGGCAGCCGTACGCGACCTCGTGGGTCGGCTTCGCGGCTCCGCCACGACGTGAGCAGGGCGGCGTTACTCGGGGAGCCGGTCGGACTCCGCCACCACCGCGCGCACCCTGCGCAGGGTGGCGTCCGGCGCGCGGATCGCCGCCCGCCACCGGTCCAACGTGCGGGTCAGCACCCGGACGACGAACTGCAACTGGTTGACCTGCTCGCGCAGCGTGCCGAGTTCGGTGCGGGCGTGCAGCGCCTCACCCTCCAACTCGGTGATCCGGGTCTGCAACGGTTGCACCAGGGTGAGGGCGGCCTCGGTGAGGGTGTCGGCGGCGTCGGCCTTGAACTTGCCCCGCTGCACCAGCACGGTGGCGATCGCGACCAGCCCGGTCGAACCGCCGAGAATGCCGAACACACTGAGGGTCACCTGCACCCAGTGCGGCGCGGCGGGGGCGGGTGAGGTGTTCACGGCACACTTCCCTGTAGCTGTTCGGCGCTCAGACATTCACACGCGAGGACCAGACGGCGGAGGTCGATGACGAGCTGCCCGGCACGCCACAACGACCCGACGGTCACCGCCACGACGAACGATGAGGCGACCATTGACTGCTGGCTCCACAGGGCTATCAACGCCACCGCGTACATGCCGGTGATCGTGCCGAGCACCAGGAGCGACGCGAGTTCCATGCCCAGCCCGGTGGAGAGCCGGCCGGGCCACATGATGCCCAGCAGCCCCGTCACGCCCACCATGATCAGTGCGATCTCCCAGGCGACCTGGAGGGGCGCGGGCATGGACCCCTGGACCGAGGCCGGCCGGACGTCGAGGCCCATCATCAGGACGCCGCAGACGGGTGCCGTGACCAGGACAGCGATCTCGTACGGCTGCTGGCGGGACCGGATACGCAGATACCTCACGGCAACTCCCTGGTCGAAGACCCTGCCATCCACGGGCGACGGGGCGGTGCCGTCTCTGCGGGCTGCTGGCCCGGGAGGTCCGCAACCGGTGGGGGCGGGAACGGTCGATGGTCGAGAGGGTGGCCGACGTGCCGTCGTTGGTCGCCGATATCTGCCTGTGTAGCACCGATGACCGGTTGGCGTCCACCTGGTGTAACGTCGCATTTCCGCAGGTCAGAGGGTTTTGCGGCGGTCGGCGGGGTGGGCTGCGGCAACCCGGCCGCCCTTCGGCCGCTCGTTACCTCCGGTGTCGGATATCCAACTTCGGTCCACCGGGCGGGTCCGCGTCGTCGCCCCGACCTGATCCGCGCCGCGCTGTCGATCCGACCTGAGCGCGGCCGGCGACTTGCCGGTTCCCGTGGAACCGGCCACCGGCGTGCGATCAGATGGAACCACCGGCATCCGCCGTCAGCCGGCCGATCGAGGGGGTACGCCGTGCAGGTGCTCGTCCTGATCGTGGTGCTGGGCGCCACCGTCCTGATCGGCACCACGCTCGGTGGCCGGTACCGGGTCGCGCCTCCGGTGCTGCTGATCGGGTTCGGGGTGCTGCTCGGGCTCGCGCCGCCGCTGTCCGACGTGGAACTGGAACCGGACCTGGTGCTGCTGATCTTCCTGCCGGCGATCCTCTACCGGGAGAGCCTGACCATCAGCCTGCGCGAGATCCGGGCCAACCTGCCGGTGATCGGGTTGCTCGCCGTGGTGCTCGTGGTGCTCACCATGGTCACGGTCTCCTTCACCGCGCAGGCGTTCGGCGTCAACCCGGCCGCCGCCTGGGTGCTCGGCGCGGTGCTCGCGCCCACCGACGCCGCCGCGGTCACCGGTCTGGCCAAGCGGCTGCCCCGAAAACTCCTCACCACACTGCACGCGGAGAGCCTGATCAACGACGGCACCGCGCTGGTGGTCTTCGCGGTGACGGTGGGTCTGCTCACCAAGAGCGGGGAGCCGGGGCCGCTGGGCATCGGCGAGGAATTCGTGGGGGCCAGCCTCGGCGGGGTGGTCGCCGGCCTGCTGGTGGGCGCCGTCGTGGTGCTGATCCGCAAGCGGCTCGACGACCCGCTGCGCGAGGGCGCGCTGAGCGTGCTGACGCCGTTCGCCGCGTTCCTGCTCGCCGACTCGGTGCACGCCAGCGGGGTGCTGGCCGTCGTGGTCGCCGGCCTGGTGCTCGCGTACGCCGGCCCACGGGTGATCCGCGCCCGCTCCCGGGTGTTGGCGTACGCGTTCTGGGACCTGTCCACCTTCCTGATCAACGGCGGTCTGTTCGTGCTGCTCGGCACCCAGATCCCCCGGGCGGTGCGTGGCATCGTCAGCACCTCGCCGCCGAGGGCCGTGCTGATCGTGCTCGCGGTCACGCTCGTCGTCGTGGTCACCCGGTTGGGCTTCGTCTACCTGACGGCGCAGTCGGCGAGGCTGCGGCGTCGACGGATGGTCGAGCAGGAACGCACCACACCCAGCTGGCGGGTCGGTACGGTCGCGGGCTGGGCGGGTTTCCGGGGCGCGGTGTCGCTGGCCGCCGCGCTGGCCGTCCCGACGATGACGGTGACCGGTCGACCGGTGGTCGAGCGAGATCTGATCATCTTCGTCACCGCGCTGGTGATCGTGCTGATCATGTTGGTGCAGGGCACCACCCTGCCGCTGGTGGTGCGCTGGGCGAGGCTGTCCGGCGACCCCGAACGCGTCGACGAGGCCCGGCACGCCCGCCGCCGTGCCACCCAGGCCGGCCTGGACGCCCTGCCCGGGGTCGCCGCCGAGGTCGGCGCCGAGGAGGAGTCGGTACGCCGGCTGCGGGCCGAGTACCAGCGTCACCTGGCCGACCTCGAGGAGACCGGCGGACGCACCGCCGAGGAGCGCCGACTGGAACGCCGACTGCGCCTCGGCGTCCTCGCCCACAAGCGACGGGAGTTGACCCGGCTACGCGACAGCCGGGAGATCGACGACCTGGTGCTCCTGGAACTCCAGTCGGCGCTCGACAACGAGGAGATCCGGCTGCTGGGGCGCGGACCGAACGAGTGAGCGCGGACCCGTGACGGATTGGTGACATCGCCGCGCCCGCGACCGGGGCGTCCGGGCGGTTCGTCGGCGGGTACGGTGGAGGCGGTTTCGGCGTTCGTCGATGTGCTCGGTCGCTGAGGGGGTACCCATGACCACCGATGCGAGCGCGGCCGAGCCGCGGGTGGTCACCGAGCGGCAGTTCCTCGACGAGTTGGCCTCGGTCACCCGCGAGCGGGTCGCCACCCGGTTCCTCTACCTGATGGCCCAGGAGGATGCCGTCGTCGGCGTCCAGTGGGAGCAGCCCGGGGTGGACCACCTGCGCCGTTACCGGGTCCGCGACGCCTGCCCGCACTGCGTCGTCCTCGCCGCCGTGGCGACGCTCGCGCCCGTACTGCCACTGGACGTGCTGCGGGCCGGCCGGGCCCGCCCGCAGTACGAGACGGTCCTGCGTACCGGCCGGCTGCCCCACCTGGCGTTCGCCCGTCCGACGGGGTCAGCGGGGGCGAGCTGGCTGGGTGACTGCCACGCGGTCGACGGCGACCCGCACTCCGCCGCCGACTGCCCGAGGCACGCCGTGCCCCCACCCACCGGCGACCCGTTGGCGCTGCACCTCGGGGCACTGCCC
Source organism: Micromonospora sp. bgisy143 (assembly GCF_057708145.1). Lineage (NCBI taxonomy): Bacteria > Bacillati > Actinomycetota > Actinomycetes > Micromonosporales > Micromonosporaceae > Micromonospora > Micromonospora sp. bgisy143. The sequence goes on from NZ_JBYIRN010000023.1 coordinate 79,165, forward strand.
CGGGCGGTACGGGAGCTGTATCCGCACGACGGCGCGGCGGCGGCCGACCTGGCACAGCGGCTACGGATCGCCCAGGACTGGCGCGCGGACGCGCAGGCGGTGGCGAGCGGCATCCGCGAGGCGGCGGCGACCTGGGCGTTCCTGCGCAACTCCTGCGTGCTGGGGGTGTCGGTGCCCGGCGCCAACGGTCTCGTGCTCACGCTGCCGCCCGGGGGCGCCCCGGACGACCGGTCGCTCGGCGACCTGCACGAGGCGACGGTACGCGCCCTGCCGGCCGGCGGTCCGGTCCCGTACCAGGAACTGGCCTGCCTGCTGCCCGAACCGGCGTCGACGACGCAGCGCATGCCGACGTACGCCGGCGCGGTTGACCTGACCGCCGCCGCGCCGGTGCGGACGCTGCGGTTGCCGGTCCCACGCCGGCCGCTGAGCACCACCGGTCGGGGTGTGCTGCTCCTCTACGAGGCCCGGCACGCCATGGGCCGGCACATGGCGAGCGCGCCGGTACGGGACAGCGCCTACTGGGATTCCGAGGCGGCGTTGAACGTCTTCGAGTTCACCCTGCTGGAACGGGTCGCCGGGCGGCACTACCAGGAGGCGGTGGCCGCCTACCTCCAAGCGTTGCGGCGCGAGGGTGACCTGCTCGCGCGTCCGCACAAGGTGCTCGACCGGCGTCGCCGCAAGGCCCTGTCGCACGCGTTCGGTGGGCTGGACGACGAGGAGCTGCACCTGTGGGCGTCGGTCGCCTACCGCAACGCCATCCTGGAACTGCTCGGCGACCTGAAGGCGTTCGCCGCGCACCTGAGTCACCAGGCGGGCTGAGCGCCGCCCCTCAGAGCACCTGGGCCAGGAAGCGACGCAGCCGGGGATGCTCGGCCCCCTCGAAGATCCGCTCCGGCGGGCCGGCCTCCAGCACCACGCCCCGGTCCATGAAGGCCACCGCGTCGGCGACCTGCCGGGCGAAGCCCATCTCGTGGGTGACCACCACCATGGTCATCCCGGCGGCGGACAGGTCGGCCATCACCCCGAGCACCCCCTTGACCAGCTCCGGGTCGAGCGCCGAGGTGGCCTCGTCGAAGAGCATCACCTCGGGTCGCAGCGCCAGCGCGCGGGCGATCGCCACCCGCTGCTGCTGACCGCCGGAGAGCTGCGCGGGCCGGGCGTCGGCCTTGCCGGCGAGTCCCACCAGCTCCAGCTGCGCGCGGGCGACCTGGACCGCCTCGTCCTGGCCGAGCCCCCGCAGCCGGCGCAGCGCCAGCGTGATGTTGCGCAGCACGCTCATGTGCGGGAAGAGGTTGAACTGCTGGAACACCATGCCCACCCGCTGGCGCAGCGCGTCCGGGTCGTCCCGCAGCACGCTGCGCCCGTCCAGCAGCACGTCGCCACGGTCGGGCTCGATGAGGCGGTTGAGCGTCCGCAGCAGAGTGGACTTGCCCGAGCCGGACGGTCCGATCACGCACGCCGTCGCGCCCCGGGGCACGTCCAGGTCGACGCCGCGCAGCACGCGGTTCGCCCCGAAGGCCAGGTGGACGTCGTGTGCCCGCAGGCTGACCGAGGTGGTCGTGGCGGTGGTCATCGCAGGTCTCCTTCCGTGGCCGTGAACAGCACCGGGTCGTCGTCCTGGTCCGGCGCGGCGGTGCTCCGGCCGTCGCGCAGCCGCCGGTCGATCCAGTTGACGAGGTGGGTCAGCGGGACGGTCAGCGCCAGGTAGAACAGACCCGCCAGCAGCAGCGCGGACTCGTTCCCAGTGGTGGCCGCGTAGTCCTGCCCGATCCGGAACAGCTCGCGTTGGCTGGCCACCAGGCCGAGGAAGTAGACCAGGCTGGAGTCCTTGATCAACGCGATGAGCTGGTTGACCCAGGCGGGCAGCACCCGCCGGATGCCCTGCGGGATGATCACCAGCCGCATCGCGTCGGTCCAGGAGAAGCCGAGCGCCCGCGCACCCTCCAACTGGGCGGCCTCCACCGACTGGATGCCGGCGCGGAAGATCTCACCGATGTACGCGGCGGCGATCAGCGACAGCGCGAGGATGCCCAACGGGTACGGGTCCGGCCCCCACACCCGCATGCCGAGCGGGGCCAGGCCGACGCCGATCAGCAGGATCGTCGCCGCGGCCGGCAGCCCCCGGAACACGTCGGTGTAGACGCGCGCCGGCCAGCGCAGCCACCGGCTGCGGGAGATGCCGGCCACGGCCAGCAGCAGACCCAGCACCGTGCCGAGCAGGGCGGCGGAGACCGCCAGGATCAGCGTGTTGGGCAGCCCGACGGTCAGCATCTCGGGCAGCGCCTCGCGCATCGCGTCGACGTCGAAGAACGTCTCCCACAGGGTGCTCAGCGGATCCATCGTTCGCCTCTCTTACCGCCCTGCTCGCTCGTCACCAGGTCAGGACGCGGACGACGCCGACACGGCCGGCGCCACCGCCCCGCTGCCCGGCTTGAAGTCGGCCGGGATCGGGCGGCCCGGGTAGTACTGGGCCTGCAACCGGTTCCAGGTGCCGTCGGCGATGACCTCGTCGAGGGCCCTGTTCAGCGCCTCGCGCAGCTTGTCGCTGCCCTTGGCGACGGCGTACGCGGTCGGCGCCGGGCTGAGCTGCTTTGCCGCCACGGTGATCTTGCCGTTGCTGTCGGCGGCGGACTTCTCGCCGATCTCCGCCGGGGCGATCCACGCGTCGGCGGTGCCCGCCTTGAGCTGGTTGATCGCGCCGTTGTAGTCCGGCACGCGGACCGGGTCGAGCTGCTTGCCGGTGGCGTAGTCGTCCTGGACGGTGCCCTGCACCACCACGACCCGCTTGCCGGCGAGCTGGTCGAATCCCTTGATCGGCGAGCCGGCCGGCACGTCCAGCCCGAAGTAGCCGAAGTCGTACCCGTTGCCGAAGTCGACGGTCTTCCTGCGCGCCTCGGTGATGGTGATCGAGGAACTGCCGACGTCGAACTTGTGGTTGTTGACCTGGGACAGCAGCGCGGAGAAGTCGGTGCCGACGAACTCGACCTTCAGGCCGAGCTTGCCGGCCACGGCGGTCAGCAGGTCGTTGTCGAAGCCGGTGAACTTACCGTCCTTGAGGTACACGTTCGGTGGGGCGTCGGTCAGCGTGCCGGCCCGCAGCACGCCCGCCTGCGCCAGACCGTACGGGTTCCCGGCAGCGCCGGCCGACCCGCCGCCGTCGCTGCCGCAGGCGCTCAACCCGCCGACAACCACAGCAGCGGCCGCAACAATCCTCAAACCAACAGAAATACGCACAGAATTCTCCAAAAAGGGTGGCGTCGACCCCGTTGATCATGAAGTTGTTGCCACGACACGCCGGTCGGACGGACAACAACTTCATGATCAACGCGAGAGGTCGCGTGGGTGGGGCGGTGAGCAGGGGGGGAGGGGTTTAGCGCTTCAGGCGGCGGTACACGCCGCGCTGCGCATTCGCATCAGGTCCACGTGGCGACGCCGGGTCAGGGCCGGCGTACGGCGGATGGCCGGTGCTGTGGGGCTGAGGATGTGCATACGGTCTCCCGGGTCTTGGTGCTGACCTGGGTGCCAGGCCACGCTTGCATCGACGTCCTGCCGGTGCCTGGTCTTCACCCGGGGCACCCCACCGCGGAGGAGGGTTGCCGGCCAGCGAGCCGGGGCTTCGCGCTGGCGCTCATGACCTGCGCCGAGGCTAGCAGCAGCCACCGGTCGGTCGTCCAGCCGATATGACCACGCTCACCGACGGTGACCGGCGCTCGCTGAGTGGGTCAACCGGCGTGCACGTGCGGTCGGCGGGTCTGGTCCGGCTCCTGACGGCGCAGGATCTCCCGGGTCACCGAGGCGATCTCGCCCTGCCCGAACGCCAGGTACCGCAGCACGTTGCGGGCCGGGCCGCCCTCGGTCCACTCGAAGTAGATGTGGGGGCGTCGCGCGCTGCGATCGCGGATCTCCAGCAGCAGCGCGGCCAGCGCGTTGGGCACCGAGGAGCTGGCCAGGCTGAGCACCGGGAAACGGTCGTGCGCCACGCTGCCGCGCACCAGCAACCCGGTCTCGAAGTCCGACGGGTCGGTGACCCGGACCTCGACGAAGATCACGTCGCTGTCGTCGGGGAAGTCGTTGTCCGCCATGGTCTGGGCCAGCTTGTCGCGGTACTCCGCGAGGTCGCGGCGCTCCGGCTCGTGCGCGACCAGGCGGATCCGGCGCGCGGCGCGCTCATCGACCAGCGCGCCCGCCAGCTCGTCCAGCTCGACGTGGTCGACCCGCAGCTCGAACGCCCGCAGCACCCGCGACAGCGCCGACACCAGGATCATCGCGCCGATGAAACAAGCGGCGATCTTCACACCGTCGGGACGCTCCGCCACGTTCGCCACGGTGGTGTAGACGAACACCACCGCGATGGCACCGAACGCGACCATGCGCCCGCGCTGCCGTCGCCGCCGCGCCGCGAGGGTCACCGCCGTCGCCGCCGAGGTGATCAACACCAGCACCCCGGTGGCGTACGCGCCGCCCTGCGCGTCGACGCTGGCGGAGAAGACGACCGTGATCAGGAACGCCACCCCGGTGAACACCAGCACCAGCGGCCGGACCGCGCGCGCCCAGGTCGGCGCCATGCCGTAGCGGGGCAGATACCGGGGTACGAGGTTGAGCAGCCCGGCCATCGCGGACGCCCCCGCGAACCAGAGGATCGCGATGGTGGAGAGGTCGTAGACGGTGCCGAACACCTCGCCCAGGTGCTGGTGCGCCAGGTAGGCCAGCGCCCGGCCGTTGGCGGCCCCGCCCGGCCGGAAGGCCTCGGGCGGGATCAGCACGGTGGTGGTCACGCTGCTGGTGATCAGGAAGACGCTCATCGTCGCGGCGGCGGTGGTGAGCAGCCGCCGCGCACCCCGGATGCGGCCCAGCGGCCGGTCCTCGGAGTCCTGGCGGTCCCCCCGGATGTGCGGCATCACCGCCACCCCGGTCTCGAAACCGGACAGGCCCAGCGCCAGCTTCGGGAACACCAGCAGGGACAATCCGACCACCAGCAGCGGATCACCGTGCCCGGTCCGCAACGCGGTGCTCCAGTCCCCGACCGCGCTCGGGTGGCTCACCACCCGCCACAGCGCGTCGCCGATCACCACCGCGTTCAGTGACAGGTAGACCGCCACCAGCACGACGGCGATCCCGATGGCCTCGCCGAAACCCTTGAGGAACACCGCGCCGAGCAGGGCCACCAGCAGCAGCGTGACCGCCACCTCGTGTCCCTTGAGGGCGCTGGGCAGGAACGGGTTCTCGTCGATGTGGGCGGTCGCGTCGGCGGCGGACAGCGTGATGGTGATGATGAAGTCCGTCGCGGCGAAGCCCAGCAGCACCAGCACGAACAGCTTGCCCGGCCAGTAGCTGAGCAGGCGTACGAGCATCGCGATCGAGCCCTCGCCGTGCGGGCTCTCCACCGCCACCCGCCGGTAGACCGGCAGTGCGCCCAGCAGCGTCACCAGCACCAGCACCAGTGTCGCCACCGGGGAGAGCGCTCCGGCCGCCAGTGCCGCGATGCCCGGCTGGTAGCCCAGCGTCGAGAAGTAGTCCACGCCGGTCAGGCACATCACCCGCCACCACGGGTGGTGCCGGTCCTCCTGTGGGTGGGCGTGCAGGCCCTGCGGCGTGGGCTGCCGCGATCCGTCGGCGAGCAGCCAGCGCCGTACCCGGTCGGTCCGCCGGCCGGCCCGCCTGTTCACCCGCACCGGCGTCACCCCCGTCCCGCCCGTGGTCACCGCGAGTATCCGCCGTGTGGTCGACCTCCGTCCGGCGGTGTGCGGAACCTGCCCGCCCGGAGCACCGGACGGGCCCGGGTTTCGGGTCGCACGCACCGGGGAAGCAGCGCCCCCGTCCCGAACCCCGGGCCGGGCAGCGCCGGGAGGGGAGCGGGCTCGTGGTCGGTGGCCGCCGCTTCCGCCGGGGCGACGGCTTCGGCCGCCGGCTCGACGAGCACGAGACGCGGGTCGGGGCGGTCACGCCGCCGCAGCCGGGGAGCCCGTCCGCGGGCGGCCTCGTGGACAGCGCCGTCTACATCCGGGGACACCGGTTCGCCTCACCGGCCGGTCTCGCCGAGACATACGCCTGCCTCCAGACGCAGGACCACGCGATGGCCTGGATCGGGTTGTACCGGCCGGACATCGACCAAATCTCCTCGCTGGCGCGCGAGTTCCGGCTGCACGACCTGGCGGTGGAGGACGCGATCAACGCCCACCAGCGGCCCAAGCTGGAACGGTACGGGCACACCCTCTTCGTGGTGCTGCGCGCCGCCCGCTACGACGACCTGCGCGAGGAGGTCGAGTTCTCCGAGCTGCACCTGTTCATCGGCCCCGGCTTCGTGGTCACGGTCCGGCACGGGGAGGCACCCGACCTGGCCGCGGTGCGACGTCGCATGGAGGCCGACGCGCCGATGCTGGCCCGGGGCCCCGAGGCGGTGTTGTACGCGGTTCTGGACCAGGTCGTGGACGGGTACGCGCCGGTGGTCGCCGGGTTGGAGAACGACATCGACGAGATCGAGACCCAGGTGTTCGGCGGCGACCCGAACGCCAGCCGGCGCATCTACGGGCTCAGTCGGGAGGTCATCGAGTTCCAACGCGCCGCCCGCCCGCTGCTCGCCATGCTCGACGCACTGGCGGCCGGCGCCGGCAGCTACGGCACCGACGAGGAGTTGCGTCGCTACCTGCGGGACGTCACCGACCACCTCACCCAGGTGGTGGAGCGGGTGGACGGTTTCCGGCACCTGTTGCAGAACATCCTCACCGTCAACGCCACCCTCGTCTCGCAGCAGCAGAACGAGGAGATGCGCAGCCTCACGGCGGCCAGCTACGCGCAGAACGAGGAGTTGAAGAAGGTCTCCTCGTGGGCCGCGATCCTGTTCGCCCCGACCCTGATCGGCACGGTGTACGGGATGAACTTCGTGCACATGCCCGAACTGAACTGGCGCTTCGGCTACCTGTTCGCGCTCCTGCTCATGCTGCTGGTCTGCGGCACCCTCTACCTGGTCTTCAAGCGCCGCGGCTGGCTGTGAGCGACGCTCATCCGACGCCGCGGCTCACTCGATGCCGCGCAGGATGTGCCGCTCGTCCTCGAGGTCGTCGTCGCCGGCGCCGATGCGCCCGAGCAGCACGGCGGCGGCCCAGATGGTCAGCGGGGTGGCGGCGCCGGTCATGCCACCGCCGGTACGGTCGTGCTTCGTCTGGCTCCGCTCGTTCCGCGGTGGCCTGCGCTGAGCCTGCATGGGCCCTGCCTCTCCTCGTCGAAGCCGCCGCGGGCGGTGCGGTGCGCCCCGCGCGCCCGGCCGGGCGGCCCGCGCGTGCGGGTCGCCACCGGTACGGCATCCACGTCGAACCATCCCACGTCGGGCCGGGTCCGCACCCCTGGTTTTCGGTTTCCCGACTGCACGCCCGCCAAACCGGACAACTCGCCGCGAGAGCGCTCTGGCGAATATCTGACGAATCAGTTTGGCGACGTTCGATGCCCTTCACCAGATCCACCGCCTTTGACACTCTGCAATCGCCAAGTGACACACCGGAAAGGGCGGATCGAGGGACATGACAAAGCGTTGGTTGATCACGGGGTGTTCGAGTGGACTCGGTCATGCTCTCGCGGCCCGGCTGGCTGCCGAGGGCGAGCAGGTCGTGGCGACGGCCCGGCGGCCGGAAACCCTTGACGCGCTGGTGACCCGGCATCCGGACAACGTGCTGGCCGTCGCCCTGGACGTACGGGATGCGGAGCAGTGCGCGGCCGCGGTCGAGCGGGCGGTGAACGCCTTCGGCGGCATCGACGTCCTGGTCAACAACGCGGCCTACGGACAGTTCGGCACCTTCGAGGAGGTGTCCGACGCGGAGATCGCCGCGCAGTTCGACACCAATGTGTTCGGGCCGTGGCGGCTCACCCGTGCGGTGCTGCCGGTCTGGCGGGCGCAGGGCGGCGGGCATGCCGTCTTCGTCAGCTCGGTCTCCGGCACGGTGCCCTTCCCGGGGCTCGCCGCCTACACCGCGAGCAAGTTCGCGCTGGAGGGGGCGGCCGAGTCGCTGGCCGCCGAGGCCGGACACCTCGGGGTGAAGGTGACCATCCTGCAACCGGGCGGCTTCGCCACCGATTACAGCAACAATCTGGTGATGCCGGAGAACCGCATCCCGGACTACCTGCCGGTCAGCGAGGGCCTGCTCGGCGCGCTACAGGGCATGAACACCAAGGCGGAGATCAACTCTCCGGAACTCTTCGCCGACGTGGTCTGGCGGCTCGGGCAGTTGGACCTGCCGCCCCTGCGGCTGCCGGTGGGACCCGACTCGGAGGCGTTTCTGGAGCCCGCCTACGACGCCCGCCGCAGCGAGTACGACCAGGTGATCAAGGCGGGCCAGCACACCCTTTCCTGAGGGGCCGAACCTGCCTAGGGCAGCGGGTGGGCGATGCCGCGGGCGTGGTCGGTGAGCGCCGCGCCGACCACGGTCGCCGCCAGCGGCAGCACCTCCAGGCAGCGGCGTACCGCGGCGGCCATCAGCGCGTTCGGTACCCGCATGGACAGCGTGCAGTGCGGCACCCAGCGTCCCGGCTGGTAGTGCTCAACCAGCCCGATGCCGGCGGCGGCGAGCCGGCCGTGCACCAACCGGTGATGCGCCAGCAGTTCCGCCGTCGGCGTCGGGCCGAGCCAGAGCACCCGGCCGACGAACTGCCCGGCGTGCTGGAAGTCGAGGCGCAGCGGGGCCGCCACGACCGTTCCGCGCAGCGCCTCGGCGACCTGCTCGGGGTCGAAGCGGGGCGCCACCGCGAGGGACACGTGCGGGCGGTGGCGCTGCTGCAGCAGGGAACGCATGCTCTGCACGCCCTCGGCCTCCAGGGCGTCCCACAGCACCCGGATCCGCCGGGTGGCGTCCGGGTCCAGATACAGCTCCAGCGCCGCAACCACATGATCACGGTAGCGGTCGGGGTTCGGCTGTCGGAGGCCGGCGGTACGGTGATCCAGAACCGACCAGGAGGCGTGCCCGTGGACGTGAGTGACCTGCTGACCGAGACGTACGACCGGCTGCCCGACCTCGTCCGCACGGCGGTCGACGGCCTCACGCCGGAGCAGCTGCGCTGGTCGCCCGGCGAGGGCGCCAACTCGATCGGCTGGCTGGTCTGGCACCTGACCCGTGTCCAGGACCACCACGTCGCCGAGCTGCTCGACGCCGAGCAGCTCTGGACCACCGGCGACTGGCCGGGGCGGTTCGGGCTCGTCGCCGACCCGCACGACACCGGCTACGGTCACACGCCCGCCCAGGTCGCCGGGGTCCGGCCGGAGAGCGCGCAGGCGCTGGTCGACTACTTCGACGCGGTCTCGGCGCGTACCCGAAAGTTCCTCGCCGGCTTGCGCCCGGCGGACCTGGACCGCATCGTCGACGAGTCGTGGGACCCGCCGGTCAGCCTCGGCGTGCGGCTGGTCAGCATCGCCGACGACGACGCGCAGCACGCCGGCCAGGCGGCCTACGTGCGGGGCCTGCTCGAGCGCGGCTGACGTCCGGCGTCCGCCGGACTCACGGCACGATCACGGCCCGGCCTTCGAGCGTCCCGTCGCGCATCTGGCGGTACGCGTCGAGGGCGTCCTCCAGCGCGAACGTGGTGATCTTCGGGCGGACCAGGCCCCGAGCGCCGAGGTCGAGCACCTCCACCAACTCGGGCCGGCTTCCCCAGTAGGTGGTCGCGATGCTCACCTCGTACGGCACGGAGAAGAACGAGACTCCCAGGGTGCCGCCGCCGATGCCCACGATCGTCAGGTCACCCACGGTGCGGGCCACCGCCGCGCCGAGCGTCAGGGTGGCGTCGCTGCCGACGAAGTCCAGCACCACGTCGGCGCCCCGCCCGCCGGTGACCCGCCGGATCTCCTCGGTGGCCTCGGGCCCCGGCGTCACCGTGTGGTCGGCGCCGCACTCCCGCGCCAGGTCCAGCGCCTCGGCGCGGGTGTCCACGGCGACGACCCGGGCGGCCGTCGTCGCCTTGAGGACCTGCACGCCGACGTGTCCCAGTCCGCCGACGCCGATCACGACGGCGGTGCTGCCCGGCGGCAGTTTCGACCAGGATCGCCGGATGGCGTGGTACGGGGTGAGACCCGCGTCGGTCAGCGGGGCGGCGTGCACCGGATCGAGCCCGTCCGGCAGCGGTACGAGATGCCGCGCGTCCGGGACCAGCTCGTACTCGGCCATTCCACCGTCCAGGCCCAGCCCACCACCCCCGCTCGGCACCGGCGCGCCGGCCGGGTTCTCGCAGTACGGGTCGATGCCGACGCGGCACCGGGCGCAGGTGCCGCACCCCCACGAACCGAACACGGCCACGGGCTGTCCCACCGTCAACCCGGACACCCCGTCGCCGAGTGTGTGTACCCAGCCGGCGTTCTCGTGCCCGAGGGTGAACGGCGGATTCCACGGCATCGCGCCCGGCTCGAACTCGTCCATCAGGTGCAGATCCGAGTGGCAGGCGCCCGCGCCCCCGATCCGTACCACCACCTGACCCGGGCCGGGCGTCGGTTCGGGGACCTCGACCAGCTCCGGTGTCGACCGCCACTCCCGCAGCCGCAGTGCCCGCATGTCGATCCCTCCCCGTCGCCGTCCTGCCGTAGCTGCCTGCCCACGGCACCGCGCACCAAACGAGTCCTCTCGCGATCTTGCAGTTTCTGCTGTCGATTCGCGTTCTCCCGACTGATATGTCGCCACCGAAAGTGCAAGATCGCGGGGCGTTCACCCGGTCCGGGTGAGGACCGCTCACCCGGACCCGGGTGATCCTGCGGGGACGCGGGAGGGGATGTGATGGGCACGACGGCGACGAGCTACCTGGAGCAGTTGGACACGGGTCGGCGTTTCGACCTGCCCGAGACGACCACCGGCACGCTGCGGCTGGACCTGCGCGACGACGGGTACACCGAGCACTGGTACCTGACCGTGGCGGACCAGCACATCAAGGTCACCCGCTCGGCCGACGACGCGGACCTGGTCGTCCGCGCGTCCCGCGCGATCTTCGACGAGCTGGTCAGCGGTGACCTGCCCCCGGGGACGGCGCTTTTGCGCAACGAGCTGACCCTGCGGGGCGACATGCGGCTGCTGCTGGTGCTGCGGCGCGTCCTGCCCGGCCCGAAGGGCGCCCGGCACCCGCGCGAGCTGGGGCGGGCGGCGTTGGCCCGGCGGAGCGCGCCGGGCGGGCCGGCGGCATCCGGCGGGCGGGACGACCGGCCATGAGGCAGGAACTCGTGCACGTCCTCGCCGGCAACGTGTTCGCCATCAGCGACGCCCAGGGTGACGTCGAGGTGGATCCGCAGGCGCCGGTCGGCCTCTTCGCGTTCGACACCCGCTTCCTCTCGCACTGGGTGCTCACCGTCGACGGTGAGCGGATCGACGCCCTCTCCCGCGACGACATGACGTACTTCGAGACCCGGTTCTTCCTGGTGCCCGGCGCCGCGAGCCACTACGTCGACGCCGACGTGTCGATCATCCGGCACCGCTCGATCCACGAGTGCTTCCACGAGAAGATCACCGTGCTCAACCACTCGCCGCAGCCGGCCGAACTCACCGTACGCGTGGAGATGGGCAGCGACTTCGCCGACATCTGCGAGATCGGAAACCTGCGGCGGCGGGACGTACGGGTCGACGTCGACGCCGCGCGCCAACGGCTCACCCTGCGCTACGAGCGGCAGCGGTTCGTCCGGGAGACGACGATCAGCAGCACCGCCGCGGCCGACGTCGACGAGGGCGGGATGACGTTCAAGATCCGCGTCGCCCCGCACGGGCAGTGGGACACCGACCTGCACGTCGTCCTGACCATCGTCGGCGAGGGCGGCCAGGACATGCGGGAGAGCCTGCAGGCGCACCAGCAGGCCGTGCGCACCGGGATGCGGGAGGACCTGGCGGCCTGGCTGGACCGGGCGCCGCGGTTGGTGGCCGAGCGCGAAGGCTTGGAGGAGATGTACCGGGGAAGCCTCGCCGACCTGGCCGCGCTGCGGTACCGGCCACTGTCGACCGCCGAGCGCGTACCGGTCGCGGGCCTGCCGTGGTCGATGGCCTTCCTGGGCCGGGACAGCATCATCACCTGCCTGGAGACGCTGGCGTTCACTCCGGAGCTGACCCCGGCCACGCTGCGGATGCTGGCCCTGCTGCAGGGCGGGCACCTGGACGACGAACGCGAGGAGGAGCCCGGCAAGATCGTGGCCGAGCTGCGCTACGGCGAGTCGAGCGTCTTCGGCGAGCGACCGAGCGCGGTGTACTACGCCGCCGCGGACGTCACCCCACTGTTCGTGGTGCTGCTCGACGAGTACGAGCGCTGGTCCGGTGACGCCGAACTCGTGCGCGAGCTGCGCCAACCGGCCCGGATGGCGTTGGACTGGATCGACGAGTACGGCGACATGACCGGGGACGGCTACGTGCGGTACCAGCGCCGCAACGAGCGCGTCGGCCCGGTCAACCAGTCCTGGAAGGACGCCACGGACGCGATCATCGACGCGTCCGGGCGGCTGCCCGACTTCCCCCGCGCCACCTGCGAGTTGCAGGGCTACGCGTACGACGCGAAGCGGCGCGGCGCCCGGCTGGCCCGCGAGTTCTGGGGCGACCCGAAGTACGCCGACCGCCTCGATGAGGAGGCCACGGCGCTCAAGGAGCGGTTCAACCGGGACTTCTGGCTGCCGGGCCGGGAGTACTACGCGCTGGCACTGGACCCGTACGGCGAACCGGTCGACGCCCTGTCCTCGAACATCGGGCACCTGCTGTGGAGCGGGATCGTCCCGGACGATCGCGCCGAAGCGATCGCCGAGCACCTGGTCGGGCCCCGGCTCTTCAACGGCTGGGGGGTGCGGACGTTCGCCGCCGGCCAGCGGCCGTACAACCCGGTGGGATCGCAGTTGGGTGCGGTGTGGCCGTCGGACAACGCCCTGATCGCGGCCGGGCTGCGGCACTACCGCTTCGACGCGCACGCGGCCCGGATCGCGAACGGCATCTTCGACCTGGCCCAGACGCTCGGCGGGGCGGTGCCGGAGGTGATCGCCGGTTACGAGCGGAGTCTGACGAAGTATCCGGTCCAGTTGCCGTCGGCAGGGCGTCCGCAGTCGTGGTCCTCGGGGGCGCTGCTGATGTTGTTGGGCACCCTGTTGGGTCTGCGGCCCACCGGTGAGGACCTGCTGGTCAGGCCGGCGCTGCCCGCGGGTTTCGGGCGGGTCGACCTGCTCGGCGTCCCGGGGCGGTGGGGCCGCACCGACGCGTACGCCGGCGAGCGGTCCACCCGGCCGGTCAGGGACCCGACGTCCCCGTTCCGGTCCTGAGATCAGCAGCCGTCGCGTCTCTTTCCACGGGCGTGTCCCGCTGGGCCGGGGGAGCACTGTGGCGTTGCGCCTGGACGTGGCGGAAGCCCTGCACGGCGAGGCCCAGACCGGCCAGTTCGCCGGGCCGGGCGGCGGCGCGGACCGCGGTCAGCAGCAGCACGACCGGACGCGTGCCGGTGGACTCGGCGACGGGCAGACCACCGAGCAGCAGCTCGGCGGTCTCGCCGCTGATCCGGTCCGTGTTCATCTCGTGTCCCTCAGCGCCGCCTGGTCGGGCGATGTCACATCCGCCCCGGCAGGCGGCGAGGAACACGACGGGAGCGCGGGCCGGCGACCACCGGACCCGGAGCTCAGCCCATGGTCTTCGCCCCGTCGATCGCCTCCCGAAGGATGTCGGCGTGCCCGGCGTGCTGGGAGGTCTCGGCGATCAGGTGCAGCAGTACCCGACGCACCGTCCAACTCGCACCCGGCTCGAACCAGGGTGCCTGCGGCAGCGGGTGGGCCGTGTCCAGGTCGAGGGTGGCGATCAGCTCGTCGGTGCGCGTGGCCACCGCCTGGAACCGCTCGACCAGCTCGGCCAGCGTCTCGCCCGGCGTCATCTGGAACTGGCCGACCCAGTCGATCTCGGCCCGCTGCATCTCCTCGGCACCACCGACGGCGAACAGCATCCACCGCTCCTCGGTGCTCGCGACGTGCTTGATCAGCCCGCCGAGGCAGAGCTCGCTCACGGTGCTGCGGGTGGCGGCCTGCTCGTCGGTCAGGCCGTCGACGGTCTGGAGGAGGAAGCCGCGGTGCCGGCGCAGCGTCTGCAGCAGGTCGGCGCGTTCCCCGGTGAGCTGCGCGGTGCTGGTCATGGTGTCGCCCTTTCTCGAAGTCCGTCGGCCGCCAGCCTAGGACCGGGCACCGACAGTTCCGGGTCGGACACGACGAGGGCATCGGGCGTCAGCGGTTGCCGATCGGGGTGCGGGACTGTCCACTGAATGACATGGGTGTCATCAAGGTGGGCACGTCGTCCTGGGCCGACCAGTCGTTGCTGCGCTCCGGCTGGTATCCCCGCTCGGCCAACACGCCGGCCGGCCGGCTGGCCTTCTACGCCGGCCGGTTCCCGCTCGTCGAGGTGGACACCTCCTACTACGCCGTGCCGGTGCCGGAGACGACACAGGCCTGGGTCGACGCGACGCCGGACGACTTCACCTTCGACGTCAAGGCGTTCAGCCTCTTCACCGGGCACCCCACGCCGGTCGCCGCGCTGCCGCGCGACCTGCGGCCGACCGCCGGCCCCGGCCGGATCCGCCGCCGCGACCTGTCCGAGCAGGCGTACGACGAGCTGTGGGTCCGTTTCCGGGCGGCGCTGGCCCCGATCGCGGCCGCGGGCAAGTTGGGCACGGTACTCCTGCAGTTCCCGCCCTGGCTGGCCCGCGGCGCCGCCGCCGAACGGCGCATCGTGGAGCTGGCCCAGCGGTGCCGACCCTGGCGCGTGGCGGTGGAGGTGCGGCACGGGTCCTGGTTCGACGAGGACGCCACCACCGCCACCCTGGACCTGCTGCGCGCGTACGACCTCTCACTGGTCTGTGTGGACATGCCGCAGGGGCATCCGTCGTCGGTGCCGCCGATCCTGGCGCGTACGGCGGAGCCGGCGATCGTCCGCTTCCACGGCCACAGCGACGCGTGGCGCGACGGCGACAAGCAGGACAAGTTCCGCTACGCGTACGCCGAGCAGGAACTGCGCGACTGGGCCGAACGGCTGGCCGGGATGGCCGACGACGTCGACGAGCTGCACGTGCTGTTCAACAACTGCTGCGCCGGGCAGGCCCAGCGGGACGCCACCCGGCTGGCGCAACTGCTCGCCGAGACCATGCTCGGCCAGACGCGGGTGCCCCTCGGGCCGCGTCGGCCGTCCGACGGTCAGACCGTCGCGGTGACGCCCGGCTGACCGGCCGTCGCCCGCCTGCGCGCGGGCGTTGACGGCGGCCACGACGTCGCTGCGGTCGATGCCGCAGCGGCCACCGGGCCGCGTCGGTGTTCAGGAGCGCCGACCCCGGCTGCGCAGGGCGTCCTCGGACCGCTCGGTGACGTCCGCCTCGTCGGGGAAGGTCCGCCCGCTGGGCGCCGGATCGGGCGGCGCACCCGGCCCCGCCATGGTGGTGCGGGTCGGCTCGACCGAGCCGAAGCCGTGCCGTCCGGCCGGCCCGCTCCGCCCGGCCGGGGCGCCCGCGCGTCGTTCACCGCGCCGCCCCTCGGGCACCGCCGTCTCCTCGCTGCCCTCGTCCAGCGGCGAGTCGTCGCCGGTGCCCCAGGGCGCGTCGGCGTCGAAGTCGTCGCCGGTTCCCCACGGGTTGGTCGCCTCCGGCTCGAGCCGGTCACCGCCGCGTCCCTCGTGTGCCGTCATGGCCACCTCGCTCGGTCGGTCCGCCGCTGTTGACGGACGGATGCCCGTCCCCGGGCCGGTCCTGTCCACCTGGCGCCGGCGCGGGGCGGGCCGCTGCTCCGGTGCCGGAGTGCTTCGTGCCCACCCCGCCTGCCGCGCGCCGCGCCGGGCCGGCCGGCGTTCCGCCGTCGACGGTCCGCCGGAACCCCGGCCGGCCCGCCGCTCAGCGTCCGGCCATGGCCATCTGTCGCTTGCCCATGCCCATGCCGACCTTGGCCAGGCCCGCCGGGGCGCTGCGCATCCCGCCGGTACGGCTGAGGATGCCGCGCAGCACCTGACCGGGCTTCTGCTGCTCACCCATGTACGCGGTGACCACGACCAGCGACCCGGTCAGCGCCGGGATCGCCCACTGGAGCAGCTTCATCTGTCGCTGCGAGGAGGCGACGCTGGCCGGTGTCTGGTGGTTGGGTTCGGTGGCGCCGCTCACCGGCGGTCCGCCCGCCTTCTCCAACCGCATGCCGACCAACCGGCTGTAGCCGGTGACCGCGAGTGCGCCGATCGTCAACGCGGTCTTGAGGGCACTGGCCCGGCCCACTCCGCGTTGGGCCGCCACCCGCGGGCTCTCGGTGACCAGTTCGCCGACCGCTCCGGCCAGGTGGGCGCCGATCGCGGCCGCGTTGACCGGTGTCCACTTCGACCATCCGGCCGACGCGACCGGGAGCCGCTGGGTCGAGTCGTTGATCTTCGCCGCTGCGCCGTTGACGCCGAAGGCACCCATGAGGGAGCCGCCGAACCAGGCCGCCAGACCCAGATCGTGCATCGAGCGCAGTGCGGTGTGTCGTTCGGACATGTGATCCCCTTCCGCCGTGTCGGGCGACGCGGCTTACCCGTCGCCCGGACGGCTAACCCCGTCGTCCGCCGGTCGTTCCCCGCGACGGGGACATTCGGGCGTCGGGACCACGAACCGCGTCCGGCAGGAGTCGTCGGCGCGGCGGCGGGTAGATCCCGGTCGAGACCGACGGAGAGGGGAACGGCATGTCGCAGCCGGACGAGGTCCGCGAGAAGACCCCGAAGACCGACGCGGTGCTCATGCATCCGGACAACGATCCGCACCGCACCACGGCCGAGGTCGCGCCCCGCAAGGACCACGGGCAGATCCAGGTGGAGCGGGACGGCGACCGGACACCGGTGGAGCCGCAGGAGTGATCGGACACGACGGAGGCCCCGCCGGACGAGCGGGGCCTCCGGTGGTGAAACCGGTCAGGAGACCGAGATCGACCCGTTGCTGGCGCGGACACAGGACACCGCGCGGGCGGCGGTGACGGCGGCGCCGGCGAGGCACTGGCCGAGCACCTGGTGCCCGGTGGCGTTCGGGTGCCACGACTCCTGGCAGGTCTGGAAGTAACTGACGCAGGTGTTGGCGATCCGCTGGATGGCGATCTTGTCCTTGCCGGCGAGGCTGGTCACGAAGGTGCCGGTCGCGCCGTCCTGGAGCCGGATCGGGGTGGCCAGCGCGCCGGTCGGGCTGGACGTCGTCTCGCACAGCCGCGCCCCGTCGAAGGCCCGCTGCACGTTCAGGTAGACCAGGTCGTCGTTGGGGAACTCGGCGGCCAGGGTGTCCCGGGTGGACTTCACGATGCCGCCGAGACCCTGGGAGAAGCGGTGTCCCGGGGCGAGGCTGGCCCGGTGGATCGGGCAGCCGGCCGCGTACCGCTCGGCGCCGAGGTCACGGAACTTGTCCCGGGTGTCGTCGCGCCCGTCCTCCTCGTGGAACACGGCGTTCAGGTCCAGCGGCAGCGGGTTGGTGTAGTCCTGGAACACCACCCGGTGCTGTCCGTCCGCGTCCACCTGGTCGAGGGTGGTGAGGATCTGGCGTACGGCGGCGGTGGTCTCCGCGGTGGCGGCGCTGAGCTGCGCGGCGGTGGCCAGGTCGGCGTCGCTGCACGGCTTCTGCTCGACCGGCCCGTTGAGGTACGCCCAGAACTCCCACCAGCCGGTCCAGGCGTCGGCGATGAACCGGTTGGCGCACGTCTCCGCGACGCTGCCGAAGGTGAACGAGCTGTTGTTGGACCCGAGGCCGATCAGCACCAGGTCGATGTCCTGGGTCTGCGCGACGGCGCGGAGCTGGTCGAGCTGCGCGGCCACCGTACGGCCGTTGGCCCGTGCCTGGGAGGCGTTGGCGATGTCGTGCGGCTGGCCGCCGGAGCAGGCGAGGTTGAACCGGTTCTGGATGCCCGGCAGGTTCGCCTGGTTCAGCGAGGCGTTCGCCGACCGGTGGCAGAAGAACGCGTTGTTGTTCGGCGCCGTCCAGCCGGGGAAGCCCTGGGTGACCCCGTTGGCGTCGACCACCGGGGTGTACGCCCCGGCGCCCTCCCCGCTGATGAAGCTGTCGCCGAGCGCCACGGCGGCGGTGGGCAACGCGGCGGTCGCGGGGGCGGGCAGCGCGACGGCGGTCGACAGCGCGGCTGTGACGATCGTGAGTGCCGCGGCGAGCGCGGTGCGGCGGAACCTGGGCATGGGGCCCCCATCCATCGAAAGATGAAAGATTCTCTGAGAGCGCGATCAGATCACCCCTGTGCAACGGGCGTCAATGGCCCGTAACAGAATCTTTCGACGATCGACACGTGGGTTGCGGCGCGCAGCGGTACGCGACGGCGCGAGGTCACACCACTGTGGAGGCGCCGGGCGCCCGGGCGTCAGGCGTCCTTCACGGCGGGCACGCCGACGTCGCCCTCGCGCCGGCCGCGCACGGCCGCGCCGAGCGCGTTCAGACCAACACCCCAGATCAGGAGTACGCACAACCACTGCGCCCACCGCAGCACGCTCATCTCGCCGGAGAGCAGGTTGCGCACGCCGCCGAACGGGGTGAGCCACGGCTGCGCCGGACGCAGCGCGGGCACGGCCTCCAACACCCCGAACAGCCCCAGCGGAAGGACGATCGTGGCGAGGAACGCGACCACCCGCGAGCGCAGCAGCAGCCCCAGGCCGGTGCCCACCAGCCCGGCGACGATCTGCACCAGCACACCGCCCACCGCGACCGTGCCGACGTGCCGCCACGGGTCAGCCGCCCCGTCGGCCGGGCTCAGGGCCAGGGTCGCCGCGCAGATCACCACGCCGGCCACCCCGATCACGACGGCCGGCAGCAGCACCCCGAGCACGGTCGGGACGACTCCGGCGGACGTCCGGCGCGGGTCGTGCACGAGCAGGATGCCGAACAGCGGCGTTCCCACCGACATCAGGCTCTGGACCGTCCCCGACAGGTCGACGAACGTCCGGTCGGCGGGCGCCGCCGCCGCGACGAGCGCCACGGCGGTGAGCAGCCCCGCCAGGAGCGTGCCCGCGAGCAGCCAACGGCGGGCCCGCGTGCCGAGCGAGCGCCGCAGGGACTCGCGTGCCGTCTGGTCCACGCCGACCGCCTCCCCGCGTCCGTCGTCCCCCGATTGACGGATCGTACCGACGTGGGTGTCTCTGCGTGATCCCGCGCTCACGACGCGGCTGTTCGGTGGCTCACGTTCACCGGGTCGAGCACGGCGGGTCGCGTAGGTCCTCCGGGAGTTGTCTCAGTCTCGGGCTAGGCTCGCTGCGGCGCGCCGGCCGACCGACGTCGGGACGGCACCACATCGCCGAGACCGGGGAGTACGACCAGTTGACCGCAGAGCCTGACACCCTGTACGGGGCCGATGACCTCACCCACCTCGAGGGGCTGGACGCCGTCCGTAAGCGGCCCGGCATGTACATCGGTTCCACCGACAGCCGTGGCGTGGGTCACCTCGTCAACGAGATCCTCGACAACTCCACCGACGAGGGCGTCGCCGGCCACGCCACAAACGTCGAGGTGACGCTGCACGCCGACGGCTCGGTGCAGGTCGACGACGACGGTCGGGGCATCCCCACCGACGTGCACGCCAAGTCCGGCATCTCCGGCGTCGAGCTGGTGCTGACCCGGCTGCACGCGGGCGGCAAGTTCGGCGGCTCCGGCTACAAGACCTCCGGCGGCCTGCACGGCGTCGGCGCCTCCGCCGTCAACGCGCTGTCCCGCCGGTTCGACGTCACCGTCCGCCGCGGCGGCAAGGTCCACTCGATGTCCTTCCGGCACGGCGTACCGGGGATCTTCGACGGTGCCGGGCCGGACGCACCCTTCACCGCCGGGCCGGGCCTGCAGGTGACCGGGGCGATGAAGCGCGGCCAACGCACCGGCACGTCGATCCGCTGGTGGCACGACGCCCGCTACTTCGAGACCGGCGCGACGCTGGACGTCGACGCGGTCCGGATGAAGCTGCGCAACACCGCGTTCCTGGTCCCCGGCGTGACCTATCTGCTGCGCGACGCGACCGGTGAGGCGCCCGTCGAGGAGCGGTTCCACTACCCCAACGGGCTCAGCGACATGGTCGAGTTCCTCGCGCCGGCCGGCGACCGGCCGGTCTCCGGCACCCTGCTGGTCAACGGCGAGGGGACGTACCGGGAGAACGCCGCCGACGCCAACGGCGTCATGCAGTCGAACGTGCAGCGCCGCGCCGAGGTCGAGGTGGCGTTCCGCTGGGGCACCGGATACGAGCGCACCGTCGAATGCTTCACCAACACCATCCGCAACGCCCACGGCGGCACCCACCGCAAGGGCTTCGAACGGGCTCTCGTGCGTACCCTCGCCGATGCCGTGCGCAACACCCGCGGCCTGCTCAAGGCCAAGGAGGAGCCGCCCACCCTGGACGACGTCCTGGAGGGGATGACCGCCGTGGTGCACGTGCGGATCCCCGAGCCGCAGTTCACCTCGCAGACCAAGGACGAACTGTCCACCACCGGCATCACCAAGGTCATCCAGAGCCTGGTGGACGCGCACGTCAAGTCCTGGCTGGAGGACCGGCGCACCAAGGCCGAGGCGCGCGTCGTCCTCCAGAAGATCGTCGACGCGGCCCGGGTGCGGCTCACCCAGAAGCAGCAGAAGGACGCCGCCCGGCGCAAGACCGCCCTGGAGGGCGCGTCCATGCCGCCGAAGCTGGTCGACTGCCGTGCGACCGGCATCGACCGCAGCGAGCTGTTCATCGTGGAGGGCGACAGCGCCCTCGGCACGAGCCGGATGGCCCGTTCCTCGGAATACCAGGCGTTGCTGCCGATCCGGGGCAAGATCCTCAACGTGCAGAAGGCCAACCTCCAGCAGGTGCTGGACAATGCCGAGTGCGCGGCCATCGTCCAGGTGCTCGGCGCGGGGTCGGGGCGGACGTTCGACCTCTCCGCGCTGCGCTACGGCCGCGTACTGATCATGGCCGACGCCGACGTGGACGGCGCGCACATCCGTACGCTGCTGATCACCCTCTTCGCCCGCTACATGCGGCCACTGATCGAGGCCGGCCGGCTCTACGCCGCGATGCCGCCCCTGCACAAGATCACCACCAAGGGGCGGAACCCGCAGACCATCTACACCTACACCCAGGCCGAGATGGAGACGACGGTCCGCAAGCTGGAGAAGGCCGGCAAGCAGATCGTCACGCCCATCCCGCGCTTCAAGGGCCTCGGTGAGATGGACGCCGACGAGCTGTGGGAGACCACGATGAACCCGGCCACCCGGGCCGTCCGACGGATCACCCTCGACGACGTGGACGCCGCCGAGCGCATCCTCGAACTGCTGATGGGCGAGAAGGTCGAGCCGCGCCGCAACTGGCTCATCGACTCCGCCGACCGGGTCGACCGTGAGGCGATCGACGCATGAGCCGACGTTCCATTCGAGTGGAGAGCTGAGTCATGGCACGCCGCAAGGAAAACAAGGTCGACCTCTCCTCGTTCGACCAGGCCGGCGCCCGGGTCTTCGACAATCCGCTGGTCACCGAGGTCTCCGACTCCTACCTGGAGTACGCCTTCTCGGTCATCCACTCCCGCGCGCTGCCGGACGCCCGCGACGGCCTCAAGCCCGTACACCGGCGCATTCTCTGGTCCATGTACGAGCAGGGCTACCGCCCCGATCGAGGGCATGTGAAGTCCGCCCGCATCGTGGGCGACTGCTTCGTCGCCGGCACACTCGTCTCGACGCCCACCGGTCTGCGGGCCATTGAGGAGATCGAAGTCGGGGACCTCGTGCTCGACGGCGACGGGACCTCCGTGCCGGTGACTGCTGTTTATCGGAATCCGACGTCCGAGCTCGTACGCGTGACCTGGAGCAACGGGCACACGATGCTCGTCACGCCAGGCCAGCGCTTCCGTGTGGTCGCCGACGACCTCTCGGTTGGGTGGACGGAGGCTCAGGACCTTTCGGGGCGACTGACGTTGGCGTACGGCAGTCGTCGCAACGCGCTGCCGACTCCCGACGGCGACGTCTATGACTACGTGCGCGGGTTGTTGGTGGCCGAAGGCTTTCCTGTCCATCGGTCTCGCGAGGCGGACGGTCGGGTCCGAATCCACATGTGCGACGTCGAGCCGCTGGATGTCGCTCACGGCTGGGCCATCGCCAGTGGATTGAATGTTTCGCGAGGTAAGCGCGAGGCGCGTAACCCCCTCCATCGCGATCAGCACATCCTGACCTTCAGCCGGCACGAGGGCCTGCTGGAGGCGACCGAGCCGCTCAGCCGGGACAAGTACATACCTCGCGACATCGTCGAGAACCGTTCGGCGTGGGTGCCGTTCCTCGCTGGCTTTTTCGACGGAGACGGTTACGTCCGTAAGCGCTTCCGGGAAATTGTCTTTGTCAGCACGAGCGAAGTGCTGGTACGACAGATCTACGCCATGCTCGCCGACCTTGGGCTGCATGGACATCACTGGACCAGTGGTCGTGCCTCCGCTGGTAATCCACTTCTTGGTCTCTCGGTCAGCGGGCGGGACGCCGCGGACCTTGCCCGGTTGCTGCTGCCCTGGGTACGGATCGGCTACAAGCACGACGGCTTGCAGCGGGTCACCGAGATCGGCTACCAGTACGGCGGCAAGCAGGGCAACGATCGGTTGCCGTACGAGCCGCTCATCGCGGAGTTCACCGCAGCGCATCAGGGCGGCGGATGGTTCCGGGACCAGGACGGAAAGGCCTTCCGTGACTCGCTCTCGGGCAGCGGTGGACCGAAGGTGCGCTACGGCAAGGACCGTAATGGCGTCCCGCTCGCGGACCGGTCGTTCCAGTTGGAGCGGGCGGTACGGGACGGTTGGATCCGCAAACTCCGCCGCCTCGGCTCACCGCTCGCTGCTCGGCTCGACGCGTTGGTCGGCAATTCGTTCCTGCGGGTCACCTCCGTTGAGGCAGTTTCACCCGACGTCACGTACGACATCCAGGTGGGCAGCGACGAACACGCCTTCGTCGCTGAGGGACGCGTCGTTCACAACTGCATGGGTAAGTACCATCCGCACGGCGACGGGGCGATCTACGACGCGATGGTCCGCCTCGCGCAGGACTTCTCGCTCAACGCGCCACTCATCGACGGACATGGAAATTTTGGTTCCCCAGACGATGGCCCGGCTGCCAGCCGTTACACGGAAGCGCGGATGTCCCGTGAGGCCATGCTGCTCGTCGGTGAGCTGGGCGAGGACACGGTCGACGTCGAGCCCAACTACGACGGGTCGCTGACCCAGCCGACCGTGCTGCCGGCGGCCTTTCCCAACCTGCTGGTCAACGGCGCGTCCGGGATCGCGGTCGGGATGGCCACCAACATGATCCCGCACAACCTCGCCGAGGTCGTCTCGGCGGCCCGCTGGCTGATCAACCACCCGGACGCCACGCTGGACAAGCTGATGGAGTTCGTTCCCGGGCCCGACCTGCCCACCGGTGGCATGCTGCTCGGCCTGGACGAGGTGCGCCGCGCGTACGAGACGGGTCGCGGCGTGGTGCGCATGCGCGGCAAGGTGGAGATCGGCCCGATCGAGGGCAGCCGGGGTCGTCAGGCGATCACCGTCGTCGAGCTGCCCTACGGGATCGGCGCGGAGAAGGTCATCGCGGCGATCACCAACGAGGTCACCAAGACCAAGCGGCTGACCGGCATCGCCGACGTCAAGGACCTCACCGACCGGGAGAGCGGCACCCGCCTCGTCATCGAGTGCAAGGTGGGGGTCAACCCGCAGGCGCTGCTCGCCGACCTGTACCGGCTCACACCGTTGGAGCAGTCCTTCGGCGTCAACAACCTCGTGCTGGTCGACGGTCAGCCCCGTACCCTCGGGTTGAAGGCCCTGTTGGAGGTCTTCCTCGCCCACCGGTACGAGGTGGTCACCCGGCGCAGCGCCTACCGCCGGCGCAAGCGCGAGGAGCGGTTGCACCTGGTCGACGGTCTGCTGATCGCGCTGCTCGACATCGACCGGGTGGTCCGGTTGATCCGGGGCAGCGACGACGCGCAGGCGGCCAAGGACGGGCTGATGAGCCAGTTCGGGCTCTCCGACATCCAGGCCACCTACATCCTGGACACGCCGCTGCGCCGCCTGACCAAGTACGACCGGATCGAGCTGGAGGCCGAGCAGGAGCGGCTGCGTGCCGAGATCGCCGAGCTGTCCACGATCCTGGACGACGAGCGCGTGCTCAAGAAGCTGGTCTCCGACGAGCTGGCGGCCGTGGTCAAGCAGTTCGGCGCCGAACGGCGTACGACGCTCGTCGACGGTGACCTGAAGGAGGTGTTGGCGGCGTCCGCGCCGGCCGGCCCGCTGGAGGTCGCCGACGACCCGTGCCAGGTGATCCTTTCCGCGACCGGGCTGGTCGCCCGGACCGCGGCCGAGTCGGAGGAGAGCGCCGAGGGGCGTCGGCGCAACGGCCGGGTCAAGCACGACACGGTACGCGCGATCGTGCACTCGACGGCCCGGGGGCGGGTGCTGCTGATCACCAGCGCGGGTCGCGCGTTCAAGATCGACGTGCTGCCGCTGCCGGTGCTGCCCGAGCAGGCCGGCACGGTGTCGCTGCGCGGTGGCATGTCCGCCGCCGAGCTGGTGCCGCTGGAGGCGGGGGAGACCGTGGTCGGGCTGGCCCCGCTGGGCAGCACCGCCGAGGCGTCACCCGGGTTGGCGTTGGGCACCCGGCAGGGCGTGGTCAAGATCTGCGCCCCGGAGTGGCCGGTGCGCTCCGACGAGTTCGAGGTGATCGGTCTGCGCGACGGTGACGAGGTGGTCGGGGCGACCTGGCTGGCCGACGGCACCGAGACGTTGACGTTCGTGACCTCGGAGGCGTCGTTGCTGCGCTTCGCGGCCGGACTGGTCCGCCCGCAGGGTCTCAAGGGCGGTGGCATGGCCGGCATCAACCTGCCGACGGGGGCGCGGGTGGTCTTCTTCGGCGCGGTACGCACCGACGACCCGGGTCACGGTGAGCCGATGGTGGTCACCTCCACCGGGGCGACGGTCAAGGTCACGCCGTTCCAGGCGTACCCGGCGAAGGGCCGGGCGACCGGCGGCGTGCGCGCCCACCGCTTCCTCAAGGGTGAGACGGACGTCGCCGTGGCCTGGGTGGGACCGCGCCCGGTCGGCGCGACCGCCACCGGCGAGCCGGTCGAACTGCCGGCGGCGGACCCCCGCCGCGACGGCAGCGGCTTCGCCGTGATGCTCGGCCCCACGGTCATCGGCCACCTCATCGAACGCGACTAACCCCCCACCCCCCGCTTGGCGCCCGGTTGATCATGAAGTTATAGCCACCG
>NZ_JBYIRN010000024.1:0-98563 GCF_057708145.1 Micromonospora sp. bgisy143
TGCGGATGGCAATAACTTCATGATCAACGGGTCAGTGTGCGGTGGTCACGGCGGCCTCGGCGGTGTTCGGGCCGGGGCGCTCGCCGGGTCGTCCGCTTGTCAGTGAGCGTGATGCCTCAGAGTCATATTTATGCCTCTGAGGCATCACGCTCATCCGAGCGCCGAGCGCCGAGCGCCGAGCGCCGAGCGCCGGCCGCCGAGTGTCGAGCGCTGAGCGCCGGCCGCCGGTCGCCGGTCGCCGGTCGCCGACCGCTGAGCGCCGGCCGCTGAGCGCTGAGTGCCGGCCGCTGAGCGCCGGCCGCTGAGCGCTGAGTGCCGGCCGCTGAGCGCCGGCCGCTGAGCGCCGCCGGATGGCGAGTGTCGGGGTGTCGGGGTGGGGTTGCTCAGGTCAGGAAGTCCAGGAGCGCGGCGTTGACCGGCGCCGGGCGCTCCAGTGGCAGCAGGTGTGCGGCGTCGGGGACGTCCGGCAGGCGTACCGCACCGGGGACCTCGGCGGCGATCCGGTCGGCGAGCCGGCGGATGTCCGGCACGTCGGCCGCGCCGGCGGTGACCAGGACGGGGATCTTCAGTTCGCCGAGGCGTCCGATCGCCGGTGGCGTCAGTTCGCCCACCTCGACCGCGCCGAGGGCCAGTTCCGCGGCCAGGGCGCGCTGGTCCATCTCCTGCGCCAGCGCCAGCAGGTCGGGGTCGACGTCGGCCGGCTGACGGGCCGGGCCGACCACCCAGAACCGCACCTCGCCGGCCGCGCCCGCGACGAAGTCGTCCGGGTCGACCTCGCCGACCAGGTCGTCCCAGAGGTCGTTGGCCTCCTCGGACCACTCGTTGCCGGAGACCGCCGTGTCGAACAGGGCGAGCGCGCTCACCCGGTCCGGATGGGCCAGCGCGGTGTCGACGGCGACCGACCCGCCGAAGGAGCAGCCGACCAGGGCGGCCTGCGGCAGGTCCAGGGCGTCCAGCAGGCCGACCACGTCGTCGTGGTGCGTGAACGGCATCGGTGGCAGCTCCGAATCGCCGTACCCGCGCAGATCCGGGGCGATCGCCCGGTGCCGGGCGGCGAGCGCGGGCAGGACGTCCCGCCACATCCGTCGGTCCGCGATGCCGGCGTGCAACAGAACGACGGGCGTACCGCTGCCGGCCTCGTCGTAGGCGAGGACTGCTCCATTGACTGTGATCTTGTGCACCAAAGGACCGTACGGACCGGGCGGGGTGGCGCGCAAATGGGACGTTGAGACCTTGCTAACTCTGGCAAGCATTTTGCTTGCAGGAGTTAGCGGAGCGGATTAGCGTCGGCGGCATGGCGACACCAAAGGACCTCCCCGACGTCGGCGGGTTCATCCGCGATCTGCGCCGTAACGCCAAGATCTCGCTGCGCCAGCTGGCCGAGCAGGCGGGGGTCAGCAACCCGTACCTGAGCCAGATCGAGCGCGGTCTGCGCAAGCCCAGCGCCGAGGTGCTTCAGCAACTGGCCAGCGCGCTGCGGGTGTCGACCCCGGCCATGTACCTGCGAGCCGGGCTGCTCGACGACAAGGAGGGCCACGGCGTGCTCGCCGCCATCGCGGTGGACCCCGACCTGACGATGGCCCAGAAGCAGTCGCTCAGCCAGATCTACGAGACCTTCCGCCGGGAGAACGCCCGGCTCTCCGAGGCGCAGGCCGCAGCCGGGGCGACCACCCCGACCGATGTCGCCGACGCGCCCGCCGACGTGGCCAATCTGGCCGCGACCGGTCCCACCACCGAGGGCGGCACGCCGACCGAGGCCGTGCTCGAGTCGGTCGCCGTCACCGAGGCGGGCCCCGCGCCCGCCCCGAGCGGCACCTCCGAGAAGAGCGGCACCTCCGAAAAGAGCGGCACCTCCGAGAAGAACAACCCGAGCGGCACGTCCGAGAAGACCAGCCCGAGCGGCACTCCCGACAAGAACGCCCCGAGCAGCACCCCCGAGAAGAAGGCCGCCGAGACGGCCGAGGAGGAGACGTCATGACCGAGCCGAAGACCAACCGCATCCCCGCTCCCATCTACGCCGCCGCCGGTGCGGCCGAGCTGGCCATCGAGCAGCTCCGCAAGCTGCCCGCGGTCGTCGGCGTGCACGGCACCCGGGTCGTCGCCGACCTGGGCGGCCGGGCGGTGCTGACCGGCTTCGAGCTGCGCCAGAAGGCCACCGAGACGCTGCGTACGGCCAACGAGACCGCCGGCACCCTGCGTGACCGGGCGCAGGCCGAGCTGGACCTGGCCAAGCTGCGCGAGTCGGCCGACCTGGCCAAGCTGCGCGAGGTCGCCGACATCGAGAAGCTGCGTGCTGCCGCCACCCGCAACGCGGCCGTGGTCGTCACCGCCGCCCAGGCCGCCCAGGAGCGGGCGTTCGCCGCGTACGGCGCGTTGGTGGCCCGTGGCGAGCGGGTCGTGGGCGCCGGCGTGCTGGAGGCCGCCGAGACGGTAAACGCGGACATCGAGGCCACCGAGGCGACCGCCGCGACGGCGGCGCCGGCCGCCACGCCCGCCTCGACCGCGACGACGGCCCCGGCCGCCACGCCCGCCCCGACCGCGGCTCCGGCCGCCACGCCGGACCCGACCGCGACGACGGCCCCGGCGGAGGTGCCGAGCCCGGCCGAGGTCGCCGAGATCGCGGAGGCCAAGCCGGCCGCCGTCAAGAAGGCCACCCGGGCGAAGGCCGCGAAGCCGGCCGAGACCCCGTCGGCCAAGCTGCCCCGGGCCACCAAGCGGACCCGCCCGGCGGCCGAGTAGTTCAACCGGTCGGCGATCCCGACGGCGTCCTTGACGGACGTAGTCGGGGTCGCCGACATAAACTTGCCGGCATGGCCACCGCCGCGCCGATCTTCGCGTTCGAAGTCCGTTACGTGATCGAGCTGATTCTGCTCGTCTTCGCGTTGATCATCCAGGGTGTCGCGCTGGTGCATGCCATCACGCAGCGCTCCGACGCTTTCGCCGCCATCGGCACGCTGCCCAAGGGCGGTTGGATCGCGATCCTCGCGGTCTGCCTCGTCCTGATCCTGCTCAGCCGGGGTCCGATCAGCCTCTTCGGACTGATCGGCATCGCCGCCGCGCTCATCTACCTGCTCGACGTGCGGGTCGGCCTGCGCGACCTCAGTGACGGCAAAGGGTTCTGGTGAGAGGTTTCCGCTGGCCTCCGCCACCGGACAGCGGTCCCCGCACCTTCGGTCCCGGCCCGGGTGGGCCGCGTACCGGCCGACCTGCGATCCCCGACCCGGAGACCGAGCTGGTCGCCACGCCGCACGGCGTGCAGTTGGAACGCCTGGTCACCGGCGTCGGTGACCCGGTCACCGTCTTCGCGCACGGGCTGGGTAACGGGATCGCCACCACGCGACCGTTCGGTAGCGGGGTGGCCGGTCGTCGACTGTTCTTCCAGTTCCGGGGGCACGGCCGTTCGGACGCCCCGCCCGGCTCGTGGACCTATCTCGACCTCGCCCGTGACCTGCGGGCGATCGCCGACCTCGGCGGCGCCAACCGGGCGTTCGGGGCGAGCCTCGGCGCGGGGGCGCTCTGCCGGCTGCTCGCCGAGAGCCCGGAGCGCTTCGAGAAACTGGTGTTCTTCCTGCCGGCGGCGCTCGACCAGCCGCGTGGTCCGGTCGCCTGGGAGCGCATCGGCGCACTGGTGGATGCCGTGGCCAGCGGGGACGCGGGGGCCGTCGCGGACGTCGTCTCGCTGGAGCTGCCGGCGGCGGTCCGTAACACGCCGGCCGGCTGGGCGTACCTGCGGCAGCGGCTCGACCAGTTGCTCCGCGACGGCCTGGACGAGGGCCTGGGCACCCTGGCGGGTCAGGTGCCGCTGGACGACGCCGGGGTGCTGGCGGCGGTCACCGCGCCGGCCCTGGTGATCGGGTGCGTGGGCGACGAGCTGCACCCGGTCGAGGTCGCCGAGCAACTCGCGGCCGCGCTGCCCCGGGCCACCCTGCACGTGTACGACCGCCCCGGCTTCCTCTGGACGGAACGCGCCGACCTGCGGGGGCGTATCTCCGGCTTCCTCAACGAGTAACGTGCCCTGTCATGGGCGTCACACAGCATGGCCGGACGCACCGGCTGGATCTCGCCGACCCGACCCTGCGCGAGTGGACCTGCACGGTCCTGCACGCCGACCCGGAGCAGGGCATCGTGCTCGACCGCTCGGCGTTCTACCCGGGCGGCGGCGGCCAACCGCCGGACCACGGCGTACTGCTGTGGCAGGGCGTGCAGACCCGGATCGTCGGTACGCGCAAGGGCGACGACCCGTACCTGATCCCCGCCGAGGGTGACCCGTTGCCGCCGGTCGGCACCGAGGTCGTCGGTGCGGTGGAGGACGAGCGCCGCACCCGTCTGATGCGTACCCATTCGGGGTTGCACGTGCTCTGCGGTGTGGTGTTCCGGGACTTCGGCGCGCTGGTCACCGGCGGCAACATGGAACCGGGCGAGGCCCGGATGGACTTCAACCTGCCCGAGGTGCCGCCGGACTTCAAGAGCCGCATCGAGGAGCTGGTCAACGCCGAGGTGGCCGCCGACCGCTCGGTCGCCACCCGGGTGCTGCCGCGTACCGAGGCGT
Source organism: Micromonospora sp. bgisy143 (assembly GCF_057708145.1). NCBI lineage: Bacteria > Bacillati > Actinomycetota > Actinomycetes > Micromonosporales > Micromonosporaceae > Micromonospora > Micromonospora sp. bgisy143. Next base: position 4,550 of record NZ_JBYIRN010000024.1, read on the forward strand.
TGGCCCTGCCGGACATCATCCGCACCCAGTCGAACCTGATCCCGCCCGACGAGCAGGAGGTGCGGATCGTCGACATCGTCGGTCTGGACGTTCAGGCGGACGGCGGCACCCACGTCGCGTCCACCGCCCAGATCGGCAAGGTGCAGGTGGTCAAGGTGGAGAGCAAGGGTCGGGCCAACCGGCGGGTCCGGGTCCGACTGGTGGATTGACGAATTCGGACGTCGGCTGTCAGGTATCGCTGGCAGCCTCGCAGGCATGACACAACCGCTCGCAGGAAAGATCGCGCTCGTCGCCGGTGCCACGCGGGGTGCCGGTCGACAGATCGCCGTCCAGTTGGGTGCCGCCGGCGCCGCCGTGTACGCCACCGGCCGCAGCAGCCGTGCCGGCCGCTCGGAGATGGACCGGCCGGAGACCATCGAGGAGACCGCCGAACTGGTCACCGCGGCCGGCGGCACCGGCATCGCCGTGCAGGTCGACCACCTGGTGCCGGAGCAGGTCCGTGACCTGGTCGCCCGGATCGACGCCGAGCAGGGTGGCCTGGACGTGCTGGTGAACGACATCTGGGGCGGCGACCCGCTGGTCACCTGGGACAAGCCGGTCTGGGAGCAGCCGCTCGACAAGGGCTTTCGCACCCTGCGGCTGGCCATCGACACGCACATCATCACCAGCCACTTCGCCCTGCCGCTGCTGATCCGCAAGCCCGGTGGCCTGGTGGTCGAGATCGGCGACGGCACCAAGGCGTACAACGACCAGAACTACCGCCTCTCGGTCTTCTACGACCTGGCCAAGGTCTCGGTCAACCGGCTCGCCTTCAGTCAGGCGCACGAGCTGAAGCCGCACGGCTGCACGGCCGTCGCCCTCACCCCCGGGTGGCTGCGTTCCGAGGCGATGCTGGAGCACTTCGGCGTCACCGAGGAGAACTGGCGCGACGGCGCCGCCACCGACCCGCACTTCCTCATCTCCGAGACCCCCGTCTTCGTCGGCCGCGCGGTGGCCGCGCTCGCCGCCGACGAGGACAAGGCCCGCTGGAACGGCCAGTCCGTCGACGCGGGCACGCTGTCCAAGGTGTACGGCTTCACCGACGTCGACGGCAGCCAGCCGGAGGCGATCCGCTACATCGTCGAGGTCGTCGAGGCGGGCAAGCCGGCCGACGTCACCGGCTACCGCTGACCGGTCACCGCTCGGCCCGCCGACGTGACGGGCCGCTGACCGGCGTCACGGCACGACCGGGTCGTCGTATCGTGCGGCGGCCCGGCGTGCCGCGTCCGCCAGGCGTCCGCGCAGCTCCGGCGGGTCGAGCGCCTCCACCTCCGGGCCCAGCGCCAGCAACTGGGCGTACGCGACGCCGACCGTCTCCACAGGCAGCCGCGCCACCACCCAGCCCTGCTCGTCCGGTTCGCTGAGGGTGGTGACGACCTCGTCGTACACCTCGGGGGCGTCGACCACGTGCCGGAGCCGGCGCAGGCCGGCGGGGCTCAGCCGGACGGTGACCTCGGCCCGCAGCATGGTCCGCAGGAACGACCCGGCCTGCTCGCGCCAGTGCCCGGCCAGGTCGAAGCCCGCGTCGCGGGCGAACTGCTCCTCGCCCACCTCGACGCCGGTCACCCGGTCCACCCGGTAGGTGCGCATGTCGTCGCCGACCCGACCGATCAGGTACCAGGTCGCGTTCTTGAGTACGAGCCCGTACGGCTGCACCCGCCGGGTCACCTCGTTGTCGCCGCGCCGGTAGCGCAGCTGTACCACCCGGTCGTCCCAGACCGCCCGGGCCAGCTCGGCCAGCCAGGTCGGCGGCGGTGTCTCCTGGAACCAACCCGGCACGTCCAGGTGGAACCGCTGACCGGTGCGGACGGGCGCGTCGCGCAGGGCCGGCGGCAGGGCGGCGAGGACCTTCAGCTCGGCGCTGGCGACCGCGTCGGCCAGGCCCATGTCGCCGGCCGGGCCGGGCAGGCCGGCGAGGAAGAGCGCCTCGGCCTCGTCGCGGGTCAACCCGGTCAACCGGGTGCGGTAGCCGCCGAGCAGCCGGTACCCGCCGGCCCGGCCCCGGTCCGCGTACACCGGCACCCCGGCGGCGGAGAGCGCCAGCACGTCCCGGTAGACGGTCCGCTCGGAGACCTCCAGCTCCCGTGCCAGCTCGCCGGCCGTCATCGAACCGCGCGCCTGCAACAGCAGCAGCAACGAGATCAGTCGGGAGGCGCGCACCCGCCCATCCTGCCTGGTGCCGCTCGCCGTCCGGCGGATTCGATCACTGGTGGTTAGGCTGCTCGATCGTGGACGCCAGCAGAATCGCCAGCCCGGTGACCGGGGCCGTCGGACGTTTCCTCCTCGGGGTGCGGCTGCTCCTGCGCGGGTTGGGTCTCTACGTGCGCAGTCCGAAGCTGATGCTGCTCGGCATCGTGCCGGCGCTGATCTCCGGCGCGCTGTTCGTGGCGGCGTTCGCCACCCTCGTGTACTTCGTGGACGACCTGGCCGCCCTGGTCACCCCGTTCGCCGACGACTGGTCGCGGACCGGCCGCAGCCTGGTCCGGGTGATCGCCGGGCTGGCCTTCCTGGGGATCGGCGGACTGCTCGCGGTGATCAGCTTCACCGCGGTCACCCTGGTCATCGGCGACCCGTTCTACGAGAAGATCTCCGAGAAGGTGGAGGAGCGGCTCGGCGGCACCCCGGACGCCGTGGAGGTGCCGTTCTGGTCGTCGCTGCGCCGCAGCACCGCCGACTCGGTACGCCTGGTGGCCCTCACCGCGCTCGTCGGCATCCCACTGTTCCTCGCCGGCTTCATTCCGGTGGTCGGCCAGACGGTGGTCCCGGTGATCGGGGCGGCCGTGGGTGGCTGGTTCCTCGCCGTCGAGCTGGTCGGCGCACCCTTCTACCGGCGCGGCATGCGGCTGCCGCAGCGCCGGACGATCCTCAAGGCGGACCGGCCCATGGCGCTCGGCTTCGGCGTGGCGGTCTTCCTGTGCTTCCTCATCCCACTCGGCGCGGTGCTGGTCATGCCGGCCGCCGTCGCCGGCGCCACCCTGCTGGCCCGCCGCTCGTTGGGCCAGTCGATCGAGGAGAGCTGACGTGGAGATCACCCTGATCGAGGGCGACATCACCGACCAGCGGGTCGACGCCATCGTGAACGCCGCGAACTCGTCCCTGCTCGGCGGCGGTGGCGTGGACGGCGCGATCCACCGACGCGGTGGGCCGGCCATCCTGGCCGAGTGCCGGGCGCTGCGCGCGTCCACGTACGGCCGAGGGCTGCCCACCGGGCAGGCGGTGGCGACCACCGCCGGGAACCTGCCGGCCCGCTGGGTCGTCCACACGGTCGGCCCGGTCTTCTCGGCCGCCGAGGACCGCTCGGGGCTGCTGCGCGACTGCTACGCCAACAGCCTGCGGGTCGCCGACGAGTTGGGCGCGTCCACGGTGGCGTTCCCACTGATCTCCGCCGGCATCTACGGCTGGCCGGTCGACGACGCGGTCCGCCAGGCGCTGTCGGTGCTCCGCGCGGCCACGCCCGCCAGGGTCAGCGAGGTACGCCTGGTGCTCTTCGGCGCGGAAACCCACGCAACGGCCCGCGAGGTCTTCGACGCGGCGTAGGTCTTTTTTCGGCGGCTCCCGACTTGATCACTTGATGCCCACCAGTTCCCAGAAGCCTTTTTCAACTGGTCACCATCAACTGATCACTGGCTAGACCGTTCGCGCCTCGCCCCACAGGGACTCGAAGTGCTCCACGTAGCGATCGAACGGGCCACCCGTCTCGCGGCGTCGGAGGTGCATCGTCACCGAATCCTGCCCGAGCCCAGCGCCGATGTGAGTAGCCACGATCGCCTCGTCGTCGAAGACCCAGACGGACATGGCAACGTGCCGATCTGACAGTCGGACGGCAAGGGGTGCGGGAGACTTCGCGATCTCCGCCTGGGTCATGGCTATGCGGGTCGCGAGCGTGAGCGGAGTGGCCTCGATGCCTTCTCGTGCCGTGGTGATCTCACTATCGGGGTCACCGAGCAGGAAACGTACGTCGCCGCCGCTCTGCGCCTTCGCGCCGAGCGTAGCGGGGGCATTTGGCACCTCAAGCCACACGAAGTAGCTCGTGTACCCGCCGAACCACAACCGTCTGTCCGCCTTGTCGATCAACTCGCGGAACAGCGAACGCGGCAGGTCGGAACGGCGTGCGTACATGCCGACCAATTCGCGGTCTGAACCGATCTTGATCGCGCGGCGGGCGACTTCTGGCCATAACACCTCTACATCCTTGCCCAACACCCCAGCAGCGCGCATCCGGGAGCGGGGATGAGGTATGCGACCCCTGCTGATCCACCGCTCAACGGTCTTTGCGTCCACATCGCACTTTGTGGCGAGGTCGGCAACGGTCATTCCCGCCGACCTCAGGGCGATCCCGAGGACGTCGTTTCGCGTCATCGCAAGGGGACCTTTCCTAGACGTCCCTCGATGGTCGCATACGGACGGTGCAGGCGTCCGATACACGCTGGAACGGTGTCAGGTGAGCGGCACTGCTGGTGGAGGTGTAGCCCGGCGGCGGTGTCAGCCCGGGGCCGTCCCTTGGGCGAGCACTCAGGGGCGGCCCCTCCTGGCCCACCGGAGGGGGAGACATGCCCGCAGCACCAGGAGCGACATTCCGGGCCGGCGACCTGCTACGCCTGTCGGCGACCGCGAGCGTGCAGTTCCTGCGCCCGATCACCGTGCGGGTCATCCGCGAGTTGGAGTGGGACGCGTACGACGGGTGGGTGTGGCTCGACGCGTACGAGCTGGGGGTGCGCGGTGACGCGGTCGCCCGGCGTGAGCTTTACGTGCGGCGCGAAGGCGTGCAGCTACTGAAGGCCCGCCTGCCCGTGTGCACCCGATGAGCCCGCGACCGCGTCCGCATCACGCCGGCCTGCCGCACTGGCGCTGTACCCGCTGCGGTGCACACTGGCCGTGTTCTGCCGCGCGGCTGTCGCTGCTGTCCCGCTGGCGGGGCGACCGGGTCGGGATGCTGCTCATGTTGACCACGCTCGCGCAGGAGGCGTTCGCCGACGCGCTCAAGCTGGGCCTGCGGCCGGACCCGGCGTTGTACGTCGCGCGGTTCCTGGAGTGGACGCGCCCGCGCAACCAAGCTGACTGATCAGGTCAGGTCGGCCAGGCAGGCCCAGAGGGTCGTCACCGGGCGGTAGCCCAGCCGGGCGTTGATCGCCAGCATCGGCGCGTTCGACTCGTCGTTCGAGGTGTACGCGATCCGTACGCCGGCCTCGGCGGCCCGGTGCAGCGCCGCCGTCTTGGCCAGTCGGGCCAGTCCTCGCCCTCGGTACGTCGGGACCGAGCAGGTGTAGTCCGACCACATCCGGTCACCGTCCCGTTTCACGAGGCTGAACGCCGTGACCTCGCCGTCGACAAGGGCTGCGGTGCTGGCCGTCTTGTCCAGGCCAGGTTCGTCCCAGACGTCGTACTGCCAGCTCTCGAAGGTGACCGCGTCGACGGGTACGTCACCGGGTTCGTCGACGGCCGAGGCGACGTCCGCCGCGTAGAGCAGGTGCGGGTCCATCTCGGCGATCGGCCACAGCCGTACGCCGGGAGGCGGCTCGGGCAGCGCGGGCGGCGGGGTCAGGTCCAGCGCCGAGTAACGCACCTCGCGGCTGGGCTCGAACCCGTGCCGGCGGGCGAAGGGCAACGAGTCCGCCGCGGCCATGGTGCGGACGCGGTGCACCCCGAGCGGGCGGAGGTGGTCGGTCGCGGCGGTCAACAGCGCCGTCCCGATGCCCCGACGACGGTGCTCGGGGTGTACGTGCAGCGTGTTGACGTCGCCGAAGCCCGGCACCGACGTCGACGTGTTGGGCTCGGCGGACGTCCAGCCGACCACCTGGCCGTCAACCTCGGCCACCAACGCGATCCAGCCCTCGTTCGGCGGAGGATCGGCAAGCATCTTGCGGGTCGACTCGACCCCGCGCACCAGGTACGGGTGGACGATCGCCCGCAGCGCCACCACAGCGGCGGCGTCGTCCGGCCGGGCTTCGCGGATGCGCATGTCAGGCCCCCGTCCGTACGGCGGCGACGGCCTCGACCTCGACGAGCTGGTCGGAGTAGCCGAGCACGGCCACCCCCAGCAGGGTGCTGGGCGGGTCGTGGTCGCCGAAGAAGTCCCGGACCACCTCCCAGACGGTCACCAGATCCGCCTGGCGCGACGATGCCACGTACACGGTGGTCTTGACGACGTCGGTGAGCCGCGCGCCGGCCGCCCCGAGGGCGGTCTCCAGGTTCGTCATCACCTGCCGGGCCTGCGCGGCGTGGTCGCCCGGCGCGACGGTACGACCCTCGGCGTCGAGCGGGCACGCGCCGGCGGTGAACACCAGGCGGGCGGGAGGTTCGACGGTCGCCGCGTACGCGTACTCGGCGACGTCGGAGAGGGCGGGCACGTGCAGCAGCGCGACAGGATCCGGCATGCCGGCGAGGCTAACGACGATCGCCCGCCGCAGCGACGCATTAACGCGGCAGGCAGCAAGTTCAGGGTTGTTGCTGCCTCGCGGCGTCGGGAAGCAGCAACAACACTGAAGTTGCGCGGATCATGAGGGCAATCACGCCGACGCGCGGATGATCAGCTCGGTGTCCAGCATGACGGCCGGTTCGATCGCTTCCCCGGCGGCGAGGCGGAGCAGTTGCCGGGTCATCCGGCGGCCGAGCTCCACGATCGGCTGGCGGACGGTGGTCAGCGGCGGTTCGGTGTACGCGGCGGTCTCGATGTCGTCGAAGCCGACCACCGCCACGTCCTCCGGCACCCGCCGGCCGGCGGCGTGCAGCGCCCGCAGGGCGGCGTGTGCCATCAGGTCCGAGGCGGCGAAGACCCCGTCCAGGTCGGGGTGGTCGGCGAGGAGCTGCTGCATCGCCGCCGCGCCGGACTCCCGGGTGAAGTCACCGACGGCGACCAGCTCGGGCAGCCCGGCGGCGCTGACCGCCTCCCGGTAGCCGTTCAGCCGTTCGATGCCGGCCACCATGTCCTGCGGGCCGGCGATGGTGGCGATCCGCCGCCGACCGCTGTCGATCATGTGCCGGACGGCGGCGGTGACCCCGCCGACGTGGTCGACGTCCACGTACGGCACGGGTACGTCGCCGAGCGGCCGGCCGCTGACCACCACGGGGATGCCGAGGCGGGCCAGGGTGCCGGGCAGCGGGTCGGCGCCGTGCAGCGAGGCGAAGAGCACCCCGTCGACGTGGCGGCCGGTGGTGTACCGCTCGACCCGCTGGTGCCCGGCCGGCGAACCGGCCAGCATCAGCACCAACTGCTTGTCGGCGGCCTCCAACTCCTGGCTGACGCCCCGGATGATGCCGGGGAAGACCTGGTCGTCGGAGAAGACCCGGGTGGCCGCCTCCGGCATGACCAGGGCGATCGAGTCGGTGCGCTGGGTGACGAGGCTGCGGGCGGCGAGGTTGGGCACGTACCCCAACTCGGCGACCGCCCGCTTGACGGCCTCCCGGATCGGCTCGGCGACGGTGGTGGAGCCGTTGACCACCCGGGAGACGGTGGCCCTGGACACCCCGGCCCGTGCCGCCACCGCCTCCAGCGTCGGCCGCTGCGCCGTCGTCATCGTGACCGCCCCCCGCTCGTCACAGCCCGTTCCGGGAGATCACCTCCTGGTACCACCGGGCGCTGGCCTTCGGTGTGCGCCGCTGGGTCAGGTAGTCGACGTGCACGATCCCGAACCGCTTGCGGTAACCCTCCGCCCACTCGAAGTTGTCCAACAATGACCATACGAGATACCCGCGCAGATCAACGCCCCGGGAGATCGCCTCGTGGGCGGCCCGCAGGTGCCCGTCGAGGTAGGCGATCCGGTCGTTGTCGATCACCTGCCCCAGCCCCTCGGACGACTCGGCACCCGCCTTGTCGGGGAACGCCGCGCCGTTCTCGGTGATCAGCAGGGGCACGCCGGGGTAGTCGGCGGCGATCCGTTCCAGCAGCCGCGTCAACCCGGCCGGTTCGATCATCCAGCCCATGTCGGTGAGGGGTCCGCTCGGCGGCAGGAAGTGCACGGCGCCCTCGGTCCCCGGGTACGCGCCGTCACCGTCGCCGTCCGGCCGCCCCGCCACGTAGGTGGGCGCGTAGTAGTTGAGCCCGAGCAGGTCGATCGGGGCGGCGATCAGCTTCTCGTCGCCGTCGTGGATGAACGTCGGCTCGACGATCCGCGCCACGTGCTCGCGGACGTCGTCGGGGTAGCCGCCGGCCAGCAGCGGATCCAGGAAGATCCGGTTGTGCAGGCCGTCGACCAGCCGGACGGCGGCCGCGTCCGCCGCGCTCTGCGGGTCCGCCGGTCGTACATCAGCGGGGTTGATGGTGATGCCGACGCTGCGCGCGCCGGCCGCGCGCAGCGCCCGCGCCGCCAGGCCGTGCGCCAGAAGCAGATGGTGTACGGCGGTGAAGGCCGCCGCCCCGTCCCGCTCACCCGGGGCGTGCACCCCGTTGCCGTACCCGAGGTAGGCCGAGCACCACGGCTCGTTCAGGGTGGTCCAGGTGTCGATCCGGTCGCCCAGGCGGGCGTGGACCGCGGTGGCGTACGTGGCGAAGTGCTCGGCGGTCTCCCGGTTGGTCCAGCCGCCCCGGTCCTCGAGGCTCTGCGGCAGGTCCCAGTGGTAGAGGGTGACGATCGGGTCGATGCCCCGGGCCAGCAGGGTGTCGGTCAGCCGGTCGTAGAAGTCGAGCCCGCGTGGGTTGACCGGGCCGCTGCCGTCGGGCTGGATCCGGGGCCAGGCGACCGAGAACCGGTACGACTTCAGGCCCAGCTCGGCCATCAACGCCACGTCGTCGGCGTACCGGTGGTAGTGGTCGCAGGCGACGTCGCCGGTGTGGCCCTGGTAGACCTTTCCGGGCGTACGGCAGAAGGTGTCCCAGATGGACGGACCGCGACCGTCGTCGCGGGCCGCGCCCTCGATCTGGTACGCGGCGGTGGCCGCTCCCCAGAGGAAATGTTCGGGAAATCGGATCTCGTTCACGCCTTGACCGCACCTTCCATGATCCCGCCGATGATCTGGCGACCGAACAGCACGAAGACCAGCAACAGGGGCAGCGTCGCGATGGCCGTGCCGGTGAACACCTGCGACATGTCCTGGTAGTACCCGTCGGACAACGCCCGTAGCGAGAGCTGAACGGTCGGGTTGGCCGGGTCGTTCAGCACAGCGTACGGCCACAGGAAGTCGTTCCAGGTGGTCATGAACGTGAGCAGGCCGAGCACGGCGGCGGCCGGGCGCAGTGCCGGCAGCACGACGTGCCACCAGACCCGGGCGGTGCCGCAGCCGTCCATCCGGGCGGCCTCGATCAGCTCGTCGCTGATGGCCTGGCCGGCATACTGCCGCATCATGAACACGCCGAACCCGGTGACCAGCACGGGGACGATCACCGCGGGCAGCCGGTCGTTCCACTGCAACTTCGTCATCAGCAGGTAGAGCGGGATCACGCCGAGCTGCGTCGGCACCATCATGGTCGCGATGATCACCAACAGCAGCGCGTTGCGGCCCCGGAAGCGCAGCTTGGCGAAGGCGAACCCGGCCAGGCTGGAGAAGAACACCACCGAGACGGTGACCGTGGTCGCCACGATCACCGAGTTGATCAGGCCGGTGAGGAAGTACGCGTCGGTGTTGTCGAACAGCCGGGCGATGTTGGCGCCCAGGTTGTTGCCCGGCGTGACCGGGGGCGGCAGTTGGCCCATCGCGTCGCTGGTACGACTCGCGACGACGAACATCCACCAGATCGGGAAGATCGACAGGACGGCCGCGACGATCAGGGCGAAGTAGGTGAGCGGACTGGCCCGCCAGAGCCGACTCATCGGGTTCCCTTCCTGCCGGTGCCGGACGAGCCGCTTCGACCGGTGCCAGCTGTGCCGCCTTTGCCGCTGCCGGCTGTGCCGCCGAGGCGGCGCAGGACCAGCACGTTGACGGCCGCGACGAGGGCGATGAGCGCGAAGAGCAGCCACGCCACCGCCGAGCCGTACCCGAAGTTGTAGTGCGGCGCGAAGGCGTTCTCGAACATGTACATGGTCAGGGTCTGCGACTCGCGCAGCGGTCCGCCCCGGATCGGGTTGGTGCCGGAGTGGAACATCCGGGGCTCGGTGAAGAGTTGGAGGCCGCCGATGGTGGCGATGATGGTGCAGAAGATGATCGTCGGTTTGAGCAGCGGAACGGTGACCGACCAGAACTGTCGGGCCCGGCTCGCACCGTCGATCGCCGCCGCCTCGTAGAGGTCGCGGGGGATGGCCTGCATCGCGGCCAGCAGGATCAGCGCGTTGTAGCCGGTCCACCGCCAGTCGACCATCGCGGAGATCGCCACCCAGGAGGCGATCCGGTTGGACTTCCACTCGATCGCGTCCAGCCCCACCAGGTCGAGCAGCCAGTTGACCATGCCGAAATCGCGGCCGAAGAGCACCCCGAAGACGATCGCCACGGCGGCCGTGGAGGTGACGTTGGGGACGAGCACCGCCATCCGCCAGCCCGTACGCCCCCGCAGCCCGCGGTTCAGCAGGTTGGCCAGCCAGAGCGCGGCGAGCAACTGCGGCACCGTCGAGATGACGAAGATGCCCAGCGTGTTGACCAGCGCGTGCCAGAAGTCCGGGTCGGCGAGCAGCCGGGTGTAGTTCTCCGCGCCCACGAACGGGTGCTCGCTGCCGAGCAGGTCCCAGTCGTGCAGCGAGACCCAGAAGGTGTACGCCAGCGGGTAGACCCCGAACACCGCGAAGAGCAGGAAGAACGGGGCGATGTAGAGGTACGGCGAGTAGCGGGTGTCGAGGCGGCTGAGCCGACCCGACGATTGTCGGCGGGGTTTGGTCGCCGGTGTGACCGGCGGGCGGGCGTCGAGCTGGACCGTCATGCCCGGGAACTCCTTTCCGTCGTGCGGGCGGCACCCCGGCTCCCGGAGTCCGCCCGCACGCTGGCTCGGGCTACTTGGCGGCGGCCTTCTTCGCGTTGGTCACCGCGTCCGTCCAGCCCTGCGCCGGGCTGCGCTGGCCCAGCTCCACGGTCCGTACGGCGTTCTCCACCTCGGTCCGCACGGCCTGGTTCTTGGGGCCCATGTAGACCGGCTTGAGGCTCTTCGCGCCGGTGCCGAAGATCATCCCGACCGGCGCGTCGGAGAAGTACGCGTTCGTCGACTGGGCGATCGCCGGGTCGTCGAGCGCCTGCGGCGAGGACGGCAGTGGCCCCTTGGCCTTGAACGCCCCGATCTGGCCCTTGGCGCTGGTCAGGAACTTGGCCAGCTCGATGGCCTCGGCCTGGTGCTTGCTCTGCTTCGGCACGGCGAGGTGCGACCCGCCCCAGTTGCCGCCGTTGCCGGGCACCCGGGCGATGTCCCACTTGCCCTTGGCGGCCGGGCCGGCGTTGCCCTCGATGACCCCGGTCATCCACGCGGGGCAGGCGATGGTGGCGAACTTCGTCTGCTTGAAGGCGGACACCCACTCCTCGGACCACGAGCCGTACTTTCCGGAGAGGCCCGAGTCGATGATGTCCATCGTGGTGTCCCATGCCTGTCGTACGGCCGGGTTGCTGTCGACCACGACGTTGCCGCTGGTGTCGTAGTAGCTGTAGCCGGTGGTGTTGCCGGCGGTCTGCAACAGGATCGTGTTGAAGGTGTTGGTGGCCGCGTCGAGGAAGGACGCCCCGGTCTTCGCCGCGACGAACTTCTCCCCGGTGGCGATGTAGTCCTGCCAGGTGGGCCAGAGCTTCGACACCTCGTCCCGCTCGGTGGGCAGACCGGCCTTTTCGAAGAGGTCCTTGCGGTAGCAGATGGCGATGCCGCCGACGTCGGTGCCGAGGCCGATGAGCTGCTTGCCGTCGGCGGTCAGGCCGGCGTTCCACTTCCACTCCAGGAAGTTGCCCTTGAGGTCGGCGGCGCCGTGGTCCAGCAGGTTGACGAAGTTGTTCGGGTTCGCCTTGTACTCGACGAGCAGGCCCTCCTCGATGGCCACGATGTCGCCGGCGCCCCGGCCGGCGGCGAGCCACTGGGTCAGCTTCGGTGAGTACTCGTCGAGGTTGCTGCCGGTGCCCCGCTCGACGATCTTCACGCCGGGGTGCGCGGCCATGTACTCCTGGTAGAGCTGGTCGTAGCCGAACTGACCGAAGACGTCGACGGTCAGCGTGATCGGCCCGCCCGCGTCGGCGTCGTCACCGCCGCCGCAGCCGGCGGTGACGAGCAGGGCGGTCGTTGCGGCGAGGGCCACCGCGGCGAGGCGGCGGCGCGGAAGGACAGCCATCGTATGGACCTCTCTCAACGTGGTGAGGTGGTGGCAGAAGGCCAAGAGAGCGCTCTCACGCCAGCGTGGTGGGTCACCCGCACGCTGTCAAGAGAGCGCTCTCACGAATCTGTCCCGCCATACGACGAGGGCGTCACCCCCGTCGGGGTGACGCCCTCGCGTCACGCGTGCGGCGCGAGATCAGCCGGTGCGCAGCCCGTCCAGCAGCGCACGGTCGCCCGTGACGTCCAGCGTCTCGAAGCTGACCCGGCCCCAGAGCGCCAGCAGCAGGTCGCTCGCCGTGCCGCTGACCTGGGCACGGGCGTGGTGGTCGTCGTGGTCGAAGATCGTCGCCGTGTCGAGCAGCGCCACGCCCTGACCGCGCAGCCGCAGGTACCACTCCTGGTCCGCGTCGGTCGCCGCGAGCTGAACCACCCCGTGCCAGTCGCCCTTCACCTGCCGCCGGCCGGCCGGCAACCAGGTGTCCAGCACCTCGCTCACCCCGTCGGCGGCGAGCTTGGCCTCGACCGGCTCACCGGCCGCGATGGCGAGCTGGGCATCCCAGCGGTGCACCGCCGTCTCGTGCGCCATCCGGCGCGGCCAGAAACCGGCCTTCTTCGGCTGCGGGGCCCAGTTCCACGCTGGCGCCTCCGGGTCGAGCCCGTCGAACAGGGTCATCAACTGGTCGTACCCGTGCTGCCAGAGCTGGAGCGCGCTCACCCCGGACGGCGCCTCGGACGCCTCCCGGCGGGGTGGTGCCTCCGTGCTCCCCGATCCGGCGAACGAATAAACCCAGTGGTAGATGCCCGCGAGGTGCAGGGTGAGATCATTGACCGTCCAGCCGGGACAGGACAGCACCGGTGTCTCCGGCGGTGCCTCGGCAACCGCCGCGGCGAACGCCGGACCCTCGGCCCGGAGCGCCCCAATCCAGAAATCCTTGCTGCCCTGCACTCTGCTCATCGCCATCCTCCCGGGGGTGCCGGGCCACCAGTGGGTGCCGCGGCTGCCCATCAGCCTAAAGTGAAAGACGTGTCAGACGCCTCCGCCCAGCCGACAACCGAAGCCGATCGTCCCATTCCGGGTCCCTTGGCGGACTACACCACGCTACGGATGGGCGGGCCGGCCGGGCGGATCGTGGCCGCGACCAGTGCGGACGAGATCATCCGGGCGGTTCGGGCCGCGGACGAGCCGATCCTCGTCCTGGCCGGTGGCAGCAATGTGGTGATCGGCGACGCCGGCTTCCCCGGCACGGTCGTGCTGGTGCGCTCGGGTGGCCTGCGGGTCCTCAGTCAGGACGCCGAGTCCGTCACCGTACGTGTCGAGGCCGGCGAGCCGTGGGACGACCTGGTCGCCACCACCGTCCGCAACGGCTGGGCCGGCCTGGAATGCCTCTCCGGCATCCCCGGCTCGACCGGCGCCACCCCGATCCAGAACGTCGGCGCGTACGGCCAGGAGGTCGCCGAGACGATCACCGGCGTCGAGGTGTACGACCGCCTCGACGGCACCCGCCAGACCGTCCCCGCCGCCGACTGCGGGTTCGCCTACCGGGGCAGCATCTTCAAGTACCAGGACCGCTGGGTGGTGCTCTCGGTCGACTTCCGGCTCAGCCGCTCGCCGCTGTCCGGCCCGGTGCGCTACGCCGAACTGGCCCGGGCGCTCGGCGTCGAGGTGGGCGACCAGGTGCCGCTTGCCGACGCGCGCGCGGCGGTGCTGCGACTGCGGTCCGGCAAGGGCATGGTGCTCGACGCCACCGACCCGGACACCCGCTCGGTCGGCTCGTTCTTCACCAACCCCGTACTCGACCAGGCGACGTACGCATTGCTGCGCGAACGCGCCGCCGACCTGGGCGAACCGCCGGCCTGGCCCGGATCCGACGGCCTGGTCAAGGTGAGCGCGGCGTGGCTGATCGACAAGGCGGGCTTCGCCAAGGGGCACCCCGGCCCCGGCGGCGTGGCCATCTCCGGCAAGCACACCCTCGCCCTCACCAACCGCAGCGGCACCGCCCACACCGGCGACCTGCTGACGCTGGCCAACACCATCCGCGACGAGGTGCACAACCGCTTCGGAGTGACCCTGCACCCCGAACCAGTCCTCGTAAACTGCGCCCTCTAACCCCCGTCCCGCGCCCCCGCGCGCGCCCCCGCGCCCGCGCCCCCGCGCGCCCGCGCTCGTCCCGCGCCCCCGCGCCCCCGCGCGCCGTCGCGCCCCGCGATCTTGCACTTTCTGTCATCGCTTTGTCCATTTTCGCCCGCGATGTGACGACAGAAACTGCAAGATCGCGGGGGCGGCGGCGGGGTGCGCGGGGTGGGCGCGCGGGGTGAGGGTGCGTGGGGTGGGGCGCGCGGGGTCGGGGGCGCGCGGGTCAGGGGTGTGTGGGGAGGGGCCAGGGGAGGGTCAGCTCGCCCTGGCGCCAGCGGTGCGGACCAGCCAGGACGGGCCAGCCCTCGGCCTTCAGGTGGGTCACCGCGCGCACCCAGCGTTGGCGGGGGCCGAACGTGGCGTACGGGGCGGCGGTCCGCCAGGCGTCCTCCAACGCCTGGATCAGGTCGTGGATCGCCTCACCCGGCACGTTGCGGTGGATCAGCGCCTTCGGTAGCCGTTCGGCCAGCTCGGCGGGGCTGTCCAGGGTGGTGAGCTTCGCGGCCAGGGTCAACGTCCGGGGGCCGTCCGTATCGATGAGCAGCCAGCTCGCCAGGCGACCCAGCTCGTCGCAGGTGCCCTCGACGAGCGCCCCGCCCGGGGCGAGCGCGGCGGTGATCGTACGCCAGGCGTCGGGCACGTCGCTCTCGTCGTACTGTCGCAGGACGTTGAACGCGCGGACCAGGACCGGCCGCAGCCCGGCCAGTTCGAAGCCACCCCGGGCGAAGGTCAGGCCGGGCGGGTCGGCGGCCGGCGTCGCGGCCGCCACCCGGGCCGGGTCGATCTCCAGCCCGACCAGGCGTACGTCCCGACGCACCCCCGACGCCAGCCGGGCTCGCAGCTCCACGGCGGTGACCGGCGTCTCGCCGTAGCCCAGGTCCACCACCAGCGGATCGTCCGCGGCCCGCAGCCGGTCGGCGCAGGTTTCCACGATCCAGTTGTCCACCCGGCGGAGCCGGTTCGGGTTGGTCGTGCCCCGGGTGACCACGCCGAGGGGTCGGCGTCGTGGCGCCCCGCTCATGGGTCCTGTGCCCGGCTCAGGAGACCCGGTGGACCTTGTGTTGCGCCGCCTGCGCCCGCGGCCGGACCACCAGCCGGTCGATGTTCACGTGCTCCGGGCGGGTGGCGCACCAGGCGATGCAGTCGGCCACATCCTCGGCGACCAGCGGCCCGGGCACTCCGGCGTAGACGGCGGCGGCCCGTTCGGCGTCGCCGTCGAAGCGGACCAGACCGAACTCCTCGGTCTTCACCATCCCCGGGTCGATCTCGATCACCCGCAGCGGTCGGCCGCACAGCTCCAGCCGGAGCGTGCCGGCGATGGCCGTCTGGGCGTGCTTCGCCGCGGTGTAGCCGCCGCCGCCCTCGTACACGGTGAGCCCGGCCGTGGAGGAGACCACCACGATGGTCCCCGAACCGGACGCCTCCAGCGCCGGCAGCAGCGCCTGGGTCACCCGCAACGTGCCGAGCACGTTCACGTCGTACATCCACTGCCAGTCGTCGAGCGAGCCGGACTCCACCGGATCCAGCCCGCGCGCCCCGCCGGCGTTGTTGACCAGCAGGGTGACCGGCCCGGGCGCCTGCGCGGCGGCCTCGGCGAGCCCGGCCACCGACTCGTCCGAGGTGACGTCGCAGGTCACCGCGGTGGCCTGCCCGCCCGCGGCGGCGATCTCGGCGACGAGACCGGCGAGCCGGTCGGCCCGGCGGGCGGCGGCGAGCACGTGGAAGCCCTCGGCGGCGAGCCGGCGGGCGGTGGCCGCGCCGATTCCGCTGGACGCTCCGGTGACGATGGCGACAGAGGTCATCGGGCCATTGTCACCCGCGCCGCCCCGCCGATCCCGACCGGGCGTACGGCAGTGTCGACGGAGCCCGGTGATGAGGTCCGTCACGCCGGGCGGCCGCGCTGAGGCATTTCCGTAGCCCGATGGGGAAGATGACATCCGGCGTACAGGTTGACCGAGAAGCGCCGGTCGTGCGTGACGGCATTAACCGTGACAGAAGGAGCGGACGTGGCGGAACTGCACACCGGTGTCGGTCGTCAGCGAGGTGCCCGACCGTGGCCGCGGCCCCGCCGCATCGCCACCCTCTCCGTACACACATCCCCCCTGCATCAGCCCGGAACGGGCGACGCCGGGGGGATGAACGTATACATCCTCGAGGTCGCCCGGCGGCTCGCCGAGGCCGACGTGGAGGTGGAGATCTTCACCCGGGCCACCTCTAGCGACCTTCCCCCGGTGGTCGAGATGGCCCCCGGCGTGCAGGTCCGGCACATCATGTCCGGCCCGCTCGAAGGGCTGACCAAGGAGGAGCTGCCCGGGCAGCTCTGCGCCTTCACCGCCGGGGTGTTGCGGGCCGAGGCGTCCCGCCCGCCCGGGCACTACGACCTCATCCACTCCCACTACTGGCTCTCCGGTCAGGTCGGCTGGTTGGCGAAGGAACGCTGGGGTGTGCCGCTCGTGCACACCGCGCACACCCTCGCCAAGGTCAAGAACGCTCAGCTCGCCGCCGACGACCGGCCGGAGCCGAAGGCCCGGGTGATCGGCGAGGAGCAGGTCGTCGCCGAGGCGGACCGGCTGGTCGCCAACACCCGGGTGGAGGCCCGCGACCTCGTCGAGCGGTACGACGCCGACCCGACCCAGGTGACCGTCGTGCAGCCGGGCGTCGACCTGGCCCGGTTCCGACCCGCGCCGGGCGAGCGCGCCGTGGCCGCCCGCGCCGCCCGCCGCCGGCTGGGGCTGCCGGTCGACGGGTACGTGGTGGCCTTCGTCGGCCGGATCCAGCCGCTCAAGGCGCCGGACGTGTTGATCCGCGCCGTCGCCGCGTTGCGCGAGCGGGACCCCGCCCTGGCCGACGAGGTGACCGTGGTGATCTGCGGCGGCCCCAGCGGTAGCGGCCTGGACCGGCCGACCGCCCTGATCGAGCTGGCCGCGACGCTCGGTGTCACCGACCGGGTGGTCTTCCTGCCGCCGCGTACCGGCGACGACCTGCCCGCCCTCTACCGGGCCGCCGACCTGGTCGCGGTGCCGTCGCACAACGAATCCTTCGGCCTCGTCGCCCTGGAGGCTCAGGCCTGCGGTACGCCGGTGCTGGCCGCCGCAGTCGGTGGCCTGGTCACCGCCGTCCGGGACCAGGTGAGCGGGGTGCTCATCGACGGGCACGACCCGGTGGACTGGGCCCGCGCGCTGAGTCGCCTGTTGCCGGACGACGCATTGCGGGCCAGGCTCTCCCGGGGCGCCGCGCAGCACGCCCGGCACTTCTCCTGGGACCAGACGGTGTCGGGGCTGCTCGACGTGTACGGGGAGGCGATCGCCTCGCGTCGGGCCCGGCTCGCCGCCGATCTGGCCTGCGACCCGGCCCTGTCCTGCTCCTGGTGACCCCGGGCGCTCGCCACCGGGTGCGTCGGTCGGGTCGGTCGTAGAGTGGGTCCGGTGAGCCCGAAGAGCGATCTTGCGACCCTGATCGAGTCGGTCTGCGCCGACCGTGACCTGGCCTGGGAGTCGACCGGTCCCGGCTCGTACGCGGTAACCCTGCCGGGCACCCACAAGCTCAAGACGATCTGCAACCTGATCGTCGGCGAGCACGCCCTGCGGATCGAGGCGTTCGTGATGCGCCAGCCCGACGAGCGCCGCGAGGAGCTGTGGTCCTGGCTGTTGCAGCGCAACGCCCGGATGTACGGCGTCTCCTTCTCCATCGACGCGGTCGGCGACGTCTACCTGACCGGGCGGGTCAATCCGGCCGGCGTGGACGCCGACGAACTGGACCGGCTGCTCGGCTCGGTGCTCACCTACTCCGACGAGTCCTTCGACACGATGCTGGAGATCGGCTTCGGCAGCTCGATCCGGCGCGAGTACGAGTGGCGCGTCAAGCGCGGCGAGTCGACCGCGAACCTGGCGGCCTTCGCCCACCTCTTCGAACCCTCCACCCCACCCCCACCCCCACCCCCCACCACCAACCCTGCCTGACGCCCCGCCCCGCCCCGCCCCGCGATCTTGCACTTTCTGTCGCGACACAAGGCGCATAAAGGGTTATATCGACAACCGAAAGTGCAAGATCGGCGCGGTTGGGGGGTGGGGGCGGGGCGCGGTTGGGGGTTGGGGCTGCTCCTGCGGGGTATGCCGCGGCGCGCGGTGCGGCACAGGGACCCCCGCGCGCCGAGGACGGAGTGTCGAGGAGCGGAGCGTCCCATGGCTCAGCGGAACAGCTCAGGTCGCGGCGGGACTGCGACCCGAACCAGACGACAGGCCGGCAACCAGACTCCGGGTACGCCGGGGGTCTCCGAGTCGGCGATCTCGCAGATGCGGGTGGACGACATCCGGGGGCAACTGCGCAAGCGCGGAGTCTCCGGCATTTCCGCAATGCGCAAGCCCGACCTGGTGAAGCAGTTGGTGCGTTCGATGCGTTCGGACGCCGGTGGGGCGGGTCGGCGCAGCACCGGTCCGGCCGGCCGGGCATCCGGCAGCAGGGCGTCGGCGGGTCGGGCCGCCGCGACGAAGAAGTCGGCGACGCGGGCGGCGCCGAGTCGCGCGAAGGCCGCGCCCGCGAACAAGAGCGCCCCGGCGAAGCGAGCCGCCGCGAAGAAGACGGCCGCCGCCAAGAGCGCTCCGGCGCGGAAGACGGCGGCTGCGAAGAAGACGACGACCGTACGGACGTCGACGGCGGCCCGTAAGTCGGCCGCCGCGAAGAAGACCACCGCGAAGAGGACGACGGCGGCGAAGTCGACGGCGGCGCGCCGGACCTCGGCGACCGCGCGGACGACGGCTCCGGCGCGCAAGGCGCCCGCGAAGAAGGCGCCCGCGAAGAAGGCGTCGGCCCGACCGGCGGCGAAGCGCACGGCGCCGACGAAGCGGGCCACGGCGAAGAGAACGGCTCCCGCCAAGCGGGCGACCGCCAGGAGCACGGCTACCGCGAAGAGCGCGTCTCCCGCGAAGCGGGCCACGGCGAGCCGGTCGACGGGCATGGCGGCCGGTGGGATCCGGACCGGGCGCGGCAGTGGACGGTCGGTCCGCAGCTCGCAGGTGATCGCGTCGATCGCGGACCGGCCGGAGCGGCCGGGGCGCAGCCTGATCACCGCGAACCACGAGGTCATCCAGCGGTGGGCGCAGGCGCGTGGCGCGAAGCCGGCGACCATCGCGGGCGCCGAGCGGGAGGGCCGGGCCGGCGTGTTGACCTTCAACATCCCCGGATACCGGGAAAGCAGCCGGATTCGTGAGATCACCTGGGATGAGTGGTTCCACACCTTTGATCTGCGCCGGCTCAATCTGATCTATCAGGAGCAGATGCGGGACGGCCGGCCGAGCAACTTCTTCCGAACGGAATCACCCGATCGTGAGGACGGCTGAGGTGTTTGCGGGAATGCCCGACGGGTAGTCGGCTGTTGCCACAGACCGAGGCCCGAACTGGGGATACTCGCCAGTTGTGACCGGCGAGACAGCCCATCTGGGTTGAATCCAGAATGCGGTCGAACTAGCTTTATTGCGCCGCGCCACGCTTGGAAACGTTCGGGGGAGCGGCGGATCGATCAGATCCGCGCACCAGGCGAGGCGCGAGGGGACGGGTGGATCAACCGTTGGGGGACGGTGCCCACCTGTTTGGACCGGCGGCGTGAGCGGGCGATGCTTACGGGGGTGAGTGTTGCCCGCCGCCGCCGGCCCCACCGGCGAGCGCCCACCATGACCTTTGGGATGTGGTGGGCGCTTTGCCGTCGTACCGTCAGCTTGTCGGGACCCGGTCAGCCGGCTCCCGGTCGGCGGCCCGGCGCAGCGCGTCGACGTGCCGCTCGCGCTGTGGTCCGGCCAGCAGGTGGCCGACGGCGGCCAGCAGACCCAACCCGCCCACGATGAGCCAGTGCCGATTGCCGAGGAACTGCAGGCTCAGCCCGCCCAGCATGGGCGCGACGAAGGCCGCGGCGGGGAAGGTCAGGTAGAACACCGACTGGTACCGGGCGCGCAGGTCCGGCGGCGCGAGATCCGCGTTGATCTGCGCGTTGGGTGGGGCGGCGAGCATCGAGCCGGCCGTCCAGACCACCGCCGCGCCCAGGTAGACGGCCAGGTCGTCGGCGACGGCCAGCGTTCCGAAGCCGACCGCCAGCAGGGCGGAGGAGGCGGCCAGCACGACGGCCTTGCGGCGTCGGTCGATCAGTCGGGGCACGAACAGTTGCCCGAGCACGATCAGCGCGCCGCCGAGCGCCACCACCACGCCGTACGCCGACGGTCCGAGGCCGTCCGCGCGCATCGCCAACGGCATGATCGTCGAGGTCTGCAGGGTGAGGACGGCCAGCACGAAGGTGAGGCCGACGAAGACCAGGAAGATCCGGTCGCTGAGAACCGTGAGCAGTCCCGGCCGCCGGGGCCGGACGGGCGTCCGGTCACTGGTCGGGGCGGCAGGGCTGGCCCGGCGCAGGGTCTCCGGAACCTTCCAGCCGATGACGGCGGCGGCGGTCAACGTGGCGCCCGCGTCGACCAGGAACAGCGCGGTGAAGCTCGCCTCGGCCACCAGCCCGGCGAGCAGCGAGGCGACCGCCATCCCGAGGTTCAGCGCCCAGAACTCCAGGTTGAACGCGCGCGAACGCCGGTCCGCGGGCACCACGTCGACGATCGCCGCCACGAACGCCGGGCCGGGCATGGAATGCGCGACGCCGACCAGCGCGGCGAACGCCGCGATCAGCGGCAGGGGCCGGCTGAAGGCCAGCGCCACCATCAGGGCGGCGGTGGCCAAATGCGCGGCGAGGAGGGTGGCCCGGCGACCCCACCGGTCGGCCAGCACCCCACCGAACAGCACGCCGACCGCCCCACCGGCCCCGTACGCCCCGACGACGGTGCCGGCCACCGCTTCGCTGGCGCCCCGGGCGTCGGTGAGGTAGAGCGACAGGAAGAGCATGGCGAACGCGCCCGCACGGTTGATCAGCAGGCCGGCCCAGAGGTACCAGAAGGAGCCGGGGAGCCCGCCCGCGGTGTCGTGCCACCAGCGCCGCAGGGCGTGCATGCGACCTCCCGACAGTTCAGTTTGTTAACCGTTTCCTCGGAACGGTAGTCGGGCCCGCCCGCGGTGGTCGTACCGGACTCAGGCCGCAACCTCGGCGGGCTGCGGCGCACGCGCGCCGACCGGTGTCGCGGCCTCGGCGGCGTGCCGTAGCGCGGCGGCCCGGCGCTCCCGGGCGGGGCCGGACGCCAGGTGGGCCACCGCCGTGAGCACCCCGATCGCGGCGCAGCCGAGCCACAGTGCCGCATTGCCGACGTGCTCGCGCACCACGCCGCCCAGGATGGGCGCGCTCGCGCCGGCGATCTGCCAGGAGAGGCCGAACACGCCCTGGTAGCGACCGCGCAGTTCGGCCGGGGAGAGTTCGGCGATCAGCGTGGAGTTCGACGGCGAGTTCAGCATCTCGCCGACCGTCCAGATCAACACGGTCAGCCCGTAGAACCAGGCGCTGCCCGCGAACGCGGTCAGCCCGAATCCGACGCCCATCACCACGGCGGCCAGGGCGAGCACCTGCGACCGGTTGCGTCCCCGGATCAGCCGCGGCACGAACAGTTGGCCGACGACGATGAGCAGGCCGTTGAGTGCGATGACCGAGCCGTAGGTGGCCGGGCTCAGCCCGGAGTCGCCCATGGCGATCGGCAGCATCGAGATGTGCTGGAGGAAGACCAGCGCGGCGAACAGGTTCAGCGTCACGAAGCCGAGAAAGACCCGGTCGGTGAGGATCGTGCGCAGGGCGCCGCGCGGGGCCGTCGTCGCCGCGACGGTGAACCCACCGTGGCGCGTCTCCGGTACCCGGACGAAGATGATCAGCGCGGTGATCAGCATCGTGCCCGCGTCGACCACGAACAGCAGCAGGTAGTCGGCCTGCGCGGCGAGGCCGGCGAGGATGGCGGCGCAGGCGAAGCCGAGGTTGATGGCCCAGTAGTTGAGCGAGAAGGCGCGCAACCGGTCCTTCGCCGGCACTACGTCGATCATCATGGCCCCGAACGCCGGGCGGGCGGCTTCGGCGAACATGCCGAGCAGCAGGGCGCCCAGCGCGACCGCCCAGAGGTCCCGGGCCAGCCCGAGGGCGAGCATCATGGTCGCCGCGCCGACGTGCGCGGTGAGCAGCGTCGGCCGGCGGCCCCACCGGTCCGCGAGGGCCCCGCCCGCCGTGGTGCCGACCGCGCCGCCGACGCCCCAGAGCCCGAGCACCAGGCCCGCCTGGGAGGGCGAGAAGCCCCGTTCCTGGGTCAGATAGATGGCGAGGAACACCAGGACGAACGAGCCGAGCCGGTTGATCAAGGTGCCTGACCACAGGTACCAGAAGGTCCTCGGCAGGCCACCGGTGGTGTCCCGGAACCAGCTCCGCATCGTCCGCACGTGGTGCCCCCGCTTGCAAGTAATGACCGATGTGACTACAGCGCCTTACAACCCTAGTGCTGGCCGGAATCGCAGGTCATCCGCTTTTTCACGTGGTGGTCGTCACGACGGGTGCCCGCGTGTCCGCGAACCGGTTGAGGCAGGATGATCCGCATGACTGCGAGCGAGGGGCCCACCGTCGGGACGCTGGTCCTGCTGCGGCACGGCGAGAGTGACTGGAACGCCAAGAACCTCTTCACCGGCTGGGTGGACGTCGACCTGACCGAGAAGGGCGAGGGCGAGGCGCGGCGCGGTGGCGAACTGCTGCGCGAGCACAGCCTGCTGCCGGACGTCGTCCACACCAGCGTAATGCGCCGGGCGATCCGCACCGCCGAGCTGGCGCTCAGCGCCGCCGACCGGCACTGGATCGCCGTACGCCGGTCGTGGCGGCTCAACGAGCGCCACTACGGCGCCCTACAGGGCAAGAACAAGAAGCAGACCCTTGACGAGTACGGCGAGGAGCAGTTCATGCTCTGGCGCCGCTCGTACGACACCCCGCCGCCGCCGATCGCCGACGACGACGAGTGGTCGCAGGTGGGCGACCCGCGGTACGCGCTGCTGCCGACCGAGCTGATGCCCCGTACCGAGTGCCTCAAGGACGTCGTCGAGCGGATGCTCCCCTACTGGTACGACTCGATCGTGCCGGACATCCTGGCCGGCCGGACGGTGCTGGTGGCCGCGCACGGCAACTCGCTGCGCGCCCTGGTGAAGCACCTCGACCAGATCTCCGACGAGGCGATCGCCAAGCTGAACATCCCGACCGGCATCCCGCTGCGCTACGACCTCGACCCGCAGCTGCGCCCGCTCACCCTGGGCGGCACCTACCTCGACCCGACGGCAGCGAAGGAAGCCGCCGCCGCGGTCGCCAACCAGGGCCGCTGAGCGTCGCAGAAAGGGGGCCCCGCGTCGGCGGGGCCCCCTTTCTCGTACGTCCGATCAGTTGGCGGTCGGGCTGTTCTCCCCGGTGATCAGGTAGATCACGTGCTCGCCGGCGTTCACCGCGTGGTCGGCGAAACGCTCGTAGAAGCGGCCCAGCAGGGTGGCGTCGATCGCGGTCTCCACCCCGTACGGCCAGTCGTCGCCGAGCAGCACCGCGAACAGGCTCTTGTGCAGCTCGTCCATGGCGTCGTCGTCGCGGTCCAGCTCGGCGGCGAGGTCCACGTCGGGCTTCGCCAGCACCGAACCGATCTTCCCGGCCATCCGGTCGGCGATGTCGGACATCTCGGTGAAGACCGTCCGCAGCTCGGCCGGAACGGCGGGGGAGGGGTGCCGGCGCAGCGCGGTCTTCGCCACGTGCTCGGCGAGGTCGCCCATCCGCTCCAGATCCGCCGCCACGTGCAGCGCGGTGATCATCGCCCGGAGGTCGGAGGCGACCGGCGCCTGTCGGGCGAGCAGGTCACACACCCGCTCCTCGACGTGCCGGTAGAGGTCGTCGATCTCGGCGTCCCGCTCGATGACCGTCTCGGCGGCCTGCCGGTCGGCGGTGAGCAGGGCCCGGGTTGCCTGGCGCATGGCGGCGCGGATGCCCTCCGCCATGTCCACCAGCAGTTGGCTGACGATCTGAAGGTCGGCCCGGAACTCGTCGCGCATCATCACGTCCTGTGGTCGGTCGCCGCCGACGGGTGTCGGCGCAGGGGTTGAGCAGGTGCGACGCCAACGGTAGGGGGCGTTGACGGACCCCGGATGAACCACGGTGAACGACGCCAGACGTGGGGGTGAACACTTCTGAAAGTGAGGGTGGTTCGTCCCGTTCTGTGTGGTAGCCAGGTTAACAATGACCCTACGATCGCCGAGTGGAGTGGGCGGTGGCGGTCGTGGTGGCCGTGGCGTTGGCGGCCGGACTGGTCGCCGGCCTCCTGCTGTCCCGCTGGAGAACAGGGAGGCCCGCGATAGCCGACGAGCAGCAGGCCGGGCTCGGCCGTCGGACGATCGACTCGCTCCGGGCCGGTGTCGTGGTACTGGACAACGACGACGAGCCGGTGCTGATCAACCCGGCGGCCCGCGCCATGGGGCTGTTGCGCACCGGCAGCACACCCGGTTCGATCGCGGCGCACCCGTTGATCCGTACCCTCGCGGGTCAGGTGCGGCGCACCGGCGTGCGGCGCGAGATCGAGCTGGATCTGCCCCGGGGTCGCGACAGCGCGGGGGAGAACCCGCTGGGCGTGCACCTGCGGGCCATGGGTCTCGGGAACGGCTTCATCGCCGTCGAGGCCGTCGACGTGACCGAGTCACACCGGCTGACCCGGGTCCGGCGCGACTTCGTGGCGAACGTCAGCCACGAGCTGAAGACCCCGATCGGGGCGCTGCAACTGCTCGCCGAGGCGCTGCTGGACGCCACCGAGCCGGCCGACGCCGCGGCGCCGGACCTCTCCGAGGACCTGGTCGCCGCCCGTCGGTTCGCCGAGCGAATCCAGCACGAGTCCACCCGGCTGGGCCGGTTGGTGCAGGAGTTGCTGGAGCTGACCCGGCTCCAGGGCGCCGAGCCGCAGCCGCCACCGGAGCCGGTCGCGCTCGACTGGGTGATCGCCGAGGTGGTCGACCGCACCCGGACCACGGCTGCCGCGCGCGGCGTCGAGGTGACGGTCGACGGCGAGCGTGGCCTCACCGCGTACGGCAGCGACAGTCAGCTCGCCACGGCGGTCGCGAACCTGGTGGAGAACGCCATCAACTACTCGGGCGAGGACACCACGGTGCGGGTCACCCTCCGCGGCGACGACGAGCACGTCGAGATCGCGGTCGCCGACCAGGGCATCGGCATCGCCCCGACGGACGTGGACCGGATCTTCGAGCGTTTCTACCGGGCCGACCAGGCCCGTTCACGCGCCACCGGTGGCACCGGGCTCGGCCTGGCCATCGTGAAACACATCGCGAGCAACCATGGCGGTCGGGTGGAGGTGTCGAGCACTCTTGGTGGTGGGTCGACGTTCACCCTCCGGTTGCCCGCCAGCCCACCGGACGACCTGCTGGCGACACTGCCGCCGGTTGGGATCGAGGCCGGTCCGGCCGAGCTACGGCAGGTCTGACAGCAATGGAAAGGAAATCCCCGTTGAGCCGCGTTCTGGTGGTCGAGGACGAGGAGTCGTTCTCCGACGCCCTGTCGTACATGCTCCGTAAGGAGGGCTTCGAGGTCTCGGTCGCCGCGACCGGCACCGACGCCCTCACCGAGTTCGACCGGACCGGCGCCGACATCGTGCTGCTCGACCTGATGTTGCCCGAGATGTCGGGGACCGAGGTGTGCCGGCAGCTCCGGCAGCGCTCAGCCGTGCCGATCATCATGGTCACCGCGAGGGACAGCGAGATCGACAAGGTGGTCGGCCTGGAGATCGGTGCCGACGACTACGTCACCAAGCCGTACTCCCCCCGCGAGCTGGTCGCCCGCATCCGTGCGGTGCTGCGGCGGCAGAGCCCGGAGGTCGCCGAGGCGGGCGCTCCGACACTGGCCGCCGGCCCGGTGCGGATGGATATCGAGCGGCACGTCGTGACGGTCCAGGGTGGGGCCGTGCAGCTGCCGCTCAAGGAGTTCGAGCTGCTGGAGCTGCTGCTGCGCAACGCCGGCCGGGTGCTGACCCGTGGCCAGCTCATCGACCGGGTCTGGGGTGCCGACTACGTGGGCGACACCAAGACGCTGGACGTGCACGTCAAGCGGTTGCGTTCCAAGATTGAACCGGAGCCGTCGGCGCCGCGCTTCATCGTCACCGTACGGGGTCTGGGCTACAAGTTCGAGCCGTGATCGGCCGATCCGAAGGGGGTCCACGCGCCTGGCGTGGGCCCCCTTCGGGCTGTCGGCGTCGGGTCAGCGGACGACCTTGAGGTTGAAGATGGCGGTGTCGAGTCGGCCGTAGAGTCGCAGCCAGAGAGGCATCAGCATCTCGGTGCCCCGGGCGGTGGAGAGGTCGCCGAGGTCGATCACGTCGGTGTGCCCGAAGCTGACGAGCAGGTCGGTGACGATCCGCTTCGCCTCCGTGTCGTCGCCGGAGACGAAGACGCTGTGTTCGCCGTCGGCGAGCTGGCGCGGGTGCACCATCAGCTCCGCGGTGAGCGTGTTGAGTGACTTGACGACCTTTGCCTGCGGGAACTCCCGCTGGATCCGCTCGGCCAGGGACTCGGTGTCGTCCACCGTCAGGGTGGGCGGGAAGCCCGCGCCGAAGTCGAGCGGGTTGGCGATGTCGAGCAGCACCTTGCCGGCCAGGTTGGCCGCGCCGGCAGCGGTGAGCGCCGGCAGGGAGGCGGTGCCACTGGTGGCGTTGACAACCAGCTCGGCGTCGGCTGCCGCCGCGGCCATGGTCGCCAGGCCGACCTCGGGGTGCGCGGCGGCCCAGCCGGCGTACGCGCCCGCCCGGGTGGCCGCGACGTCCCGGGTGCCGACGGTGACCTGGTGGCCCAGCTCCGCCGTGCGGGCCGAGATGGCCTGCCCCACCGAGCCGGTGCCGAGAACTGCGATGCGCATGTCGATCGATCCTCCACTCGGGCGCGGTGGCCTCGCGCCGGTTGCTCGCAGACTAACAGACAGGTCTGTCTATCTGCTGCCCCTCTGGACGGCGGCAGGGCGGCTGTCCTGCACCGCGTGTCGAGCTTTCCCAGAAGTCGGGGCGGCGGCTTGGGGCGCGGTGCGGCGGGCGCCGATGAGCCGGCCGGCCTGGGTGGCGGCCTAGGTGGCGGCATGGCGACTGTCCCTCACTGCGTGTCGAGCTGCCCCAGAAACGGGGCGGCGGGGCGGGGCGCGCTGCGACACGTGACCAGTGGCCTCGGTCCTTGACGCCGGTCCTTGACGCGCCGGTCCTTGACGCGTCGGTCCTTGATGCCTCGTTCCTGATGACTCAGCCCCAAATCTGGGGCAGCTCGACAGGAGTCGAGGAACCCGTCGGCCCCTGCGGCGGAAACGAAGAGCGGTAGCAGACAGAGCTGTCTGTAGACGGAGCTGTCTGTAGACGGAGCTGTCTGTAGACGGAGCTGTCGGTAAAATCGTGCCCGCCACCAGCAACGACGAGGGAGTGTCGATGTCCGCGCAGCGCACGCCGGCCGGCTCGGCCCGGGACCGGATCCTGGACACCGCGTTCCGGCTCTTCTACGCGCACGGCCCGCGCGGCGTGGGGGTGGACACGGTCATCGCCGAGTCGGGGGTGGCCAAGGCGACGCTCTACAAGCACTTCCCCCGCAAGGACGACCTGGTGCTGGCGTACCTGGACCGGGTCGACCAGGCGTGGTTCGGCGCGTTACGGGCGGCGGCCCGCGATGCCGGTGACGAGCCGCGCGACCAGCTCGTCGGGATGTTCGACGCCCTCGCCAGCGCCTGTCGCCGGGACGGCTACCACGGCTGCGCGTTCATCAACACGGCCGCCGAGTCGCCCGCCGGCGGCCCGGTGCACGCCCGAACGGTCGAGCACAAGACCGTCGTCCGGGCGTGGGTGACCGAGCTGGCCCGCAAGGCCGGCGCGGTCGACCCGGAGCTGCTCGCCCGGCAGCTCACCCTGCTGATCGACGGTGGGCTCGCCAGCGGTGTGCTGGACGGCGATCCGGCGATCGCCGAGGCGGCCCGGCAGAGCGCCCGCGCCCTGGTCGCCGCCGCCCTCGACTGACCCCGAGTGCTCAGAACAGCTTGCGCAGGGCGGCGGCGATTTCGGAGACTTCCGTCAGGCGACTCTCCGCGACGGCTATGACCAGGTCGTACGCGACGTCCTGATCGGTCTCGTCGAGCTGGTCGATGCTGACGGCGCGGTTCTGCAATAGGAAGGCGACAGTCACGATCCAGCTGATCCGTTTGTTGCCGTCCACGAACGGATGGTTATTCGCCAGTGAGTGCAGCAGCGCCGCCGCTTTCGTCCAGAGATCGGGATAGGCGTCTTCGCCGTAGACGCTCGTTCTCGGCCGAGCCACCGCCGACTCCACGAGGCCGGCGTCCCTGATCCCCACGCCGAGCTTGCGGGCGATGCCGGCTACGTCGGCGAGCGTGGGGTATCGAACCTCTGCCATCACTCGGCGAGGCGCGCGAGCAGGGTGGCGTGTCGTTCGATGATCTCGTCGGCGAGGTCGCCGAACTCCTTGGCGTTCCGTCGCGCCAGGTAGTCGTCGATGGCGGTGACCACGACGGCATGCATGGATCGGTCCTCCTCGTCCGCGACCAGGCGGAGGCGCCGTTCGCGTTCGTCATCCAGCCGGAGGGTCATTGCCATACGCATATGGTAGCAACGCTGCTACCAAGATCGGCTAGAGATCGTCGGCGGGGTGGGGGGCGACCAGGCCCTGCCGCACCCGGGCGGCGCACAGCTCGGCCAGTCGTTCGTACGCTGCCGGGCCGATCAGCGCGGTCAGCTCCGGGCCGTACGACAGGTACATCGGCTCGGTCCCGACGTGCGCGTCCGTCGACGAGGTGCACCACCAGTCCAGGTCGTGCCCACCGGCACCCCAGCCCCGCCGGTCGAACTCGGACAGCGTGGACACCAGCACCTTGGTGTTGTCGGGACGCTTCACCCAGTCCTGGTCCCGGCGGATGGGCAGCTGCCAGCAGACGTCCGGCTTGTACTCGAGCGGGTGCACCCCGTCGCGCAGCGCCTGGGCGTGCAGCGCGCAACCGCCGCCACCGGCGAAGTCGGCGTCGTTCAGGAAGACGCACGGCCCGTCGGCGCCCTGGGTGGCGGTGCGGCGGGCCGGGTTCTTGCCGTCGATGGTGTCCTCGTCGGTCCAGTTCTTGAAGCCGCGCTGGAAGTGCTGCCAGGTCGACGGGGTGAGCAGCTTGACCGCACGGCGGACCCGCTTCTCGTCGTCGGAGTCGGTGAAGAACGCCCCGTGCGAGCAGCAACCGTCGGCGGCCCGGCCGGCGATGATGCCGTGGCAGCCCTGGCCGAAGATGCAGGTCCAGCGGGAGAGCAGCCAGGTCAGGTCGGCCCGGATCAGGTGGGTCTCGTCCGCCGGGTCGGCGAACTCGATCCACTCCCGGGGAAAGTCCAGCGGCACCTCGCGGCTGCGCGGGTCGCCCGGGTCGTCCACCAGCACGCGGAGCTCCATCGTCACCCGGACCAGCGTACGCGCGGTGCCGTCCGCGGGCCGACGAGCCGCACGAACGTGTTGCACCTAGGGTCTTCACCATGCGACTGGGTGTCCTCGACGTCGGATCCAACACGGTGCACCTGCTGGTGGTCGACGCGCATCACGGCGCGCACCCCTGGCCGGCCCACTCGGAGAAGGTCGTCCTGCGTCTCGCCGAGCAGATCGGCCCGGACGGGGCGTTGACCGAGGTGGGTGCGGACAGCCTGGTCAAGGCGGTCGGCATGGCCAGGGCGGCGGCCACCGGGCTGGAGGCCGACGACCTGCTCGCGTTCGCCACCTCGGCGGTGCGCGACGCCACCAACGCGGCCGACGTGCTGGCCCGGGTCCGCGACGAGACCGGCGTACGCCTGGAGGTGCTCTCCGGCGCGGACGAGGCACGGATGACGTTCCTGGCGGTGCGACGCTGGTTCGGCTGGTCGGCGGGGCGTCTGCTGGTGCTCGACATCGGCGGCGGCTCCCTGGAGATCGCCGCCGGGATCGACGAGGACCCGGATGTCGCTGTCTCGCTGCCGCTCGGCGCCGGGCGGCTCACCCGCGAGCAACTGCGAGTCGACCCGGCCAGCACCACGCCGCCGTCCGCCGAGGCCGTCGACAAGCTACGGGAGTACGTCGACAGCCGGCTGGACAAGGTGGTCGACCAGATGACCGAGGTGGGCTGGGACCGGGTGGCGGCCACCTCGAAGACGTTCCGCACCCTGGCGCGACTGGCCGGGGCGGCGCCGTCCGGCGCCGGCCTCTGGGTGCACCGCAGGCTGACCCGTGCCGGTCTGCGGCAGATCATCGGCTTCATCCGGCACATGACGCCCGCCCAGCTGATGGAGTTGGAGGGGGTCGGCGCGGGCCGGGCCCACCAACTGTTGGCGGGTGCGGTGGTCGCCGAGGGGGTCATGCGCCGGCTCGACCTGGACGCGTTGGACATCTGCCCGTGGGCGCTGCGGGAGGGGGTCATCCTCCGTCGGCTCGATCAACTCGAACCGATGTGACCGAGCGCCGGTCGCCGACCGGTTTGCCGGTGCTCGTCCTGCTGGCCCCGTGACAGCCGGGCTACGCTGGCTGGTGTGACGTCCCGAGTCCCGGTGCTCCTGTCCAGTTCCTCGGTCTTCCCCGAGCCGACCGCCGCGGCGTTCCAACTGGCCGCGGCGCTCGGCTACGACGGCGTCGAGGTGATGGTCTGGACCGACGTGGTCAGCCAGGACGCGGGCGCGTTGCGCGGCCTGTCGGCGCACTACGGCGTGCCGGTGCTCTCGGTGCACGCGCCCTGCCTGCTGGTCACCCAGCGGGTGTGGAGCCCGGACCCGTGGCAGCGGCTGCGCAAGGCCGCTGAGCTGGCCGAGACGCTCGGGGCGCCGACGGTGGTGGTGCACCCGCCGTTCACCTGGCAGCGCGACTACGCGCGCGGGTTCGCCGAGGGGCTGGCCACGGTCGCGGACCGGTTCTCCGGGCTCCGCTTCGCGGTGGAGAACATGTACCCGGTGCGCATGGCGGGGCGGCAGTTCGTCCCGTACGTCCCCGGATGGGACCCGACCGACACCGGCTACCCGTCGTACACCCTGGATCTTTCCCACTGCGCGGCCTCGCACAGTGACCCCCTCGCGATGGCCGACCGGATGGGCGCGGGGCTGGCCCACGTGCACCTGGGCGACGGCACCGGCGGGGGCCGCGACGAGCACCTGGTGCCCGGGCGTGGCACCCAGCCCTGCGCGGAGTTGCTCTCCTCGCTGGCCGGGCGAGGGTTCACCGGCGCGGTCGCCGTCGAGGTGGCGACCCGGGGCGCGAAGAGTCGCGCGGTGCGCGAGGCGGACCTGCGGACCGCGCTCGAATTCGCCCGCGCGCACCTCACCGCGCCGTCACCGGTCGACGTCTGACGTCGCCGCCCGGCCGGCCGGTCAGCTGACCGGGGTCAGCGACTCGGTGGCCGAGGTGGGTTGCGGGGCGACCGGTGCCTGCTCACCGACCGCGGCCCGCTTGCGGGCCCGGTGCGCCGCGACGTGCGAGCGGGTGGCGCAGCGCTCCGAGCAGAACCGCCGGCAGCAGTTGGACGACGTGTCCAGGTAGACGTTGCCGCACCGCTCGTCGGCGCAGACCCCGAAGCGGGCGCTGCCGTACTCGCAGAGCCACACCGAGAGCCCCCAGACCGCGCCGGCCAGGTATTCGGCGCTGACCGACGCGCCCCGGCTGGTCACGTGCATGTGCCAGTCGCTGGAGTCGTGCCCGGAGATGC
Organism: Micromonospora sp. bgisy143; assembly: GCF_057708145.1. NCBI lineage: Bacteria > Bacillati > Actinomycetota > Actinomycetes > Micromonosporales > Micromonosporaceae > Micromonospora > Micromonospora sp. bgisy143. The sequence goes on from NZ_JBYIRN010000024.1 coordinate 36,503, forward strand.
GCGGCTGGACCGGGAACGCCTCCAGCAGCGCGTTCAGCTCGGTCACCGCTTGGGCGTCGCGCCCCGAGGTGCCGTACTCGAAGACGTCCCGCAACCGCTTCTGAGCCCGCCGGAAGATCGCGACATCGCGGTCGGCGACCTCGTCGCGCATCCAGGCGTTGTCGTCGGGGAAGAGGGCCCGCAGGTCGTCGAGGTCGTCCAGGCGGGCGTTGACCAGGTCAACGCCGGTCCGGGCGTACGCGTCGAAGTTCACACCCCAACGGTAGACGACTCACGGGGTGCGCGGCGCGTCGATGTAGTGCGGCAGGAACCGCGCGTAGCCGTCGGTGATCAGACTCGCGCTCTCCCGGACGCCCAGCCCGGCCGACTCGCCGTCGACGATCCAGCTACCCAACACCGTCCGGTTGCCGGCGAACTGTGGCAGCGCCCGGAACTCCTGGTAGCACCAGCCCTCGTCGCCGTAGATCCCCGGGTTGGTGATCTCCTCGCCGGCGGTGACGATGCGTACCGAGCCGCCCTCCCGGCCGAGCAGCGGTTTGGCCACGTACTCGGGCATGCCGCGCGGCGAGTCGAGGTACGCCGGGAGCAGGTACTCGTGACCGGGGTACAGCTCCCAGAGGATCGCCAGCAGCGCCTTGTTGGACAGCAGCAGCTTCCAGGCCGGCTCGATCCAGGTGGTCGGGGTGCCCGGGGCCAGCGCCGGCGGCCCGTACGGCTCGGCGAGCATCCACTCCCACGGGTAGAGCTTGAAACAGGTGGTCACCGGACGGTCGGCGGCGTCGACGAAGCGCCGGCCGTCCCAGCCGATCTCCTGGATGGGTTGCAGCTCGACGTCCAGGCCGGCCTGGCGGGCGGTCTCGGCGAGGTAGCCGGCGGTCATGTGGTCCTCGCCCGACTCCTCCTCGTTCGACCAGAGCACGTGCACCCGGGGGTCGTGCAGCCCGGCGCCGATCTTGGCCCAGGCGCCGACCAGCCGTTCGTGCAGGCTGTTCCACTGGTCCAGGTCGGGGCGGGTCTGCTCCAGCCAGTACCACTGGATGATGCTCGCCTCGACCAGCGCCGTCGGGGTGTCCGCGTTGTACTCCAGCATCTTCGGCGGCCAGCTGCCGTCGTACGCCAGGTCGAAGCGCCCGTAGAGGGTGGGCGGCGTCTCCCGCAACGATCGGGCCACCGCGTCGGTGGCCCACTCCGGGATGCCAAACTCGGCGTACCGGCGCTGCGCCACCACGTGCTCGGCGGCGGCCACGCACATCCGGTGCAGCTCCTCGGTGGCCTCCTCCAGCCGCAGCACCTCGTCGAGGTCGAAGGCGTACGCGGCGGTCTCGTCCCAGTACGACATGATCCCGCCGTCGGGGAGCTCGGTGTCGACGTAGACCAGGCCCTGGGCCCGGATCGTGGCGTCCCAGTCGGGCCGGGGCGTGACCGTCTCGCGGCGCACGTCAGCCGCCGCAGGAGGCGAGGTGGGTGCCGAACCCGCCGCGCTCGGGCAGGGCGGCGCTGGTCGGCTCCCCGGCGGTGCGCGTCGTGGCGGAGGCGGGCACCCGCATCGCCAGCGCGACCGTGTCGCCGCCACCGACCGGCCCGAGGGCGCAGTCGTCGTCATCGTCGTCGTCCGAGGTCAGGTTGCAGCCGGAGAGGGCGAGCGCGAGAGCGGTGAGCGCGCCGAGCTGCACGGAGGCCGACCGAAGCCGGCGGCGGGGGCTTTGGTTCACGGCATCGTTGTAGCTGATCGACGCCAGCACCGCAGCCCCAGCCGCCGCCGGGCGGGGCTCCTGGCAGGGGCGATACGCTCGGCTCATGCTCCGTTCCGTCATCCTCGCCGCCTCCCGGTCATCCCAGGTCGAGCGGCTCGTCGCGACCGCCCCGTACACCCGGGACGTCGTCCGCCGGTTCGTCGCCGGCGCCGCCACCGACGACGCGTTGCGCGCGACCCGCGGGCTCGTCGACGACGGTCTGGCCGTCACCCTCGACCACCTGGGCGAGGACACCGTCACTCCCGAGCAGGCCACGGCCACCCGGGACGAGTACCTGAAGCTGCTGTCGATGCTCGGCGGGGCCGGGCTCACCCCGGCCGCCGAGGTGAGCGTGAAGCTCTCCGCGCTCGGCCAGATGTTCGACGAGCAGTTGGCGTACGACAACGCGCGGGCGATCTGCGCGGCCGCCGACGCGGTGGGCACCACGGTCACCCTGGACATGGAGGACCACACCACCACCGACTCGACGCTGGAGGTGCTGGCGAAGCTCCGCAAGGACTTCCCGTCGACCGGCGCGGTGCTCCAGGCGTACCTGCGGCGGACCGAGTCGGACTGCCGGGAGCTGTCCTCGGCCGGCTCGCGGGTGCGGCTCTGCAAGGGCGCCTACAAGGAGCCGGAGTCGGTGGCCTACCAGTCGGCCCGTGAGGTGGACAAGTCCTACGTCCGCTGCATGAACATCCTGATGTCCGGCGACGGGTACCCGATGCTGGCGACACACGACCCGCGGATGATCTCGATCGGCGAGGACCGGGCCCGTTGGTTCGACCGGGGGCCGGAGCGTTTCGAGTTCCAGATGCTCTACGGCATCCGCCCGGAGGAGCAGGCCCGGCTGGCCGGCGAGGGCTACACGGTGCGCACCTACGTCCCGTACGGCGACGAGTGGTACGGCTACCTGATGCGTCGGCTCGCCGAGCGCCCGGCGAACATGGTCTTCTTCGGCCGCGCTCTGATCTCCAAGAAGTGACTGTCGCTTGACGCACCCGGCTAGCAGAGTTAGCTTTCAGGCTATGACTGATAGCCGGGTGTGTGGCGGTGCCTAGGGCCGGGCTCAACCAGCAGACCGTGGTGCGCGAGGCTGCCCGCCTCGCCGACGAGGTCGGCTACGACCAGCTCACCCTCGCCGCGCTCGCCAGCCGGCTCGGCGTCGCGCTGCCCAGCCTCTACAAGCACATCCGCGGGGCGGACGCGCTGAACCAGAAGCTCTCCGCGCTCGCCACCGCCGAACTCGCCATCGAGCTGACCACGGCCGCGGCCGGGCGGGCCGGCGGGGACGCCCTGCGCGCGATGGCCGACGCCTACCGGGCGTACGCCCGCCGGCACCCGGGGCGCTACCCGACCACCCAGCGGGTGCCGGACCCGTCCGACCCCGAGCACGTCGAGGCGGGCGAACGCGCGGTCGGTGCCATCTTCGCGGTGCTGCGCGGCTACGGGCTCACCGGCGACGACGCGGTGGACGCCACCCGCGCGCTGCGCAGCGCCCTGCACGGCTTCGTCGCCCTGGAGGCCGCCGGCGGCTTCGGTCTGCCGCGCGAGGTCGACCGCTCGTACCACCAGTTGGTCGCCGGCCTGGACACCGCATTCCGCTCCTGGCCGGCTCGCGGGGCCTGACCGAGCCGATCGGGTCGGGTCGGCCTCGCCCGATTCGTCGATTGGTCGTACCCTTCGGCGGGTGACTGACGGGGTGCAGCAGCCAGCACCGCGGCGGCTCTGGCCGCTGTGGACCGTACTCGTCGTTGTCGTTCTGCTGCTGGGTTGCGGCCTTCCGGCGGCGCTGGTGGTCGGCGCCGTTCGGGAGGCCGGCGGCCGGGCCACGCTCAGCCGGGCCGGCGTCACCGCCACCGACGACCCGGCCACCGCCGTCGCACGCGGCCTCTCCGACCGGATGACCGCCCAGCTCCGACGGCAGTCCACGGCGCTGCTCGGCGGCGATCGGACCGGCTTCCTCGCGGTCGCCGACCCGGCCGCGCACACCGACCTGCGTCGTCGCTTCGCCGCGCTACGGGCCCTCAAGGTGACCGTCTGGCGGGCCGAGCCGAGCGGCCTGCCCACGCCGATCGTCGGCAAGCCGGGGGAGTGGCGGCTGCTGGTCCGCTTCCAGTACTGCTTCGTCACGGCCGACTGCCGACCGAGCCCGGTGCTGATCGGCACCCGCTGGCGGGAGAACGGCGACCAGCCCCGACTCGTCGCCGTCGAGGAGTCCAAGTCCGCCGAGACCGGCACCCGGCCGTGGGAGATCAGCGACCTGGTCGTGGCGGTCGGCGCGCGCACCATCGTCGCCACCACACCGGCGCTGCGCGGCAAGCTGCCGGCCCTGCTGACCCAGGCGGAGGCGGCCGCGAAGGTCGCCGACACGTACGTCGTGGCCGGCTCGCCCCCGGACCGCTACCGGATCTTTTACGCCGGGCGCACGGAGTGGCAGCGCTGGTACGGCGGCGGCCGCCCACAGTGGACCGGCGGTTACGCGGTGACGGTCGGTGGCGGCCACCACGAGGTGGTGCTCAACGCCGAAGGGCTGCCCGGCAGCGGCGCCGACGACCTGCTGCGGCACGAGCTGACCCACGCCGCCTCGCTGCCCGAGCGCGGCTACCCGGGCAAGACGACCTGGTGGCTGGTCGAGGGACTGGCCGAGTTCTCGGGTTCCGGCGGTCGGCCGGTCGACCGGTACGAAGGGCTGGCCGAGGTGCGCAAACTGGTCGGGAGCGGTTGGGACGGCCGGTTGGAGGGGATCACCCCCACCGACGACGCGCCCGCCGAACGGGTCGGCGGCAGCTACGGCGTCGGCTACCTCGCCGTCCGCCACCTCGTCGACCGGTTCGGGCCGGAGCGGCTGCTGACCTTCTTCAAGGCCGTCGTGCACGACCGCAGGACGCTCGCCGCCGCCGCCGACGAGGCGTTCGGCGAGGACTGGTCGACCTTGCACGACGAGTGCGTGGCGTACGTCCGCGCCGTCGCCGCGTGAGCTATCCCCTCTGGACTTGCTGCTACGGGTTCGGCCCCCGTGATCTTCGCCTTCGTTATCTTGCCGTGACCTTGCGGGCAGTCGAACGTGAAACATTGTTCGCGCCACGGGGGTGTGCGACACAACACCCTGCGTGGTTCCGGATCTTGCAGAGGTGAGGGTGAAATGGTCGGGCACGGGGGATTCCGTCTCGTCAAACGTCCCAGACGTCTGGTAGCGCTGACTGCGGCGACGTCGCTGATAGCCAGTCTGCTGACCGGGACGCCAGCGATCGCGAAGCCGGATGACGGCGGGCTGTCCAAGCGCCCGCCCATGTCGCCCGGGAGATCTGTGACCGGCGTCAGGCCGTTGCCCTCGCACTTCGTTACCCCACCTGACCAGGCAAAGTCGACCCATCGGCCGTCGCGGACGGCATGGCCGAAGGCCGCGTCGGTTGCGGTGGAGCTGCCCGAGTCGGCTCCCACGGCCCGAACGGCGGCACCGGCGAAGACCCGTGCCGCCGACACCCCGGTCTGGGTGGTGCCGGTCGCGAAGAACGGTCGTTACACCGGTCCCCGGCAGGTGCAGGTTCAGATTGCGGACCGGGCGACCACCGGGGCCGCTGGCGTGGACGGCGTACTGCTGTCGGTGACTCCGACGGCGAGTGGACGCGCCAGCGGCTCCGTACGTGTCGGCGTCGACTACGCCGAGTTCACCGAGGCGTACGGCGGCAACTACGGTTCCCGTCTGCGGCTCGTGCAACTGCCGGCATGTGCGCTCACCACTCCCTCGCTCGCCGCCTGCCGGACGCCGATCCGGGTGCCTTCCACGAACGACCAGGCGGCCAACTCGGTGTCGGCCGAGGTGCCGCTGACGACCGACGCCGCCGACAGCCGGTCGGCCGGCTCGGCGGTGGTCCTCGCCGCTATCGCCGGTGTTGGCGAAGAGGGTGGCAAGGGCGGCACGTACGCGGCGACCGACCTGAAGCCGTCCGGCTCATGGAGCGCGGGTGGCAGCACCGGCTCCTTCACCTACTCGTACCCGTTGACCGTGCCGCCGACCCGGTCGAAACTCGTGCCGCAACTGGCCCTCTCCTACGACTCCGGAAGTGTCGACGGTCAGACCGTGGCCACCAACGCCCAAGCGTCGTGGCTCGGCGATGGTTGGACCACACCGAGGTCGTACGTCGAGCAGACCTTCGTCTCCTGCTCGGACGACCCGGGCGGCAGCCCGTCCCCGGTCAAGACGAACGACCGTTGCTACGCCGGTCCGATCCTCACCATCGCCTTGAACGGATCGTCGAGTTCGCTCATCTGGGACTCCGCCAAGGACACCTGGAAGGTGCAGAACGACACCGGTGCCGTGGTTACCCGGGTGATGAACTCGGGTAACGGCAGCGGGACCAAGGACACCGACTACTGGCGGGTGACCGAGCGGGACGGCACGGTCTACGAGTTCGGCCGCAACCGCCTGCCCGGGTGGACCACGAACAAGCCGGAGACCAAGTCGGTCGACTACGTCCCGGTCTACTCGGCGCACTCCGGGGACCCCTGCTACAACGCGGCCGGTTTCAGCTCCTCGGTCTGCACCATGGCGTACCGGTGGAACCTCGACTACGTCAAGGACGTCCACGGCAACGCGATGGCCTACTACTACAACCAGGCCACCAACTACTACGGGCGCAACGAGGGCGCCACGGACGTGATGTACATCCGGGACAGCAACCTTGCCCGGATCGACTACGGCTTCCGTGACAACGGCGCGTACGGCATCGTTCCCAACCAGGTGGTGTTCAACACCGACGACCGTTGCCTCTCGGGCACCTGCAAGCCGTTGAACGAGGCGAACAAGGCCAACTGGCCGGACGTTCCGTTCGACCTCGTCTGCAACTCCGGCACCGACTGCAAGACGTGGAGCCCGTCCTTCTTCTCCACCGTGCGGCTGACCTCCATCGTCACTCAGCAGTACGACACCAGCAGTACCCCGTACAAGAAGGTCGACTCCTACGCCTTCGCCCACACGATGCCGGACCCAGAGGACGGCACATCGGCGACGCTGTGGCTGGCATCGATCACCCGCACCGGGCACGACACCAACTCGGGTGGCTCGTCGAACGCCATCACCCTGCCCTCGGTGTCATTCACCGGCCTCAAACTCCCCAACCGCGTGGAGGTCAGGAGCGGCTACCCCTCGTTCTACCGGCAGCGCATCGCGACGATCACCACCGAGACCGGCTCGGTCATCTCGCCCATCTATGAGCTGCCGGAACCCTGCACCGTGCCGGTGACGATCAGTCCCGCCTCCAACACCAAGTCCTGCTACCCGGTCTACTGGACCCCAGAAGGGTTGCCGGACCAGATCCGCGACTGGTTCAACAAGTACGCCGTCACCCGGGTCACCGCGACCGACCCGACCGGCGGCGCGCCAATGACCGCCACGAGCTACGAGTACCTCGACGGTGCGGCTTGGCACTACGACGACAACGAGGTGGTCAAGGCCAAGTACCGCACCTACGGCCAGTTCCGCGGGTACGGCAAGGTCCGGGTGCGCAACGGTGACGGCGTGAACGACCCCCGCACGTTGTCCCAGACCACCTACTACCGGGGCATGAGCAAGAACAACAGCACTGCGGTCGCCACCGTCACCGACAGCGCGGGAGGGGTGCACGAGGACGTCGACCAGCTCGCTGGTCGTGCTCTGGAAACCACCTCGTACCTCGGCGACGGCGGCCCGGTGGACAGCTCGACGGTCACCTCGTACTGGGTTTCGGAGGCGACCGCTATCCGGAGCCGCACCGGGCTCCCGGACCTGACCGCGACGTTCACCGCGCCGGTACAGACGTGGCGGCGGCAGGCCGTCACCTCCGGCGCCAGCACCACCTGGCGGTACAGCCAGTCCGACATGTCGTACGACTCGTCGATCAGCTCGCCGACCTTCGGTCTGTTGCGTTACTCGTACGACCACACCGTGCCGGCGAACCCCACCTACGACCGGTGTACGAGCACGACGTACGCCGCGGCCAACACCGATCTCAACCTGGTCGGCCTGACCAGCCAGGTCGAGACGGTGTCGGTGGCCTGCGCCGGCTTCCGCGCCGGCTCGCCGGCCTCGGTGCCGGGTAGCACCAACACACTGACCGCTCCGACCACGGTCAACCGGCCGGCGCAGGTCGTCTCGCACGTCCGCACCTACTACGACGACACGCAGTTCGAGGAGGCGTTCCCGCAGGCCGCCCCGACCCGGGGCAACGTCACCATGGTCCGCAAAGCGTCCGACTGGGTCTCCGGGGCGTACGTCTACCAGACCACCGACAAGGCGGAGTTCGACGCGTACGGACGGGTGACCGGAAGCTGGGACGGCAACGACAACAAGACCATCACCACCTACACCGACAACACGGCCGGTCTGACCACCGGCATGAAATTGGAGAACGCGGAGGGTCACGCCACCTCCACGACCATCACCACGCTGCGCAATCTGCCCACGAGCAGCACCGACGCCAACAGCGTGGTCACCCGATCGCAGTACGACGCGCTCGGTCGGCTGACGGCGGTCTGGCTGGCGTCCCGACCCACCAGCGTTCCGCCGAACGTGAAGCACACCTACGCGGTTTCCAACACCGGGCCGACCGCGACGAAGACCGAGACCCTCAACAAGAACAGCGGTTATTCGACCACCACCACCATCTACGACGCCCAGTACCGCGTCCGACAGGTCCAGTCGGACGCCAACGTGGGCGGTCGACTGGTCACCGACACGATCTACGACAGCCGGGGTTGGGTGTGGAAGACCTTCAACGCCTGGTATGACGCCGCCAACGGGGCGAGCACCGTCCCCGCGGACTCCGACTCGCTGGGAAAGAAGGTTCTGAACCAGACCCAAAACACCTACGACGGGCTGGGCCGGGTCATCCTGGCGGAGAGTGCCCGCGACGGCGTGGTGAAGTCGTCGACAAGGACGGTGTACAACGGTGACCGCACGACCGTCATCCCGCCGACCGGAGGCACCGTCACCTCGACGGTCAACGACCCGATGGGTCGGCTGGAGAAGCAACTCCAGTACACCGCCGCGCCGACGCTGGTCTCCCCGAGCAACCCCTTCACCGGCCCCTTCCGCCTGACCGGCGGCACCACGGTGGACAGCACCTACGGATACGACAGCCACGGCAACCAATCGACCCTGACCGACAGTGCCGGCAACGTGTGGACCAGCACGTACAACCTGCTGGGACAGGTGGTCGGCAAGGATGACCCGGACGCCGGCAGCAGCACCATGCGCTACGACGGCGCAGGCAACGTCATCGAGTCGACGGACGGCCGGGGCAAGACCGCCTCGGCCACCTTCGACAAGATCAACCGTCGCACGGCGAGCTTCGCCGCGCCGGCGTCGGCGCAGTCGGCCAGCAACAAGCTGGCCGCCTGGGTGTACGACAACGACAACAACGCAGGGTCGATCACGAACGCGATCGGCAAGCTAACCACCGCGACAGCCTTCCGCAACGGCGCCGAGTACAGCACCCAGTGGACCAGCTTCGACTCCTTCGGCAACTCGAAGGGCGAGACGATCACCATCCCGGCTGTCGAGGGAGCGCTCGGCAACACGTACGGGTTCGGGCACCTCTACTCGACGGTGACCGGTATCCCCATCGCGGACATCTATCCGGCCCGAGGAAATCTGCCTGCGGAAACAGTGAGCCGTGGCTACGTCGGACCGTTGGACCTGTTGTCTTCCCTGGCGGGGCTCGCCGGGTACAGCGCGGTCACCGATTACGACGCCTGGGGTCGGGTCATCAGTAACCAGGTTGGCTCTCCGACGAGCCTCGCCTCCATCGTCAACATTTACGACGATCACAACGGGCGGCTGAACCAGCAGCTGGTGACCAAGACGACGACCACCACGACGAACGTCGACAAGCAGGACTACGAGTACGACCTGTACGGCAACATCACGAAGACGGTGAACACCCGGTACGAGCCGACCATGGTGTCCGAGACGGAGTGCTACCGGTACGACTCACTCCGGCGGCTCTTCAAGGCCTGGACGGCGACCGACGGTTGCGCCGTCGCGCCGACCCTCGGCAACCGGGCCATGGTCGGCAGCGGTATCGGTACCACCAGCGCCTACTGGACCGAGTGGAGCGTCGACCCGCTCGGCAACCGGAAGAGCCAGATCCAGTACTCCACGACCGGCGGAACCGACACCACCACCAACTACGCCTATGACGGCAACTCCAAGGGCCAGCCGCACACGCTGACGAGCACCACCACCTCCGGTGGGCTCACCGGGAGTACCTCGTACAGCTATGACGACGCGGGCAACATGACCACCCGCAAGGCCGGGCAGGGCACCCAGACCCTGAACTGGGACGACGCGGGTGAGTTGGCGTCGGTGACGGGCGGCACGGACGGCAACAGCTCGTTCCTGTACGACGCCGACGGCAACCTTCTGATCCAGAAGGACCCGGGGGTCACCACCCTCTACCTGCCCGGTCAGCAGATCACCCTCAACACCAGCACCCAGGCGGTCAGCGGCACCCGCTACTACCCGACGCCGAGTGGCGCGGTGGCCTACCGCACGGGTAGTGGCAACGCGTACGGGTTCACCATCCCCGACCACCAGGGCACGCCGACTCTTTACCTGAACTACACGGCCCAGGTGCCGACCTGGCGGCAGTACACCCCGTACGGCGCGCCGCGCGGCTCCACCGTCACCGCGCCGGACAACCGCGGCTTTCTCAACCAGCCACTCAACACGAACACCGGCCTCACCCAGGTCAGCGCCCGCAACTACGACCCGACCATCGGTCGGTTCGTCTCCGTGGACCCGTTGCAGGACCTGACCGATCCGCAGCAGTGGAACGGTTACTCCTACGCCAACAACTCCCCCGTCACGATGAGCGACCCAGACGGTCTGATCCCCGCCGACTGCCTGGAGTACGACTGCCGCGGTTACGACCCGCGCCCGCTGAAGGAGGGTGACGGTCGGGGTGCCGGAGGCTGCCCGGGCGGTTGCGGCACCGATGCCAACATCGCGTGGGGAGACGCGAACGGCAAGACGACCACGCGATCGAGGTTTGATCATCCGCGTAACCTCGGCTGGGGAATCGTGGTTCCGCCAACTGTTCCGCTCGAAGAGTTCATGCGTCGGTGGAACGAGCGGCGTGCGGCTTGGTACCGGGCTAAAAGTCAGGGCAATAACGACACTCTGATGGAGGAAGATACTCGCGGACTCGCGATGTACATCTGCGCTGAGATGCGTTCTACGGGCAGGTGTGGCGATTGGATGCAGGAACTCTTCTCTGGCCATTTCCAGTGGGGCGTCGAGAATTTGCCAGATGATGACCGGGTTATGCCCGGGACGCCGGGCAAGCTTGGCAAGCCCGGTAAGGGTGGCGAGGGGGGCACCGGCTGCAATTGCGGCTGCAAGAGCTTCAGCGGCGACACTGAAGTCCTGATGGCCGACGGCACCACCAAACGACTGGATGAGTTGGAGGCCGGAGACGAGGTGATGGCCGCAGACCCGGAGACCGGTGAGCAGGGTCCCCGAGTCATCACCCACGTGTGGGTCCATCAGGACGATCTCATCGAGCTCCAGCTTGTCGGCGCGGTGATCACCACGACCGAGGATCATCCGTTCTGGAACCTGACCGACCGGGAGTGGCAGCGGGCTGACAGGCTTGACGCGGGCGATCTGGTGCTGTCAGCGGATGGCAACACTCGGGCCGTGGTGAGACTTCGCTCGGACAGCGTGCATGTTGGCCTCGCTTACAACCTCACCGTCGGAGGCATTCATACGTTCTATGTGCTAGCCGGCAACACCACGGTGTTGGTCCACAACACCAGCTGTGTGCTTGAATCGGTAACTGGACCTGCTGGAGAAACTCTGCCCCTCCCCAAGGGGGCTGCCGGCACGCCGGTCGCAACGGGCAAGGGTTGGGTGTACGATATTCCGGCTGGAACTAAGGGGCTCGATCCTCGGGTGGTGCAAGTTCGGGTGATGGATCCAGTTACCACTGGAAAACATCAGTACCCTAAGGGATATGTGGTTTACATGAACAAGAAAGGGCAGTCGGTCAACCCGTTAACTGGGCAGACGGTCAGTAGGGCCGATTCCTACAACCACATCAAAATTCAATGACTTCCATCGATGAACTCGTCCTGTCAGATTCCGTGTCGTCAAATATTGACGCGCCTGACACTGATCCGTTGACGGGCGAGGATGCTCTACAGGAGGCGCAACTACTCGACTCTCGAGTGTGTCAGTTGTCCTCCACGGCAGCCCTTCTGTTCGAACTGCGTACATCTTTGCAATTTGACGTAGGAAATTCTGCGCTTCTTGTATTGCGTGGTCTGCGCTCGTTCGTCTGGAGCTCGCCGGCGGTACGGATGCCGTTGGTGGCGCTGACGGTCGCATCTAGCGCGCCTAACCGACGTAACGGCTTATTTCGCCTCGAAGTTGACTTCTTCCCGGAGGCGCGACTTCATGTCGAGGGCGATTTGGCAGAATTCTATGTCCTCGAAGTGGAAGGAATAGGTGACGTGCCGCCCGATTATTCGAGCTCATTCCTGGAGGGTGTTCAAGGAAGATTGCCGAATTGGTCCTCCCCGTGTAGCCTGCTTCAGGCGTCAAATTCACGCTGAACCAACAGAATTCGCGGCCCCTGAGGGCGTGGGGATGGTGTGCTCTGGGTAGAGTTGCGTCAGTACGTCATGTCGCTCTAGATGGCGGCGGTAATTGCGCGTGTGAACTGACCTGGCGGCTGTCGGGCTGCCGTAAGGAATCCGTTGATGTCGCTCTCCGCCGAACGGCAGGCTGTGGTGACGCGGTGCGGCATCTACCGAATTCGAGCGCGTCAATGTCGACCGTACAGCGGTGTGGCTTCAATTCCCGGAACCACCCACTTCGCACGCGGCGCAAATGGACCGTCACGGTCCTAGTTGTTTAGTTGGAGTCGGTGGTTCGGTTGGTGGCGTGCGTGCCGGCTGGGGGCCTATAGCGTGTGCGTGTGGCCCGGCGTCTGCTGGCCGTGCTAGATGCCCGAGACGGCCGTGATGGTCAGCCTTCAACCTCTGCCTTAAATCGACGCCGTACCATCGATGGGTGCGCCGCTCCGACCGGCCGAGGCTCGCAAGCGCCACGCGGCCCCGCCTGCTCATCGCCCTGACCGCCGTCGCCGTCCTCACCACCACCACCGCCGCCTCCTGCGGTGACGACCAACCGCCGGTCGCGCTCGCCTCGGCGGCCGTCAACCCGGTCAGCGAGGTGATCGACGCTCCGGCGACGGTGACGGCCCGCGCCGCCGCCAGCCTCACCGCACCCGCCGACGGCACCCTGGCCAGCCTGCGGGTCCAACCCGGACAGCGGGTGAAGCGCGGTCAGGTGCTCGCGGTGGTCGCGTCCCCGTCGGCCCAGGCCCGCCTGCGCCAGGCGAAGGAGGCGCTGGACGCGGCCAAGCGCGCCGGCCGGGGCGTCTCCACCGGCAACCTGACCAGCAGTCGGCGCAGCACCGACAAGGCCGCCGACGAGGCGTTCGACGCCGCCCGTGAGGCCGCCGAGAAGATCGCCGACCAGCAGCTACGGGACGCGCTGCTGGCCCAGGTGACCTCCGCCCAGCGGCAGTACGCCGCCGCCGCGCGCAGCGCCGACGCGGCCGTGCGCGCGGTGCAGCGGGGGATCAGCGGGTTGAACTCCGCCGTCGGCTCGCTGTCCGCGGCGCAACGGCTCCAGGCCCAGCAGGCGTACGACCTGGCGAAGGCGACCGTCGACGCGCTGACCCTGCGCGCCCCGATCGCCGGGGTGGTGCAGCCGGGCGGCACCCGGGCCGGCGGTGGCGCGAGCGGCGGCCTGGCCGGGTTGTTGGAGCAGGCCGGTGGGGCGGGGATCGACCCGTCCGCGCTGTCTCCCGCCCCGGCTGGCCCGCCGGCCGGGGTCGACGACGCCGTCGTGGTCGGCGGTCTCGTCACCGCCGGCACGCCGGTGCTGACCATCGTGGACACCGGGCAGCTCGGGCTGCTCGCCGACGTGGACGAGACCGACGTGCTGCTGGTCAAGCCCGGGGTGACCGCCACCGTCGAGCTGGACGCCGTCAGCGGTGCCAGCTACGACGCCACGGTCCGCTCGGTGGACGTGCTCCCCACCAGTTCCGCCCAGGGCGGGGTCACCTACCGGGTACGCCTCGCACTGGGCGCGGGGAAGCTGGCCGAGGACGAGCCCGCCCCCACGCCCCGCCCCGGCATGAACGCGATCGTGCACCTGCGGGTACGCGAGGCCGCCGACGCGGTGACCGTTCCCGCCTCGGCCGTCTTCTCCGCCGACGGCCGGGACGCCGTCTGGGTGGTCCGCGACGGCAGGGCGGACCGGGCACCGGTGACCGTGGGCGTCCAGGGGTCCGACCTGGTGCAGATCCTCAACGGCGTCCAGGCCGGCGACCGGATCGTGGTACGCGGCACCGACCAGGTACGCGACGGTCAGGAGGTGCGGTGAGCGACACCCCGCCGGCCATCGAGGCGGTGGACGTGTCGCGCACGTACCAGCTCGACGGGGTGTCGGTCGAGGCGCTGCGCGGGGTGTCGTTGACCGTGCGGGCGGGGGACTACGTGGCCCTCGTCGGACCGTCCGGCTCCGGCAAGTCCACGCTGATGCACCTGCTGGGCGGGCTCGACCGGCCGACCGGTGGCCGGTTGGTGATCGGCGGGCGGGACGTCAACGCCCTGTCCCCGCCGGAGATGGCCACCCTGCGCAACGAGACGATCGGTTTCGTCTTCCAGGCGTTCCACCTGCTGCCGCGTACGTCGGCGGTGGAGAACGTGGCGTTGCCGCTGGTCTACCGGGGGGTGTCGGCCCGGCAGCGCCGGGAGCGGGCGGCGGCGATGCTGGGCCGGGTCGGTCTCGGGCACCGGCTCGACCACCGGCCCAACCAGATGTCCGGTGGCGAGCAGCAGCGGGTCGCCATCGCCCGCGCGCTGGTCACCGAGCCGACGGTGCTGCTCGCCGACGAGCCGACCGGCAACCTGGACAGTGTGACCGGCGCGGCGGTCCTGGAACTGTTGGAGCGGCTGAACGCGGAGTCCGGGGTGGCGTTGGTGATGGTCACCCACGACCAGGAGGTGGCGGCGCGGGCCGCACGCCGGATCGCCATGCGCGACGGTGTGGTGGTGGCCGACAGCGCCGGCGATCTCCATGATCGACCGCCGTCCGTCGACCACGGTCGACCTGAGACACTGGTCCCCGCTCCCAGCGCGGAGCCCCGGTCCGCGTCCGGAAACGGCCCGGGGCACCCGTCCGGTGGCTCCGGTGGCGCCGCCGGAGCCACCGGACGCCTTCCGCACGACCCCGCGGAGGCCGACGTACGGGTGTCCGGCCGGCGGCGCGTCGAGGCCGACGCGCGCGAGCCCGGGGACGGTACGACGTGAGGGTCGCCGAGGCGTGGCGGGTGGCGTTGGACGCGTTGCGCGCCAACCGACTGCGCAGCTCGCTCACCATGCTCGGCGTGATCATCGGTGTCGCGTCGGTGGTGCTGCTGGTCGCCATCGGCACCGGCACCAAACAGAAGGTGGAGCAGCAGGTCGAAGGGCTCGGCTCCAATCTGCTGCTGGTGGTCCCCGGCAAGATCGAGGTGGGCAACGCCCCGGTGGTCTCGCCGTTGACGCTCAAGGACGCGGACGCGGTCTCCCGCGTCGTCGGCGATCCGCAGCGGGTCGCGGTCACCGTCGCCTCGGGCGCGACCGCGCGGGCCGGCGCGCGCTCCGACTTCACCACCGTGCAGGGCGTGCTGGAGACCACGCCGACGGTGTTCACCCGCTCGCTGGCTCGGGGCCGCTACCTCACCGGTACGGACGTGGACACCAGCCGGCGGGTCGCGGTCCTCGGCGACTCGGTGGCCCGCGCGCTGTTCCCCGACCGCGATCCGCTGGGTCAGCAGGTGACCCTCGCCGGCGTACGGTTCCGGGTGATCGGCGTGTTCGCGCCCCTCGGGCAGAGCCTCGGCGTCGACCGGGACGACGAGGTGCACGTACCGGTGACCGCCGCCCAGCGCCTCTGGGGCACCCAGCGGGTGGACGGCATCGCGGTCAAGGCGCCCGACCGGGAACGGATCGACGAGCTGGGCGAACGCATCGTCGCCGAGCTGAACCGCCGGCACCCGGACACCGAGTTCAGCGCGGTTACGCAGCAGCAGATCCTCGGGGTGCTCGGCGACATCCTCGGCGTACTCACCGGGGTGCTGGCCGCCATCGCCGGCATCTCGCTGCTCGTCGGCGGCGTCGGCGTCTCCAACATCATGCTGGTCAGCGTCCGCGAACGGACCCGGGAAATCGGGCTGCGCAAGGCGGTCGGCGCGCGGCCCCGCGACATCGGCGTGCAGTTCCTGCTGGAGGCGGTGCTGCTCACGACCATCGGCGGGCTGACCGGGATGGCGCTCGGCGTGGGGACCGCCCTGCTGGTGGACGCGTTGTCACCGATCCCGGCGGCGATCACGTGGTGGTCGTTGGCGCTGGCGTTCGGTGTGTCGGCGGCGGTGGGGATCGTCTTCGGCGTGGTCCCCGCGCAGCGCGCCGGCCGGCTCGACCCGGTGGTGGCGCTGCGCGCCGAGTGAGCAACCGGACGACGGACGCAGGCGGGGAGATAACGGCGGGCCGGATCGGGTGAACCCACCACCGAAACATGATCAGTTGTACGAAGGGATCGCGCCGGTCACAGCCGTCCCGCTACCGTACTGGTAACACGCGCGTCGCCGCCCGGCCCGGAGCATCCGTCGGGTTGGCCCGCGCCGGGCATGGGATGGGTCGGTGAGCCATGGCCGGGTCGCAGTCCGACGGACGGCTGTCGGAGGTCAAGTTCCTGACCGTCGCGGAGGTGGCGACGGTCATGCGGGTGTCGAAGATGACGGTCTATCGCCTCGTGCACAGCGGTGAGCTGACCGCCGTTCGGGTGGGCCGGTCGTTCCGGGTGCCCGAGCACGCGGTGCACGAATACCTGCGGGGTGCCTTTCAGGAAACCGCCTGAGCCACCGCACGGCCGAACGAGCGCTCGCGAGGCGTGATGGACGGGGGCGCGTTGGTCCTGCTGACGCTCTCCGGCTACCCTGGAGCGCGACCGAGACCCCGCCGGTGCGCCCCGCCGCCCAGACTGGTCCGGTCCGTTGTCCGCATGCGGTCTCCGTCGCCACCTGCGTGGTGTCATCCGGTCCGCCCCGCACGTTGTATCGAAAGGCTGTCGTATGGGCTCGGTGGTCAAGAAGCGCCGTAAGCGCATGGCTAAGAAGAAGCACCGCAAGCTGCTGCGCAAGACCCGCGTCCAGCGTCGCCGTCTCGGCAAGTGACAGTCGCCGGGCCCAGCCCGGCAGCAGCGTCACTTGCCAAACTGTCGACCTCCGGAGGCTCAGGTGATCAGGCCGTGGTCGTCCCGGCTCGATCCCGCCTGTCGGCGTAGGTGCGTCAGATGACCCCCGGTAGCACCCCAGGTGCTCCGGGGGTCGTCGTCGTGACCGGGGTCGGTCGCTACCTGGGCGCCCACGTTGCCGCCCGGCTGGCCGCCGATCCGCGTATCGAGCGGGTCATCGGCGTGGACGCGCCGGAACCGGCCGCCGAGTTCACCGACCTGCTGGACCGGGTCGAGCGGATCCGCGTCGACCCGGGTTCGCTCGGTGGGCTCCTGGCCGACCTGGACGTCGACGCGGTGGTCCACCTCGCGTTGGTCAGCTCCCCCGACCCGCAGCACGGTGGCCGGTCGGCCATGAAGGACCAGAACGTCATCGGCACCATGCAGCTCCTCGCCGCCTGCCAGCGCGCGCCCCGCCTGCGCAAGCTCGTGGTCCGGTCGTCGACCGCCGCGTACGGGGTGTCGTTCCGCGATCCGGCCGTGTTCACCGAGGAGACCGAGCCGCGCGAGGTGCCACGCGGCGGATTCGGCCGCGACATCCTCGACGTCGAGGGGTACGTGCGGGGCTTCCGCCGCCGTCGGGCCGACGTGACCGCAACGGTGCTGCGCTTCGCCCCGTTCATCGGTTCGACCGCCGACACGACCCTGACCCGCTACTTCGCCCAGCCGTTCGTGCCGACCGTCTTCGGCCGCGATCCTCGACTCCAGTTCCTGCACTTCGACGACGCGTTGGAGGTGCTGCACCGGTCGATCGTGGAAGACCATCCGGGCACCTACAACGTCGCCGGTCCCGGCGTGCTGTCGCTGTCCCAGGCGATCCGGCGGGCCGGTCGGGTGGCCGTGCCGGTGTTCGAGCCCGGTCTCTCCGGCGCCGCGGCGCTGGCCCGCACCATGGGGGTCGGCCGCTACGGCCTCGACCAGGTCGACCTCTTCGTCCACGGCCGGGTCGTCGACACCACGCGCCTCGAGCAGGAGTACGGCTTCACGCCGCGCTCCACGGCCGAGGCGTTCGAGGACTTCATCCGCGCCCACCACGGCAAGGCGGTGCTCAGCCGGGGCCAGTTGGCCGCCGCCGAGCAGTTGGTGCTGGACGGCATCCGACAGGTCCGGGCCGCGGTGCGGGAGCGCACCTCATGACCGGTCCGGGGCAGGAGCCGCAGGGGATCGGGCGGTTCGACGTACCGCCGGTTCCGCCCGTGCCGGACGCGGAGCCGGCGCGGCGCAACGGCCACCGTCCGGCGGCCCGGCTCGCCCCCGCCGCGACGGCCGGTGACGAGGTCGACCTGCCGACCGACGGCCCGGCTGATACGTCCGCCGCCCAGGTCGACGGCACGACGCCCGACGAACCGGCCAGCGACAGCACGCCGGCTTCCGGCGGTGGCACCGCGCCGGCGGTGCCGGACCGGCCCGGAGACCAGTGGGATCGTCGGGTCGCGAACGGGCTGGCGTTCCTGCGTCGACGGTTGGCCGGGGACTACGAGGTCGACGAGTTCGGCTTCGATCCGGAGCTGACCGACGCCGTCTTCCACCCGTTGCTGCGCCTGCTCTACCGGGACTGGTTCCGCACCGAGGTCAGCGGGGTCGAGCACGTACCCGTCGACGGACCCGCCCTGGTGGTCGGCAACCACTCGGGCACCGTGGCGCTGGACGCGTTGATCCTGTCGGCGGCCCTGCACGACAAGCACCCGGCCCACCGCTACCTGCGGCTGCTCGGCGCCGACCTGGTGTTCCGGATGCCGGTGGTGTCGGAGATCGCCCGCAAGACGGGTGGCACGGTGGCCTGCAACCCGGACGCCGAGCGGCTGCTCGGCGGCGGCGACCTGGTCGGCGTCTTCCCCGAGGGGTTCAAGGGCATCGGCAAGCTCTACGCCGACCGGTACAAGCTGCAACGGTTCGGCCGGGGTGGCTTCGTCTCGGCGGCGCTGCGGACCGGCACGCCGATCGTCCCGGTCGCCATCGTCGGGGGTGAGGAGATCTATCCGATGCTCGCCGACATCAAGCCCCTCGCGCGACTGCTCAAGCTTCCGTATTTTCCGGTGACGCCGACCTTCCCGTGGCTCGGTCCGCTGGGCATGGTGCCGCTGCCCAGCAAGTGGCTGATCGAGTTCTGCCCGCCGATCCCCACCGCCCACCTGACCGACTCGGCGGACGATCCGCTGGTCGTCTTCAACCTCGCCGACCAGGTGCGGGAGACCATCCAGCAGACCCTGCACACGCTGCTGGAACGGCGACCCGACCCGTTCGGCCCCTGACGCTCAGCCGGCGCGGCGGCGACGCTGGAGAGCCAGTCCGGCGGTGACCGCGCCGGCGACGAGACCGGCCGCCGCTGTCGACGGTACGGCGATCTTGACGGCCCGACGGCCGGTCCGGAAGTCCCGTACCTCCCAGCCGCGCTGGCGGGCCTGCCGCAGCAGGGTGCCGTCCGGGTTGACCGCCACCGCCCTCCCCACCGCGGAGAGCAGCGGCAGGTCGTTGGCCGAGTCGCTGTACGCCGCGCAGCGGGTGAGGTCCAGCCCCTCCACGGCGGCGAGCTGGGTGACCGCCTCGGCCTTCGCCGGCCCGTGCATGAGATCACCCACCAATCGCCCGGTGTACGCCCCGGCCCGCACCTCGGCCACCGTGCCGATCGCACCCGTCAGGCCGAGTCGGGCGGCGATCACCCGACCGATCTCCACCGGGGCAGCGCTGACCAGCCAGACGCGCTGGCCGGCGTCCAGGTGGCCCTGGGCGAGCTGGCGGGTACCGGCCCAGATCCGGGGCGCCATCAGCTCGTCGAAGATCTCCTCCGAGAGGCGTTCCACGTCGTCGACCCGCCATCCCTCGACGAAGGCCAGCGCGGCCTCCTTCGCCTGGGACATGTCGCCCGCGTGTTCCCGGGCGAGCAGCCGGAACCGGAGTTGCTGCCAGGCGAAACGGGCCAGGTCGGCGGTGGTGAAGTAGTCCCGGGCGGCGAGCCCCCGGGCGAACCAGTAGATCGACGCGCCCTGCATCATCGTGTTGTCGACGTCGAAGAAGGCGGCGGCGGTCGGGTCCGGTGCGGGCGGGGTGACCGAAGCCAGGTCGGTCTCCGCCCACCCTGCGGTGTGCCCACGGGCGTCGGTGCTGACCGTCACCTTGCGGCTGCGCGCCACGCGACTTCCCCCTTCAGCAGCTACGACGATGCCTTCAGCGAGGGTATCCGGAGCGCACGATCGACCGGCCGGGCACGGGAAACGTGCGCGGCCGGTCGTGCGGGTCCCAGGTAGCGGTCAGCGGTCGCCGGGGCAGGTGCTCGGGGTGGGGCCGAGCGTGTCGCTGCCGGTCGGCGCGGGGAGGCCGCACGCGATTGCGGCGCGTACCGCGTCCGACCGTTCCCGGATGCTGTCCAGCAGGGCCAGCGACCGTCGGGTCCGCTCCCGGTCGGCCCGGCCCGCGCCGTCGAGCAGCGCGCTCACCGCCCGTCGCTGGCTGGCGACGAACGTGTTGACGGTGTCCAGACTGGCCGGCTCGGCGCGCTGCACGGCGGCGGCGGTGAGCAGGCGGATGCCCTGGCGGGTGTCGGCGTCCATGTCGTCGAGGACGGCGCTGTAGCCGATCCGGTCACCGCGCAGCTCTGCCGCCTCGCCGAGCCGGGTCCGGGCGAAGTCCAGGAAGAGCTGACCACGGCTGATGTCCGAGCTGGCCAGGGCGAGTTGCGCCCGCTCGGTGGACCGCTTCATGCCGTAGAGCGCGTCGCCGGGAACGGCGTTCTCGCTGGCGGCGGAGATGCCGGAGACGGCGATGGCGCCGGCGGCGATGCCGACCAGGATCGCGCCCCGGGCACGGGCCCGCCGGGCGGTGACCGCCGGCAGCAGCGAGCCACGGCCGGTGGCGGCGGCACGCGGGGCGGCCGGTTCGGCGGTGGCCGGGGTGCTGCCCATCCCCTCGCGCTCGGCGGTGGCGAGCAGCATCGCCCGCAGGCCGGTGCGGAAGTCGGGATCCACCTCGACGGTGGGTGGATCGGCGCTGATCCGCTGACCCACCGCGACGAGCGGCGCCAGCTGGCTGTCCACCCGGGACCGCACGTGGTGCCGCCGGCCGCCGTTGGCCTCGTCGAGAAGTTGCGCGAAGCGCTCGGCACGCCGGCGGGAGAAGAGGTCGTTGTCCACCGCAGGCACCTCCTCTCGCTGGTCACGGCCGGTCGGCCGCCGTGGTCTCCGGCGACCGGGCGGCGTTGTGACACCACGGAGCTGAGGCGCCGTCCGGCGTGCCGGGCGGACCTCGGTGCCCCGGCCCTGCCGGGACATCCACCGGTCGCACCCGGAGAAACGCGGCGGGCCGGGCACGGGTTACGGGCCGGGCGGGGCGGAAATCACAGAAAGTGATCGGCGTCACCGAGCGAGACCTATCCTGAGCTGCGCAGACAGTGATCGACGCCGCTCAGGACGGCTAGCGGATCACGGTTGGAAACCGTCGGGCAGCAGCCGCGCCAGGGCGCGGACGGCCCGGTACTGGAGAGCCTTGATGGCACCCTCGTTCTTGCCCATGGCACGGGCCGTCTCGGCCACCGAGAAGCCCTGCAGGAACCGGAGCACGATGCACTCCTGCTGCTCCGGGTTGAGCTGCTTGACGGCGGTGAGCAGGGCGACGTTGGTGATGTGCTCGACCACTGCGGCTTCCGGGCTGCCCTCGGGGCCGCGGTCCTCCCGGTCGGCGTCCAGCACGTCGCCCGTGGTGACCTCCAGCCGGTACCGGCCGGACTTGAAGTGGTCCGCGACCAGGTTGCGGGCGATGGTCACCAGCCAGGCGCCGAGATCACGGCCCTGCCAGGTGAAGCTGCCGATCCGCTTGAGGGCGCGCAGGAACGTGTCCGACGTCAGGTCCTCGGCGAGCTGGCGGTTACCGACGCGAAAGTAGACGAACCGGAAGACGGTGTCCACGTACCTGTCGTAGATGAGACCGAACGCCTCGGACTCGCCGGCCTGCGCCCGCTCGACGAGCGTCCAGACCTCGGTGGCCGGGTCGGACGGGTCCGGGCGGCTCGGAAAGCCGGTCGGTGTGGTCGGCGCGGCGGCCGGCACCGCCGGGATCACCGCCGTCTCGCCCGCCGACGGGTCGGTGGCCGCAGCCGGGGCGTCGCCGGCCCGGCGGCCCTGCGACGGCATGGTCGGTCGGGCCGGTGCGGCGACCCGACCGCCGGTCGGCATCGCGTTGCCACCGGGGACCGCCGGTCTCGGCGGAGGCTCGTTGGTGTGCGGGCGGTTGCGGGTCCGCTGGGCGGGGCCCTCTCCGCGCAGCGCGGCGTGCGGATCGTTCAGCGGCGTGCGGGCCGCCGGGCGTTCGTTGACCTGCGAACGGGGCGTCTGACCGGTCAGGCCGACGGGGCGTTCCGCGTATCCGAAGGTGGTCATCGCGCCGCCCCCGTCCCGTTGGTGGCCGGGCGGGCCGGTTTGCGGGTCGTCGGTGCGGACCGGCCGGGCAGCCGGTCGGGCAGGACTGTTCCGGGGTGTGCCGACGGGCGGCAGTTCCCCTTGAGGTGCTGGTCCAATGCGCTCACAGGCACGGGGGCCTCCTCGGGCTGAGGGGTGTCGACTCACGGCAAATGGGGTGAGCCGACCCGAGTGATAATAGGGCCAACGTCACCCGCGCGTGGCAAGTCCGTTACACAGGGCGGAAGTATTTCCCGCTGTGTCGCACCGGTGGCGGACCGGTTGTCCGTCGTGTGCGTTTGACTTTCGACCGACCCGTTGTTCCAGGATGGATCCCCAGGTCGGACGCGATCTCAACCGATCGGGCGAGCCGTCCTCGCCACCCGCTGGACCGGGGTGGCCGAACCGCTGCCCGGGCGCGCCGCACGTCCCATCAGCCGGACTCGATCGGAGCACCGACGGCACGGGTGGTGTCCCGTTGACGGGACGCGGTACGCCCCTCGCGCGGCGCTCGTCGGGCGTGGCCAGTCGACCGCCGCTGTGCCAGACTCGACCACCGTGCAGGACTTGCCGGCGGACCCGCCGCCGAACCTCGCCGACCGCGTCCGTCGGGCGGCTCTCGACCACGGCGACCGGCCCGCGCTGTACTGGCGGGACCGACGGGTGAGCTGGTCCGAACTGGACGCCGCCGTGACCGCCGCCGCGTACGGCCTCGCCGCCGCCGTTGCGGCCACCGAGTCGGGCGCCCAGCCGCCCCGGGTCGCGATCGCGCTGCCCAACACTCCCGACTTCGTGATCGGTTGGCTCGGCGCGCTGCGGGCCGGGCTGATCGCGGTGCCGGTCAACCCCGCCTTCACCGCCCCGGAACTGCGGCACGTGCTGGCCGACTCCGGCGCGTCGCTGCTGATCGGCACCGAGCGCGTCCGTGGCCTGGTCGCCGAGGCGGCCGCCGACCTGCCCGCGCTCACCGCCGTACACGAGACCCCGCCGACCGGTGGGCAACCCGGGCCGGACCCCCGGGCCCGCCGGGGCGGGGACGACCTCGCCGTACTGCTCTACACCTCCGGCACCGCCGGCCGGCCGAAGGGCGCGATGCTCTCGCACCGCGCGCTCCTGGCCAACCAGGAGCAGGTCGACGCCATCGAGCCGCCGGTCGTCGGCCCGGACGACACGGTGCTGCTGGCCCTGCCGCTGTTCCACGCGTACGGGCTCAACTCGGCGCTCGGCGCCGTCGTCCACCATGGCGCCACCGGTGTGCTGCTCGACGAGCCGGACCCGACGGCGGCGCTCGCCGAAATCGCCCGGCACCGGGTCAGCGTGCTGGTCGGCGTACCGTCGATGTTCCTGGCCTGGGCCGATGCCCCGGCGGCCCGCGCGGCGACCGCGTCGGTACGGGTCGCGGTGTGCGGCGCGGCACCGCTGGAACCCGCGGTCGCGGCGCGCTTCACCGAGGTCACCGGCCACTCGGTGCACGTCGGCTACGGCCTCACCGAGACCGCGCCGGTGCTCACGTCCACCCTGGTCGGACCGGTGGCCAAGGCCGGCTCGATCGGCCGGCCGCTGCCCGGCGTCCACCTGCGCCTGGTCGGCCCGGACTCGGTGGACCTGTGGCGCGACGGCCAGACCGTCCCCGACGACGACCCGGACGAGCTGGACATCTCCGATGCCGGCCCGGGCACCGATCCGGGGCAGATCGTGGTCCGCGGTCCCAACCTCTTCGACGGCTACTGGCCGGACGGCCGCGACGGTCCGGACGCCGACGGCTGGTGGGGGACCCGCGACATCGCGTACGCCGACGCCGACGGCGACCTCTTCCTGGTCGACCGACTCGGCGACCTGATCCTGGTCAACGGCTTCAACGTCTATCCGCACGAGGTCGAACTCGTGCTCGCCGGGCACCCCGGGGTGGCCGAGTCGGCGGTACTGGGTGTGCCGCACCCGCGAACCGGCGAGACTGTGCGGGCGTACGTCGTACCGGCGCCGGGGCGGTCGGTCAGCGGCGAGGAGTTGCTCGCACACTGCGCACGGAACCTGGCCCGGTTCAAGTGCCCGACCGCCGTCGAGTTCGTCGACGCACTGCCCCACTCGGCGATCGGCAAGGTACGAAAGACCCAGCTCCGGTCGGCGACCCCGGCCGGCCCGCCCGCACCCGCCGACGACGCCCGCACGGAGGTACCCGATGGCCACTGACGCCCGGCTCGCCCTGATCACCCGACCCGGCTGCCACCTGTGCGACGACGCCAAGGCCGCGCTCGACCGGGTGGTGGCGGTCACCGGCGACAAGTGGGTCGAGTGGGACGTCACCGGCGACGAGGAGTTGGAACGGGAGTACGGCGACCGGCTGCCGGTGGTGATGCTCGACGGCAAGGAGCACGGCTACTGGCGGGTGGAGGAGGACCGGCTGCTGCGGGACCTGACCACGCCCCAGCTCTGAGCGGTGCCTAAGGTGCTCGGATGACCCCTGCGCACCCTCACCTGGTCTGGGACTGGAACGGCACCCTGCTCAACGACCTCAGCCTGGTGGTGGCCGCCACCAACGCCGCGTTCGCCAGCGTGGGCGGGCCGGTGGTCACCGCCGACGAGCACCGGACGCGGTTCCGCCGGCCGATCGCCGACTACTACGCCGAGGTGCTCGGGCAGGCCGTGGACGACGAGGCGTTCGGCCGGCTGGACCGGATCTTCCACGACGCGTACCGCGACGGGTTGACCACCTGCGAGCTGGCCGCCGACGCGCGGACCGCGATGGCCGCCTGGGACGGCAGCCAGAGCCTGCTCTCCATGTGGTTCCACGAGGAACTGGTGCCCACGGTGCACACGTACGGGCTGACCGGCCACTTCACCCGGGTCGACGGGCTGCGGGCCACGGTCGGCGGCGACCGCAAGGCCGAGTCACTGCGGCAGCACCTGGCCGAGCTGGGCGTGGACGGCGGCAGGGTCGTACTCATCGGTGACTCCATCGACGACGCGGACGCGGCCGTCGCCGTCGGCGGCCGCGCGGTGCTCTACACCGGCGGGTTCACCGACCCGGCCCGGCTGCGCGCCTCCGGTCACCCGGTGGCCGACACCCTCACCGACGCGGTGGCGCTGGCCGCCGGGGTGGTCAGTTCCGCAGGTAGGTGAGGACGGCCAGCACCCGCCGGTGCTGCTCGGTGTCCGGCGGGAGGGTGAGCTTGGTGAAGATGTTGCGCACGTGCTTCTCCACCGCGCCGTCGCTCACCACCAGGGCGCGGGCGATGGCCGTGTTCGACCGGCCCTCGGCCATCAGCGCGAGCACCTCCCGCTCGCGCGGGGTCAACTCGCGCAGCGGGTCGTCGCGGCGGCGTCGGGCGAAGAGCTGGCCGACCACCTCCGGGTCGAGCACCGTGCCGCCGGCCGCCACCCGGCGCAGCGCGTCCAGGAACTCGTCGATCGCCGCCACCCGGTCCTTGAGCAGGTAGCCGATCCCGCCGCCGCCGGCACCGCCGGTGGTGGCGAGCAGATCATCGGCGTACGACACCTCGACGTACTGGGAGAGCACCAGGATCGGCGTACGAGGCACCAGTTGGCGGGCCCGCACCGCCGCCCGCAACCCCTCGTCGGTGTGGCTCGGTGGCATCCGGACGTCGACGATCGACACGTCGGGCCGGTGCTCGACCACCGCCTCGACGAGCGCGTCTCCGTCCCCGACGGCGGCCACCACCTGGTGCCCGCTCTCGGTCAGCAGCCGTACCAGCCCTTCCCGGAGCAGGACGGCGTCGTCGGCGATCACGATGCGCATGGGTGTGGTGTCTACCACGCCGAGGCCGCTTCCCGGGTGGTTCACAGCGGAAGTTCGGCGCGGATCTCGGTGGGCCCGCCGGTCGGGCTGATCACGGTCAGCTCACCCCCGGCCGCCCGCACCCGGTCGGCGATGCCGGCCAGCCCGTGCCCCTTGGCCAGGTGTGCGCCGCCCTGCCCGTCGTCGCCCACCCGTACCTCGAGATGGGTGCCCTGGCGGGCCACGGCGACCGTGGCCTCGGTGGCCCGGCTGTGCTTGGCGATGTTGGTCAGCGCCTCGGCCACCACGAAGTACGCGGTGTTCTCCACCGCCGGGTCGAGCCGGCCGTCCCGCGTACCCAACTGCTGGTCGACCTGGAGTTCGATGGGGACGAGCCCGCGGCCGGCGAGCGCGGCCAGCGCGCTGGGCAGACCCCGGTCGACCAGGATCGGTGGGGCGATGCCGCGTGACAGCGCCCGCAGTTCGGCAAGCGTCTCCCGGGTCTGGGTGACCGCCTCGTCGATGGTCCGGCCGGCCTCCTCCGGGTCGGAGGCGAGCTGCATCCGGGCGCGGTTGAGGTCCATCGCGAGCCGGACCAGCCGCTGCTGCGGGCCGTCGTGGATGTCACGTTCCAGCCGGCGCAGCGCGGACGCCTCGGCGGACACCGCCGCCCGCTTCTGCTCCTCCAGCACGGTGATCCGGTCCCGCATCTCGGCCACCCCGGTCAGCAGGGCCTTGCCGAAGCTGGCCTGGAGCAGCGCGCAGCCCCGCACCACGATCGGCAGGGTGATCAGGAAGAACACGCCGACCGCGGTGTTCAGCCCGATCCGGGCGGTGGTCGAGTCACCGAGGCCGAGGAGTTGCGCCAGGTCCTGTTCGCCGTCGGACGGGCGGGGCAGGGCCCAGTCGTACGCCCAGTAGAGGGAGTCGGCGATCGCCACGACCCACCAGGAGACGGTGACCACGAAGGTGGCCAGCACCACGATCAACCGCAGGATTCCGTGCGCCAGGTCGAGCCAGGACTGGGCGTCGCGCATCGGCAGGAAGATCCGCCGCCAGGCGCTCGCGCCCGCCTCCGGCAGCCGGTAGCGCGGTCGGACCCGGGGCTGCCGGAGCACGGCGGGCAGCCGCAGGCGCTCGATGTCGGCCAGCCCGCGGGCGGCGTACAGGGTGCCGCTGAGGATCGGCAGGCCGATCACGGTGACCATCAGGCCGAGGCCCGCCGCGAGACCGGCGATGAGGACGGCGAAGCTGGCCACTGCCAGGGGCAGGCTGAGCAGCACGTACCCGGAGTCGACGAAGAGTTGGCGGGGGATGCTCCGGGCCAGCGGCTGCCGGTCGCTGGTGGCGGCAAGGGCGGTCATGGCTCAAAGGCTAGGCAGCCGCCGACCCGCCCCCCATCCCGAAGCCTGGTCTCTCCCCGGTAGTGCTGCCCCCACCCTCCCCACCCCTTTCTTCCACCGTGCCCGGTCCCGTCTCCCACCGTGCCCTCCCCATTTCTCCCACCGTGCCCGCCTCCCGAGCCCGCGCCCCCTCCATTCCCGCGTCGATCTTGCAGTTGCTGTTGACGCTTTGTGCGGCTGTGGGCGATATAGGACGACAGAAAGTGCAAGATCGCGGGAGTTGGGCGGGGGTCGGGCGGGGGCGGGGCGGGGTTGGGGCGCAGGTGGGGGTGGGGGTGGGGCAGTGCGCGGGGTGGGCGGCGCGGGATTGGTCAGAGAAGTCGGGATTGAGCAATAATCGCGCGGGTGGTGAGTGCTCAATCGATCTTGTGGAATGGAGGGGCGGGTGGGGTCGCGTGCTGGAGCGGCAAGATCGCGATTTGTGCACGTCTTCACAAGCGCCTACTCTGTAGTTCCGACGCGCCCTGCTAGCACAGCCGGCAACCTCGGTCGCCAGCGGGAGTCCACAAGCGGCCGACCAGCGGAGTTGGCCGAGGATCGCACCGCACGGAGTCTCATGAGTCAGCACCGTCAGCCAGGTGCGCCCGGCCGCGCCGGTGCCGTACCGGCGCTCCCGGACCTCCCCGAGGCGACCGTCGCTCGGCTCCCGGAATACCTGCGCGCGCTGCACAACCTCGCCGACGCCGGCCACGAAACGATCTCCAGTGAGGGTCTCTCGGCGGCCGCCGGAGTCAACTCCGCCAAGCTCCGCAAGGACCTCTCCCACCTCGGCTCGTACGGCACCCGGGGCGTGGGCTACGACGTCGCGTTGCTGATCGAGCAGATCGAGTACGTGCTCGGGCTCACACAGCGTCGCGCGGTCGCCCTGGTCGGGGTGGGTAATCTCGGTCACGCTCTGGCCGGGTACGACGGGTTCGCCAGCCGGGGCTTCCGGATCGCCGCACTGCTCGACGCCGATCCCTCCCGGGTCGGTGAGGAGATCAACGGCCTGGTTGTCCGGCATGTCGACGACCTGCCGGCGGTCGCCGCGGAGGAGTCCATCGCGATCGGCGTGATCGCCACCCCGGCACCGGCCGCCCAGCGGGTCGCCGATCAGCTGGTCGCGGTCGGCGTGACGAGCATCCTCAACTTCGCGCCGTGCGTACTCTCTGTTCCGGAGGGGGTCGACGTTCGCAAGGTCGACCTCGCCATCGAGCTGCAGATTCTGTCCTTCCACGAGCACCGTAAGGCGTCGCTGACCGCGCTGCCCGCCACCGGCGGGTCCGCTCTCACCGCCCTGCCCGGCGGGCTCGCGGCCACCGACACCCAGGAGGCGATCGGCACGTGAAACTGCTCGTCGTCGGCGCGTCCTACCGGACCGCCCCGGTCGCCACGCTGGAGCAGCTGGCCGTGCCCCCCGCCGACCTCACCCGCACCCTGGACCGCCTGGTCGCTCAGCCGTACGTGAGCGAGGCGGTACTCGTCTCCACCTGCAACCGGGTGGAGGTGTACGCCGCCGTGTCCGGTTTCCACGGCGGGCTCGGCGACATCTGCGCCGTCCTGGGCGAGCAGGCCGGCAGCACCCCGGCGGCGCTCGCCAACCACCTGTACGTCCACTACGACACCGCCGCCGTGGACCACGTCTTCCGGGTCGCCACCGGGCTGGACTCCATGGTCGTGGGCGAGGCGCAGATCCTCGGCCAGCTGCGCGACGCGTACCACTGGGCCACCGGCGCCGACTCGGCCGGCCGCCTGCTGCACGAGCTGATGCAGCAGGCGCTGCGCGTCGGCAAGCGGGCCCACGCCGAGACCGGCATCGACCGGGCCGGCCAGAGCGTCGTCACCGCCGCGCTGGAGTTGGCGGCCGGGCACCTCGACGGTGACCTCGCCGGCCGTCCGGCCCTGGTGATCGGGGCCGGCGCGATGGGCTCGCTCGGGGTGGCCACGCTCTCCCGGCTGGGCGCCGGGCCGCTCACGGTCACCAATCGGGGCATCGACCGGGCCGTCCGGCTCGCCGAGTCGTACGGTGCGGGCGCCGCGCCGATGACCGAGCTGGCCGCCACGCTCTCCACAGTGGACATCGTAGTGGCCGCCACCGCGTCCACCGAACCGGTCCTCACCCGTACCGTCGTCGAGGCCGCGCTCGCCGAGCGCGACCCGGCCCGGGGCCCGCTGGTCCTGCTCGACCTGGCCGTCCCGCGGGACGTCGAGGAGGGCGTCGCCGACCTGGCCGGCGTCGAGGTGATCGACATCGACCGGATGGCGGCACTGCTCGCCGACGGTCCGGCCGCGGCCGACGCCGCCGCCGTCGAGGGAATCGTCACCGGCGAGGTGGAGGGCTTCCTCACCTGGCTGCGCGGCGCCGACGTGGCGCCCACCGTGGCGGCGCTGCGCGGTCGCGCCGACGACGTCGTCGCCACCGAGCTGCGTCGCCTCGCCCAGCGCCGTCCCGACCTCGGCGACGACCTGCGCGCCGAGGTGGCCCGTACGGTGCACCGGGTGGTCCAGCGGCTGCTGCACCAGCCCACCGTCAAGGTCCGCCAGCTCGCCGCCGAGCCCGGTGGCGACCAGTACGCCGCCCTGCTGCGTGAGCTGTTCGACCTTCAGGTGCCGCAGACCTCGCCGGTGGACACCGTCCCCGACGTGCTCAGCCCCGAGCTCGGCGGGCTGTCCGCCGCCGGTGATGCGGTGCCCGGCGCGGACGCCACCGACCCCGTCCCGCCCACCGGAGGTGCGCGATGACCGCCCCCCTGCGCCTCGGTACCCGGGGCAGCGCCCTGGCCATGGCCCAGTCCGGCCATGTCGCCGAGGCGGTGACCGCCGCCACCGGCCGCCCGGTCGAGCTGGTCGAGGTGGTCACCGCCGGTGACCGCTCCAGCGCGCCCGTGCACCGACTCGGCGTCGGCGTGTTCGTCTCCGCGCTGCGTGACGCCCTGACCGCCGGGACGATCGACTTCGCGGTGCACTCGTACAAGGACCTGCCCACGGCCGGCGCGGGTGGGCTGCACATCGCGGCGGTACCGCCCCGGCAGGACCCGCGCGACGCGCTGGTCGCCCGCGACGGTCGGACGCTCGCCGAGCTGCCGCCCGGCGCCACCGTGGGCACCGGCGCGCTGCGCCGGATCGCCCAGTTGCACGCTCTCGGCCTGCAACTGGAGGTCACCCCGATCCGCGGCAACATCGACACCCGCCTGGCGCGGGTGCTCGGTCCCGATGCCGACCTCGACGCCGTCGTGCTGGCCCGGGCCGGGCTGGCCCGGATCGGCCGGACCGACGTGATCACCGAGACGCTGGACCCGATGCTGATGCTGCCCGCGCCCGCCCAGGGCGCGCTGGCGGTGGAGTGCCGGGTCGACGACCAGGACCTGGTCGAGCTGCTCGGAACGCTCGACCACGCACCGTCGCGCGCCGCGGTCATCGCGGAGCGCGCGCTGCTGGCCACCCTGGAGGCCGGGTGCAGCGCACCCGTCGCCGCCTACGCCGAGCTCGCCGAAGGCGAGACCGGTGATGAGATCTACCTGCGCGGGGCGGTGATCAGTCCGGACGGCACTCGTGACCTCCGGCTGTCCCGCACCGGAACGCCCGCCGACGCGGCGGAGATCGGTAAGGCACTCGCCGCCGAACTCCTCGAACTCGGCGCCGACTCGATCCTCGGCCACGAAGGACACACCGGCCCGGGGACCCAGCAATTTGGGAGCACAGAATGACCCGCACCCGTAAGCCCGTCGGCCGTATCGCGTTCGTCGGGGCGGGCCCCGGCGATCCAGGTCTGCTGACCCGCCGGGCGCACGACGCCCTGGTCGACGCCGACCAGGTGATCTACGACCGGGGAGTCCCGGAGTCGCTGCTCGTCGCCGTGCGCGCCGAGGCCAGGGACGACGCCGAGTTCACCCCGGCCGAAGGCGCCCCGGGGGACGTGGCGAAGGTGCTGATCTCCGCGGCCCGGTCCGGGCTGAACGCGGTGCACCTGGTCGCCGGCGACCCGTTCGGACACGACTCGGTGGTCAAGGAGGTGCAGGCCGTCGCCCGTACCGCCGCCCACTTCGAGGTCGTGCCCGGCGTCGGCCAGGCCGAGGGTGTGGCCACCTACGCGGGGGTTCCGCTGCCGGGTGTGCGTACCGCCGCCGACGTCGAGGACGTCAGCGCGCTGGACTTCGAAGCGCTGGCCGCCGCCGTGGGCCGGGGTTCGCTCGCGCTCGCGGTGGACGCCGGTGACCTCGCCGCCGTCCGGGACGGGCTGCTGGCCGCCGGGGTCGACGGCACCACCGGTGTCGCGGTGACCGGCGACGGCACCGGCGAGACCCAGTACACGACCACGTCGACCGTGGACAGCTTCGTGGCCGCCGCGCTCGGCTTCACCGGCCGGGTGGTGCTCACCGTCGGCGTCGGGGTGGGCCAGCGGGACAAGCTGAGCTGGTGGGAGAACCGCCCGCTGTACGGCTGGAAGGTGCTGGTACCCCGCACCAAGGAGCAGGCCGGCGTGATGAGTGCCCGGCTGCGGGCGTACGGGGCGATCCCGTGCGAGGTGCCGACCATCGCGGTCGAGCCGCCGCGTACCCCGGCGCAGATGGAGCGGGCGGTCAAGGGCCTGGTCGACGGCCGGTACGCCTGGGTGATCTTCACCTCGGTGAACGCGGTCCGCGCGGTCTGGGAGAAGTTCGCCGAGCACGGCCTGGACGCCCGGCACTTCGGCGGCGTCAAGATCGCCTGCATCGGTGAGGCGACCGCCGACGCGGTGCGCGCGTTCGGCATCCAGCCGGAGCTGATCCCCGCCGGGGAGCAGTCCTCCGAGGGTCTGCTGGCCGAGTTCTCGCCGCACGACGAGATCCTCGACCCGGTCGGCCGGGTGCTGCTGCCGCGCGCCGACATCGCCACCGAGACGCTCGCCGCCGGGCTCACCGAGCGCGGCTGGGAGGTCGACGACGTGACCGCGTACCGGACGGTGCGGGCCGCGCCGCCGCCGGCCGAGATCCGCGACGCGATCAAGTCGGGCGGGTTCGACGCGGTGCTCTTCACGTCTTCTTCGACCGTGCGGAACCTCGTCGGTATCGCCGGGAAGCCGCACGCGCGCACGGTTGTTGCCGTGATTGGGCCCAAGACGGCGGAGACCGCGACGGAGTTCGGCCTGCGGGTCGACGTCCAGCCGCCGCACGCCTCGGTGCCCGACCTGGTGGAGGCGCTCGCCGCCTACGCCGTCGAGTTGCGCGAGAAGCTGGCCGCCATGCCGGCCAAGCAGCGCCGCGGCTCGAAGGTGCAGGGGCCGACCGCTCTGCGGTTCCGGTAGTCGTCGTTCGAGAGGACCCTTCCATGTCGTACCCCGAGATCCGGCCCCGCCGCCTGCGCCGCACCCCCGCGATCCGCCGGCTGGTGTCCGAGACCCGGGTCGACCCGGCCGAGCTGGTCGTGCCGATGTTCGTCAAGGAAGGGTTGACCGAGCCACGGGCCATCGCGTCGCTCCCGGGGGTGCTCCAGCACTCCCGGGACTCGCTGCGCAAGGCGGCCGCCGAGGCCGTGCAGGCCGGTGTCGGCGGGATCATGCTCTTCGGGGTCCCCGAGCGGCGCGACCCCACCGGGTCCGGCGGCATCGACCCGGACGGCATCCTGAACGTCGCCATCCGCGACGTGGTCTCCGAGGTGGGCGACAGCACGGTCGTGATGAGCGACCTGTGCCTGGACGAGTTCACCTCGCACGGGCACTGCGGGGTGCTCGCCCCCGACGGTGACGTCGACAACGACGCCACGCTGGCCGCGTACGCAGAGATGGCGGTGGCCCAGGCCGCCGCCGGGGTCCACGTGGTCGGGCCGTCCGGGATGATGGACGGCCAGGTCGGCGTGGTACGCCGGGCGCTCGACGCCGCCGGACACCAGGACGTGTCCGTGCTGGCGTACGCGGTGAAGTACGCCTCGGCGTTCTTCGGCCCGTTCCGGGACGCCGTGGAGTCGGCGCTGGAGGGCGACCGGCGCAG
Organism: Micromonospora sp. bgisy143; assembly: GCF_057708145.1. NCBI lineage: Bacteria > Bacillati > Actinomycetota > Actinomycetes > Micromonosporales > Micromonosporaceae > Micromonospora > Micromonospora sp. bgisy143. Next base: position 70,044 of record NZ_JBYIRN010000024.1, read on the forward strand.
TTACCAGCAGGACCCGGCGAACCTGCGCGAGTCGCTGCGCGAGGTGGCGCTCGACGTCGCCGAGGGCGCCGACATGGTGATGGTCAAGCCGGCGCTGCCCTACCTCGACGTGGTGTCGGCGGTCCGGGCCGCGGTGGACGTCCCGGTCGCCGCCTACCAGGTCTCCGGCGAGTACGCGATGGTCGAGGCGGCCGCCGCGAACGGCTGGATCGACCGGGAGCGGGTGATGATGGAGACCCTCACCTCGATCAAGCGGGCCGGCGCGCAGATCATCCTCACCTACTGGGCGGTCGAGGCCGCGGGTCTGCTCCGCCAGCGGTACTGACCGACTCCGCGGCTTCCGCCGGGGTGACCGCCTCGTCGGCAGCCGCGACGGTGGCCGGAAGTCGTCGGCTGGTCAGCCAGGCGAGCGCCAGCAGTACGGCCGAGACCGCCATCGTGAGCCGGGTGGCCTGCGCGAGTTCCGGCGCGAGCCCGAGCCGGCTGGCCGGGTCGAGCCGGCCGGCGGCCGTGATGCCCCCGCCACCCAGGCTCGGGGCCACCCGGTCCACGAGGAGGGAGAGGACGGCGGCGATCAGCGCCGTGCCGGCCGCGACCGAGGTGTGCGACACCGTGGTGAGCAGCGTGGAGCCGGACGGTACGTCGTCGGGCGGAAGCGACCGGCTTGCCGCCGTCATCGTCGGCATCAGCGTCGCCCCCATGCCCAGGCCGATGACCGCCCCCAGCGCGGCCAGCAACGGGTACGACGTGTCGGCGTCGAGCACCAGCAGCCGGGCCACCGTGCCGGCCACGGCGGTGCAGATGCCCAGCCCGACCACCCGTCGCGCCGAGACGCGATCGACGAGCCGGGTCGCGACCTGGAGCGTCAGCCCGGTGGTCAGCGCCTGCGGGATGCCGATCATCCCGGCCAGGGTGGCCGAGTCACCGCGTACCACCTGCACGTAGGCCGGGATGATCAGGAACGAGCCGAAGTATCCGGCGGCGAAGAGGGCCACCGTCGCGGCACCGGGGGTCATCCCCGGCGCGCGCAGCACGGCCAGGCGCAGCAGGGGCTGCCGGACCCGGCCGGCCCGCACGGCGAAGGCGACCACCAGCAGGGCGCCGAGCGTGAACGGCAGCAGCACGGACGCGGTGACGACTCCGCCCCGCTCGCCGGTGACGCTGAGGCCGTACACCGCCAGCGCCAGACCGGGGCAGAGCAGCAGCAGCCCGACGACGTCCAGCCGGATCGATGGTCGTCGCGCGTCGGCGACCGGCAGCACCAGCCGGCCGAGCACCAGCGCCACCAGCCCCACCGGCAGGTTGATCCAGAAGATCCACCGCCAGGAGGCGTGATCGAGCAGCAGCCCACCCAGCACCGGTCCGATCAGCGGTCCGACCAGCACCGGAAGGCCGAGCAGGCTCATCATCCGCCCGCGCCGCTGCGGCGGGACCGCGGCGAGCGCGACGGCCATCCCGACCGGGTTGAGCAGGCCGCCGCCCAGCCCCTGGAGCACCCGGAACGCGATCAGCGACCCGACGCTCCAGGCGGCCCCGGCCAACACGGAGCCGGCGGTGAACAGCAGCAGCGCGGTCAGGTAGGTGCGGCGGGCGCCGAAGCGGCCGATCGCCCAGGCCGCGGTGGGCATCACCGCGACCAGGGCGAGCGCGTAGCCGCTGGTGACCCAGCCGATCGTGGGAAGGTCGGTGTCGAGGTCGTCGACCAGCCTCGGCAGGGCCACCACGGTGACCGTGGTGTCGATCACCGCGAGCAGACCACCCAGGGTCAGGTACCAGCCGAGCCGCCGCGCGGACGCGTCCATCAGGGCCGAACCCGGCGGGCGGTGCGCAGCGCCTCGGCCCACCAGGCCAGCTCGCTCAGGGTGGCGTCGGCCGCCTGCCGCAGTGGCTCGTCGTCGACCAGCCGACCGTCGGCGTCGAGGCGTTCCCAGGGTGCCCGGAGCACCACCCCGGAGCGGGTCGTGGCGGCCTGCACCTCGGCGAAGACCAGCCGGAGTTGCTCCACCGCGCGGATGCCGCCGGAGTTGGCGCCGTACGACACGAAGGCCACCGGCTTGCGGGCCCACTCCCGGTAGTGCCAGTCGATGGCGTTCTTCAGGGCGGCCGGGAAGCTGTGGTTGTATTCGGGCGTCACCACCACGAACGCGTCGGCGGCCGCTAACCGGGCACTGATCGGGCTGGTCGAGTTGCCCCCGGGAGGGGTGTCGGCGAACGGTAGCGCCACCTCGGCGAGGTCGACGAGGTCCAGGTCCAGGTCCGCCCGGCGGCTCCCGTGCGCGACGAACCAGTCGGCGATCGAGCGGCCCAGCCGGGGTTGCCGGACGCTCCCGACGAGCACGGCGACGGTCGGCCGGGTGTTCTCCTGCGTCGTCATGCCTCGGACGCTAGGACTTGAAGTAATGGTGAAGTCAATGGCGGCGGGGGACTGGCGATGGGCACGTTGACGGTCGGCGAGGTGGCCCGGGAGAGCGGGGTCAGCGGCTCCGCCGTGCGGTTCTACGAGCGGCAGGGCCTGATCACGGCTGCCCGCACCGGCGGCAACCAGCGGCGCTTCGACGTCGACGCGGCCTGCCGGATCAGGGTGGCGCGGGTGGCCCAGCGCGTCGGTCTGACCGTCAACGAGATCCGTGACCTGCTCGCGGCCCTGCCACCCGACCCGCAGCCGGCCGACTGGCAGCGCCTGCACGACCGGCTGACCGCCGAGGCCGAGCGGCGCATCCGCGACCTGCACGCGGCGCTTGACGACATCGGCTCCGGCCGCCGTCTCTGCGACCTCTGACCCGCCCTGGCCCTGAGCGACCCATCCTGACAACCGGCCCGAGGAGGTCCGACACCCCTTCGCGCGCCCTTTGCTCTGCTTCAACGGACGCAACACTTGGAACCCAAAAGTGTTGCGTCCGTTGAAGCAGAGCAAAGGCGGTCAACCACGCCCCGGCCGCCCCCGCCGCCCCGGCCGCCCAGGCCCGGCGCGGCGCCGGCGCGGCGCCGGCCCGATCCTCAGTTGTCCACAGGTTTATCCACAGGGATTGAGTCGGGTGCCGACACGGGTGATGGTGGTGAGATGGCGTCGGCGCTCGAACCTCCTCTTCCCCCTGGCCCTATCGTCGGTCGGTTCCCCATCGCCGGTCTGGTGCGCCGCGCACGTCGGATCGTCGGGCTGAGCCAACTTCGGCTGGCCCGCTTCGCCAAGGTGTCACCGTCGACGGTGGGGCGGGTCGAGGCGGGCAGCCTGACACCGAGCCTTGCTGTACTGGAACGCCTGCTCGGCGCGGGCGGCCTCTACCTGGTCGTGGTGGATCAGGAAGGCCGGATCGTCCAGCCGATGGCCGACCGGGAAGACGTCCACGACGGTGCGGGTCGGCGCTATCCCTCGCACCTCGACACGATCCTCGATCCGGAGCCGGGGGAGTGGTGGGGGGACATCTACGGGTTGGCACGGCCACCGGAGACCTACCACCGCAGCTCGGCGGACCGCGAGGCACGGCGCCGACGCAGCCAGTGGGAGGTGCGGGTCGCGCAGCATCGGCACCTGCCACCGCCACCGATCATCGACGAATACTACTGACACGCGAACGGCCCACCCTCCGGGAAACCGGACGGTGGGCCGTCAGCGCCGTCGTTCAGTCGTCGTTGGTGATGGTTCCGGCCGCCAGGGGGTCGGCCAGCCGCAGGCCGGGCACGCCGGCCACCAGCAGGGTCAGCGTCTCGTCCGACTCGCGCCGCCGATCACCCCGCACGGTCACCGGGAAGGTCACCGAGGTGTCACCGGCGGCCAGCGCCTTGCAGCCGGCGTACGCGTCGAAGTCCGAGCCCGCCTGCGCCGTGAGACCGACGGTCGCGGCGCACAGCAGTACGGGCTGCGACAGCGGCCGCGAGACGGTGGCGGTGAACACCATCTGCCGGGTGCCCTGGTCGCCCTCGACCACAGTGGTGTCGGCGACGGTCAACGACGCCCGCGAGCGGAACCTCGCCACCTGCGGGTCGTGGTCGCTGGAACCCCGCGAGCCGTCACCGGTGAACTCCGCCGGCCAATCGGCGTTGACGTGCGCCGCCCGTACCTGCACCAGGTCGCCGTAGAGCGCGTCGTTGACGAACAGGTGGTCGAGCGTCTGCGCCTGCCCCTCGAAGCTGTACGAGTACGCCGAGGCCGGCACGTCCGCCACCAGGTTGTCCCACAGGTTGTGCAGGCCCGCCTCGTACAGCGGAGCGAGCTGGTCCGACGGGGTGGGCTGGCTGCCCGTCGCGATGGGATCATCCGGGCGGGGGAAGACGTTCAGGTCACCGCCGTACACGACCCGGGCGTTCCGGTCGGCCGCCTCGATCGCGGTGACGATCGCCGCTCCGTACGTCGCCTGCTCCCGCCGCTGCCCGACCCGGCTGTCCGGACCGGAGGAGTAGTGGTTGCTGAGCGCGTACAGGGTGAACCGTTCGGTGGAGCCTGGCGCCGCGGCCACGGTGAACTTGCCCAACTGCGGTGCCCGGGTGAAGACGCTGTTCCCGTCCTTGCCCGTCGAGGTGTCCACGTCGGACGGCAACACCGCGTTGAGCGCCTTGGGGTTCTGCACGTCGGCGTTGCTCGGCAGACCGGCGGCGCGGTACTGCACGGTCGGGGCCGCACCCAACAGCGGGTCGCTCGCCGTCGCGGCCGCCAGGGACAGCCGGTCGGTGCGGTACAGGAACGCGGCGGTGATCCCGCGGGCGTCCGCGCCGGTCCGGTCGTAGGCAGCGGCGTACGCCGGCCCACCGGCCGCCGCCACCGCGAGCGCCAACTCCTGGATGCTGTCCGGAGCGCCGTCGGCGTTGTTGGTCTCGCCGCAGGCCAGCGCCGTTCCGGCGACCGTGCAGATGTCCTGGTCCTCGGCCTCCTGCACCAGGATCAGATCCGGTGCGTGCAGATCCTTGACGATCTGGTCGGCGAGCGACGTCAGGTGCTGGCGGTAGTCCGCCTCGCTGCTCGGCACGTAGTCGAACGGTGGGCTGACACCCGTGCACCCGGCGTTGCCGGTGAAGTCGCAGCCGTCGAACGGGTCGTCGCGGTAGTCGTACAGGTTCTCCACGTTGTAGGTCGCGACCGCGACCTCCTGGGACCGGTCGGCGGGCTTCGGCGGGTTGTTCTTCGACGGGTCGGCCCCGGCGTCGAACTCGGCCCGCTCGACCTGGACGCCGTACTTCTCGAACGAGTAGTAGACGCCGCCCACCGCGTCGGCGCGCAGCGTGTCGAAGGTGTGGGCCGGCGGGAGCAGCGCTGTGCTGTCAGCGGCGGTCGCCTTCACCCCCATGCTGCCGAGCAGCACGCGCTGGCCGTTGCCGTCGTCGAAGCGCCGGGTCGGGTCGTTGTCCAGCGGGTGCGCGTCCCGGAAGACCCGCCGGGCGTACGGGTCGGCCCGGTTCAGCAGCGGATCGTCCCGGTCGACGACCCACAGCTCCGCGTCGGCGGTGGACGAGAAGACGTCGCGTCCGCTCACCGCACCGCTGCCGGCGCGTACCCGCAGCCGGGTGCCCTCGTGCCGCTCCCACCAGCGCTGCGCCTCGGTCAGCTCGACCGGCGGCGTCGCGTCGGCGACCGTGACCGTGGTGTCCACGTCCAGACCGGTGGCGATCCGGCGGACCAGCGACGCCCCGGAGAGCTGGGTGAAGTTGTAGTACTCCGACACTCGCGCCCGGAGTACGACCTCGTCGCCGACGGTCGGCACGTAGCCGCCGATCAGCGAGGTGAACGTGCCCATGAAGACGAAGATGCCGTCGGAGCTGGTCGGGTCGCCGTCGGTGTCGCCACTGCGGCTCTGGAGGAAGAACCCGTTCTGCTCCGCCCCGGCCGACGTACGGGCCAGCGTCCGCTGGGTGATCACGCCACGGACGTCGTACATCGTGCTGCTCGTGCCGTTGCCGCTCGCCGGTGCGAGCGGTGACCGGTCGGCGGGGCCGGACTCGGCGTCGGTGGTCGGACCCTGCACCTCCCCGACGGTCAGCTCCCGGGTCACCTGCACGACCAGCGCGCAGCTCGCGGTGCCACCGCCCGCATCGGTCGCGGTCACGGTGACGGTGTACGCCCCGGCGGTGAGGTCGGCGCTCGCGCTGACCGTGGCGCGGGCCGTGCCGCCCACCGCGTCGGCGGGCGTGACCGCGGTACGGCTGATCGAGCCGCTGGTCGGCGTCGGGTTGACCCCGGTCACCGCCAGGTCGACGATCTCGTCGTCCGGGTCGGTGGCGGTGACCTCCCGGCTCGCCGCCGTTCCCGAGGCGGTGACCAGCGGGTCGCCGCAGGTCACCGTGGCCGGGACGTCGACCGGCCCACCGCCGTCCACGGTGTGCGCGCCGAGCCCGTCGAAGGTGTCGACCGGGAAGCCGGCCCACTGCGCGGCGGGGTCGAACGCGTCCGACGGATCGGTGTCGCCCGCGATGACCGAGGGCAGCCGGCGCAGCGTGTTGTCCGCCGTGCTGGTCGTGCCGGTGCCCCACTCGGTGCCCGGGTCGACGCCAACCTGGCCGATCGAGTCGAGCACGGTCGCGCCCCGGCGCAGCACGATCGCGTCGTCACCGTTGAACAGGCTCGCCCCGGTGGTCTGGTCCGCCTGGGCGAGGATCGCCGGCCCGGCCGAGGCGCTGGCGAAGACGAAGGCGTCCCCGGCGGCGACCGTCCCGGTCAGCGCGATGGTGGTCGCCGTCGTGGCGCCGTTGAAGTAGAGCAGGAGCTGGTAGCCGCCCGCGGTGAGGTCGACGGGAGCACCGGTGCCGTTGAACAGCTCGATCGCCTTGTTGTTCGACGAGCCTTCGACGTACTCGGAGATGAAGAGGTCGGTGGGCGCGGCGCTGGCCGCGCCGGGGGTGACGCCGAGAGCCGTGACGGTCACTGCGGCGGTGGCGATCGCGAGCGCGGCTGTCGTGCGGCGCGGGCGCATAGGGCCTCCACGATGGGTGGACGGGGTCAACGCACGTTAAGGTGCCCCACTGTCCACCGTCCATCCCCTGGTGGACACTTTCGTGAATTCCTCAGCGTGGTGGATCGAGGCGGTGCACCAGCTCAGCGACATCGACGCTGTACTCGCACCAGTCCCGGTCGGGCCGGTAGCCCAGTTCCGCGTTGACCTTGAGCATCGCCTCGTTGGCCTGCGCGTTCCAGGTCTGCACCTCGGCCAGCTCCGGCTCGGCGGAGCGCAGCTCCAGCAGCATCCGCGCCTTGATCGCCCGGTCGATGCCGTAACCCCGGTGGTCCTGCGCGACGATCGTGTCGTACTGGTCGGCGCGGGTCGGGTGCTGCGCGGGCACCACGACCTCGGTCAGACCGGCCACCTCACCGCTCTGCTCGTGCCGGGCCAGCACGATGTACGGCTTCATGCCGCGTCGGTGCAGGGTGTCCAGGCTGTCCCGCAGGCGCTCCGGGTCGTAGGAGCTGGGCCGTAGCTCGCCGTCCTCGACGTCGCGCACCTCGGCCTTGGCCCGCGCGTACGACTCGATCAGGTGGTCCGGCGGCCCGCCCGGGTAGAACTCCAGGTGGTAGCCCGCACCGATCCCGGTGGCCATCTCGGTCAACTCGGCCCAGTCCACCGAGGTCAGGTCGAGCACGCTGCGCGTCTCCACGTACTCCCGGGTGAAACCGAGCGACTCGTAGAAGGCCACCGACGGCGTGTCGCCGACCACCTCGACCCCGATCGACCGGAAGCCCTCCTGATAGACCCGCCGGGCCGCGCGCAGGACCAGGTCACGGCCGAGGCCGCTGCGTCGTACCGAGGGGTGGACCAGCACCTCGATCACCCCGATGTCACCGAGGAGCAGCACGTGAACCTGCCCGAGGACGGCGCCGACCTCGCCGGGGTCGCCCGGCTCGGCCTGGGCCAGCCAGGAGATCCGCCGCTCACCGGGCATCACCTCGGCCAGATACTCCCGCAGGGAGGTCTCCCGCCACGGCGGGTCCTGCGGCAGATCGGCCGCGAGCACCGCGTTCAGCGTGGTCAACAACGACGCGATCTCGGCGGAGGACGCGGTCCTGGGGTCCCACTCGCGCACCATCACCCGTCTAGCTTGCCGCTAACGGCTGCCAGGGGGAAGTGTCCGGTCCTCCAATGTACGCGGACGATCACATCTGGCGGCTGGCCCGTCCGTACCGGTCAGCGGTGTTGTAGACGTCCTGGGCGTACCGGCGCACATCGTTGTACGACAGGATCGCGTTCCACCAGTCGCCGGGGATGCTGAGGTTGCGGCCACCCTTGCAGAGGTAGTTGCCGGCCGCCAGCGCCGCGTCGTCCAGGTCGTGCGGGTCCTTGATCCCGTCCCGGTCGGCGTCGGCCCCGATCTCCTGCCAGGTGGTCGGGATGAACTGCATCGGCCCGATCGCCCGGTCGTAGGTGCTGTCGTTGTCGAGCGCCCCGCGGTCGGTGTCGATGATCCGCATCCGGCCACCCTTGCCGTCCAGCGGTAGCCCGATGATGTGGGGCAACGCCTTGCCGTCGGCGCCCAGCCGCGCGCCGTTGGCCGAGCCGTGCCCCGACTCGACCTGACCGATCGCGGCCAGCGTGGTCCAGCTCAACGCGCAACTCCGGTTGGTCTGGGCGAGCATCAGTTCCGCGTACCCGTACGCCTGCATGGCGGCCGGCGGGATGCCGACCTTGGCCCCGACCTGCTGGGCCCAACCGGCCAGTGCGTCCGAGGGACGACCGCCGACAGGTGGCGCGATGGTCGGCCCGGTCGGCACGACGCTGGTGGGGAACGCCCCGGTGGGCGGCGGGCCCGTGGGCACCGCACCGCTGGGCAGCGGGCCGGTCGGGCGTGGGTCGAGCGGCAGGGCCGGCGGCACGGCCACGGTCGGCGCGGCCGAGGCGTCGACGGCCACCGGCTTGGACCCGCGGATGGTCGCCGGGACGAGCAGCGCCCCGGCGGCGGCGGTCGCGGCGACCAGGGCGAGCAGGAAGACCCCGGGCACGGTGAGTCGGCCGCTGGGCCGGCGGGACCAGTCGCGGGTCGCCCGAGCGGCGGTCACCGCGGCCTGGCGCGGCGGTGGCAGCCGTACGGCGTGCGCGAACGGGACCCGCCGCCGCCGACCGGGCGTCGTCGCCGGTACGACGGCGACGCCGTCCACCTTGGTCGCCGCCAGATCGGTGGCGGCGGCGCCCGCCGCGACCGACCCGTCGCCGGTCTTGGCGGTGTCGGCCTTGGCGTCGCCCGTCTTCGCCTTCGCCGGATCGGCGTCGGTGGTGCCGGCCTTCGCCGCGTCGGCGTCGGTGGTGCCGGCCTTCGCCGCGTCGGCGGCCGTGCTGCCGGCCTTCGCCGGGTCGAGGGCCGTGGCGTCGCTCTTCGCCGTGTCGGGGGCCGTGCTGCTGGCGGTTGCCGGGTCGGCCTTCGCGGGCTCGGCGGCCGTGGTGTCGGCCCTCGCCGTGACGTCACCGTCGGGGTTGTCGCGCGCCGGGCTGTCGGTGCCCCCCTCGGCCCGGTCCGCAGCGGCGGTGGCCGTACCGGCGGTGGCCGTACCGGCGGCGGCATCGGTGGTGGGGGCCGCCTTCGTGGCGATGTCGTCGGCGGCGTCCTCGCGCTGGTCAGCGGCCGGAGCGTCGACTGTCGAGCGGGGAGCGGCGTCGTCCGGGGGCGGGGGTGTGCCCGTCGCGTCCGTACTGCTGCCGCTCAGCCAGGGCCGACGCGGGCGAGGCACGGCCGGGGGTACCGGATCCGGCGCGGCGCCCGACTCCGCCAGCGGCCCGTCCAGCGGCGCGGCCGGTCGGAGCGGTTGCACTCGCGTCTTGTCCTCGCCGTCCACCACCCGTCGAGTATCACTCATGTCCCCTCGGACGTCAGGTCCACGTACCCTGGTTGCATGCCCCGGTACGAGTTCCGATGCCGCGCCTGCGGCGACACCTTCGAGGTCAACCGTCCGATGGCGGAGGCCGGAGCGCCGGCCACCTGCCCGCAGGGCCACGCCGACACGGTCAAGTTGCTCTCGGCGGTGTCGGTCACCGGTCGCGGCGCCGGTGCCGCGCCGGCATCCGGCGGTGGCGGCTGCTGCGGTGGCGCCTGCGGCTGCTGATCCGGCGGTTTCGGCGGCAGACTCGTGAACCGGCCTTGCCGGGACCGGGTTGGAGTGGCACCTTGAGGCGGCACGTGCCCGGCCGTTCTCACGATGCGTGACCGCTCGGACTCAGGCAGCATGAACCCGACGTCACGGGCGGAGGTTCCACGCATGTCGCCACGGATCCAGCTCCCGAGCGGTTGGGTGACCTTCGTGTTCACCGACATCGAGGGCTCGACCCGGCTGGCCCAGTTGCTCGGCGCGGACTACCGCCCGGTGCTCGCCGAGCATCGGCGGTTGCTGCGTCGCACCCTGGCCGCCACCGGTGGTGCCGAACTCTTGACCGAGGGCGACTCGTTCTTCCTGGCCTTCGACGACGCGGCGGCGGCACTGACGGCCTGCCTGACCGCCCAGCGAGCCCTGGCCAACCACGACTGGCCGACCACCGAGGCCGCGCCCCGGGTACGGATGGGCCTGCACACCGGCTACGCCGAGCCCCGCGACGGGGAGTACGCCAGCCCCGAGGTGCACCGGGCCGCCCGGGTGGCCGCGGCGGCGCACGGCGGGCAGGTGCTGTGTTCGGCGTCCACGGCCCGTCGGGCCGACCCGCTGCCGCCCGGCGCCACGCTGCTGGACCTGGGCCTGCACCGGCTGCGGGGCTTCGACGACCGGGAGCGGCTGTTCCAGCTGATCGCTCCCGGGCTGGAGCGACAGTTCCCCCGCCCGCGTACCGCCGAGGCGGTCGCGCACAACCTGCCGACCCAGGTGACCTCGTTCGTCGGGCGCCAGGTCGAGCGCGCCGAGCTGGGCCGGCTGGTGGAGCGGCACCGGCTGGTCACGGTGCTGGGTGCGGGCGGCGCGGGGAAGACCCGACTCGCCGTGGAGTTGGCCGCCGGCGTCGTCGAGGCGTACCCCGACGGGGTGTGGTTCGTCGACATCGCCTCGGTGACCGACCCGGGGTTGGTGGCGTTCGCGATCGCCGCGGTGCTCGGGCTGCGGCCCGAGCCGGGCCGCCCGATGCTGGACACGCTTGTCGAGTACGCGGCGGCCCGCCGGATGCTCGTCGTGCTGGACACCTGCGACTCGCAACCGGCCGCCTGCGGTGAGGTCATCTCGCGGCTGCTCTCCGGCGGGGGCGGCGTACGGGTGCTGGCGACCAGCCGCGAGTCGTTCAGCCTGCCCGGCGAGGTGGTGTGGCGGATCCCGCCGCTCTCGGTCGATCCGCGCGCCGACGGCGCGGAGAGCGATGCGGTCGCGCTGCTGCTGGACCGGACGGCGGCGGCCCGTGGCGGCCGGCAGCCGGACCCGGCCGAGTCGGCCGACCTGCGCCGGGTGGTGCAACGGTTGGACGGGCTGCCGCTCGCCATCGAGTTGGCGGCCGCCCGGCTGCGGGTGCTCTCCGTGGGTCAGCTCGCCGAACGGCTGGACGACGTCCTCGGGACGCTGGACGCCGGCCGGGAGGACCCGGAGCCACCGCCGGTGGAGCGCGGCTGGTCCGGCAACCAGCAGGACACCGTGGACCTGGTGGCCGCGGCGATCGGCACGCCGCCGCCGACCCCGGCGAGCAGAGCCGTGCAGCGGTCGGCCACCGAACGACACCTGACCATGCAGGCCACCGTCACCTGGTCGTACCGGACGTTGGGGCCCCGGGCCGCACGGCTGTTGCGCTGGATGGCGGTCTTCGCCGGGCCGGTGGACCTGCCGACGGTGGAGTGGCTGCTCGGCGACGACCCGCTGGATCCGCTGTCGGTGCTGGTGGACAAGTCGATGGTGTTGGCCGAGCCGCGGGCCGCCGGCAGCTCGTACCGGATGCTCGACCCGATCCGGGCGTACGCGGCCCGGCGGCTGGCCGAGGCGGGTGAGGAACAGGCCGCCCGGGACCGGCACGTGGCCTGGTCGGCACACGCCCTGGAACGGGCGCACCTCGGCCCGGACGGACGACCGGTGACGCTGTCGCTCTACACCCTCGATCCGCTGGCCGACGAGCTGCGGGCCGCGCTGCGGTGGTGTGCCACCGGGGGCAGCGCCCGCGCCGGTCTGCGTCTCACGAACGGGCTGGACCAGTGGTGGCGCGAGCGTGGGCTGGCGCGCGAGGGCCGGCTCTGGCTGTTCCGGCTGTACGGACGGATCGCCGAGACGGGCGAGCGTATCCCGGACGCGGAGCTGGCGGCGGCGTACCACATGCACTCGCTGCACGCCGGCGCCGACGGCGAGTTCGCTGAGGAGTTGCGGTACTCGCAGCGGGCGGAGGCCGCCGCCCGGCAGGCCGGTGACGCCGGTCTGCTGGCCCGGGTGCTCGCCGGCCGGGCCGCGCCACTCGTGGACATGGGCCAGTTCTTCGAGGCCGAGCGGGTCTGTCGGGAGGTCATCGACTGGGCGCACGGGCAGGACGTGGTGGGCGAGGCGCTGTTCGCGGTGTTCAGCCTGGCCGAGCTGCTCTGGCGGCGGGGCGCGCTGGAGGAGGCGGCGGACCTGCTGGGCGCGGCGCGTCCGGTGGAGGCCGCCCGTCCGGTCGAGCGGGGCCGGCGTTCGGTGGACATGCTGCTCGGGATGGTCGCGTTGGCCCGGGGTGACGTGATCGCCGCGCACGAGCACCTGCTCGCGGCGTTGCGCTCACGGATGGGGCACGGCTACCACGGCGGGGCCTGCGACACCCTGAACGCGATCGCGGTCCGGTGCGCGCTCGGTGGGGACCGGTCGACCGCCGCGCGGCTGTTCGGGGCGGCGCAGGTCACCCGGGCGAGCATGCGGGCGACGCCGGGCATCTACGGCGGCTATTGGGCCGACCAGCAGGCGGAGCTGCGGATGATGATGGGTGATGTGGCGTTCGACGACGCGTACGGGGAGGGTGGCGAGTTGAGCCTGGACGAGGCCGTCGCGCTCGCGCTCGACGTGGAACACCCGGACCTGGCCGCGGACTCGACCCGCTTCAGCACCGACCTGTCCCACCCCACCCCACCCCAACACCCCGCCACCAAAACCGAACACGCCTAACCCCCCCACCCCCACCCCAACCCCCCGGTCGTCGCTTGGCGATCATGGAGTTATTGCCACGACACGCCGGTGGACCGGGCAATAACTCCATGATCAACGGGGTGGATGGGGGTCGGGTCGGGTCGGGTTAGGCGCGGGCGGGGGAGTTGGCGCGGGCTTGGGACTCGGCTTGGGCCTTCATTCGGGCGGCTCGGTCGATGTCGGACTGTTGGACGGCGGCTACCGAGCCGAAGACGTGGACCGCCTGGTAGTAGGTCCAGGCCAGGCTGTAACAGGCGGGGCGGACGACGGCGTTGTACGTGGCGCAGACCCGCTTCAGGTCCGCGTAGAAGGCGTTGTCGAGGCGGGCCTTGTTGGCGGAGAACTGGCCGACCGCCTTGTAGTTGCGGTAGCCGAAGTCGTGCCGGTAGCAGCCCAGGTTGAAGGTGAAGCCGAGCGGATTGTCCGGGCTGGACGAGCAGTAGTCGGTGGACCAGACGAAGTTGTACTCGGCCCAGGGGGCCCGGTTCAGGCGGGCGCTGTTCCAGGAGTTGTAGCTGGACGCGCTGGTCTGGGTCCAGCTGGACAGCACGGACAACTTCTGTGCGGGGGTGACGGCGGCTACGGCGGGGGAGGCGGGGGCGAGGGTGGCGAGCAGCGCGAGCGCGCCCGAGGCGAACAGGGTGACGAGACGTCGGGGCACGGTTTACCTCCGCGGGGTGTGCGGTGGGACGGAAGTTACCGGCTGGTCACCGGATGTCGACAAGTGTCGATCAACGGATCAGCGTCCCGGTATGCGCCGCGCCAACTATCGGTGACATGCGTCGAAACAGACGAATGCCCCGGGCGTGGGTGCGCCCGGGGCATTCAACGGGCCTGGTCAGCGCAGCAGGAAGGCCGGCGGCCCGGCCGGGCTCTCGTTCGCCGTCCGGTCCAGCGCGGTCAGCTGGTACGTGTAGCGCCGGCCGGGCTCGGCCGACGTGTCCACCCAGGACTGTGCGCCGCCGGGGGTGGCCCGGACGGTGTCGACAAGTGCGGTGGCGTCCGCGGTGGCGCACCGGCCGGGCAGGGTGGTCCCGTCGAACCGGTAGATCGCGTACGACGTGGCGGTGCCCAGCGGGCCCTTGCCGTCGGCGGGTTGACGCCAGGTCAGCCGTACCCCGTCGGCCTGCCGGGTGACCCCGGTGACGACCGGCGGGAGCAGCGGCTTCGCCGGCAGGTGGGGCATGGCCGGTACGAGGGCGGGGCGCGAGTAGTGCTCGGCCGCGTAGGTGTCGGTCGCGCCGAGCCGGTTGGCGCGTACCTGGACGGCGGAGAAGTGCACGTTGCCCAGCACCTCGGGGTACGCCCGGTTCAGCGTCAGGTGGTCGGACAGCTCACGCGGGTTCTGCCAGTAGGGCCCGTACGCCGGGTCGCCGCTCTTGTAGTCGGCCTGGCCGATGTAGAGCTGCACCCGGGTGCCGCGCACCGTCTCGGCCCACCACGGCACGAGTCGCGCGTAGTCGGCCGCCGGGTACTGGCCGATGTACCAGTAGAGCTGCGGCACGACGTAGTCGATCCACTCCTGCTTGATCCACTTGCGGGTGTCGGCGGAGATGATGTCGTACGACTGGCTGCCGGTGGTGTCCGAGCCGAGCGGGTCGGCGCTGACGTTGCGCCAGATGCCGAACGGGCTGACCCCGAACTTCACCCACGGCTTCGCCGCCTTGATCTTGCCGTTCATCTCCTGGATCAGCAGGTTGATGTTGTCCCGCCGCCAGTCAACCCGGTCGGTGAGGCCCCGGTTGTACGCCGCGAAGGTGGCGTCGTCGGGCACCTGGTAGCTGCCGCTGGGGTACGGGTAGAAGTAGTCGTCGAAGTGGACGCCGTCGATGTCGTACCGCTGGACCGCGTCCATCATCGCGGTCTGGACGAACTCGCGTACCTCGGGAATTCCGGGGTTGTAGTAGAGCCGGCTGCCGGCGACGCCGGCCGGCGGATACGCGAAGGTCCAGTCCGGGTGCTGCCGGGCCGGATGCCCGGGCGCGAGCTGGTCGAGGTCGGCGCCGGCGCCGCCGGGCGCCGGCATGGAGACCCGGTACGGGTTGAACCAGGCGTGGAATTCGAGGTTGCGCCGGTGCGACTCCGCGACGAGGAAGGCCAGCGGGTCCCACCCGGGGTCCTGGCCGCGGACCCCGGTCAGGTACTCCGACCACGGCTCGTACGTCGAGGGCCAGAGTGCGTCCGCCGTGGGCCGGACCTGCACGACGACCGCGTTGTGGTGCAGCCGCTCGGCGAGGTCGAGCAGGTCGCGGTACTCGGCCTGCTGGGCGGCGATCCGGTCCGGGCTGGTCTGGGAGGCCTTGCTGGGCCAGTCGATGTTGACCACCGACGAGATCCACATGGCCCGGAACTGTCGCTTGGGGGTGGCCGGGTTGGTGACGCAGGCGGCGGTCGAGGAGGAGGCGGAGGCGTTCGCGGGGGCAACGGGTGCTAGTGAGCCGAGCAGGACCGCAGTCAGGCCGGCGGCGGTGAGACGGAGTGCTTTCATGCGGTATGTCCCTTCGTTGGGGCTCCCGATGTGATCTGCATGCGGCAAGATTCGCCGCTGCCTATCTGCGTACAGAAGGAAATTTTCACAATCGCGTCCTCGCCGCAAGTGTTCGTGGTTGACCATTCGTTCCGCTGGGTAGCAACGCCGGTCACCGGCCGCCACGGTGGTGGTCGCACGGTGTGAAGGGGTGAGCGCATGTCCGTGCTGCGAACCAAACCGATCAAGGACGTGATAGCCCAGGGTGAGGCGGACGGCAGCGACGGCAGAGTCGGACTCAAGAGGCGACTCGGCGCTCTCGACCTCACCGGCTTCGGTATCGGCATCGTGATCGGCACCGGCATCTTCACGCTCACCGGCATCGAGGCGCGCGACAGCGCCGGGCCCGGCGTGGTGATCTCCTTCGCCATCGCCGGCGTGGTGGCCCTGCTCGCCGCCCTCTGCTACGCCGAGCTGGCCTCCAGCGTGCCGACCGCCGGCAGCGCCTACACCTACGCGTACGCCACGATGGGCGAGATCGTCGCCTGGATCATCGGCTGGGACCTGCTCCTGGAGTTCGCGCTCGGCGCGGCGGTGGTGGCCCGTGGCTGGTCCGGTTACCTGGCCGAACTGCTCGACCTGCCGACCCGGTGGTTCGGCGAGGAGGGCAGCGTGGTCAACGTCGGCGCCATCGCCATCGTGCTGATCCTCGGCGTCGTCGCCATCGTCGGCATCCGGGAATCGGCCCGGATCACCAACCTGCTGGTGCTGGTCAAGGTCGCGATCTGCGTCTTCGTGGTGGTCGCCGGCCTGTTCTTCGTCAAGGCCGCCAACCTCACCCCGTTCATCCCGCCGGCCGAGCCCGCCGGCAGCGGCGACGACGGCATCAAACAGCCGGTCACCCAGGCGCTGTTCGGGTTGGAGCCGTCGGTCTTCGGCTTCGTCGGGGTGCTCAGCGCCGCGGCGGTGGTCTTCTTCGCGTACACCGGCTTCGAGGCCGTCGCCAACCTGGGCGAGGAGACCCGCAAGCCCAAGCGGGACCTCACCCTGGGCCTGCTCGGTACGCTGCTGATCTCCACCGTGCTCTACATCGGCGTCTCGCTGGTGGTCGTCGGCATGGTGCCGTACACCGAGATCGACCGGGGCGCCCCGATCGCCTCGGCCTTCGAGTCGGTCGGCGCCGGTTGGGCCGCGGTACTCGTCTCCATCGCGGCGGTCGCCGGCCTGACCAGCGTCATCCTGGTCGACCTGGTGGCGATGGGCCGGATCGGCTTCGCCATCGCCCGGGACGGGCTGATCCCGCCCGCGATCGCGAAGGTGCACCCGCGCTGGGGCACCCCGTACCGGATCTCGGCGATCATGACGGTCGCGGTCGCGCTGCTGGCCGGCTTCCTGCCGCTGTCCGCCCTGGCCGACCTGGTCAGCATCGGCGCGCTCTGCGCGTTCGTGCTGGTCTCGATCGCCGTGCCGATCCTGCGCCGCAAGCGTCCGGACCTGGAGCGGCCGTTCCGGGTGCCGTTCTCGCCGGTGCTGCCGATCGTCTCGGCGGTCGCCTGCTTCTACCTGATGCTCAACCTGTCCGTGGAGACCTGGCTGCGGTTCCTGGCCTGGATGCTGCTCGGCGCGATCATCTACTTCGGCTACGGCTACCGCCGTAACCGGCTCGCCCGCCACGAACCGGCCGTAGCGCCGGAGCAGCGCCAGCCGAGCGCCTGATCGTCCGTTGCGCCGGAGCAGCGCCGGCCGAGCGCCTGACCGTTAGTGCCCAGGGGCCCGAGCGCCCCTGGGCACGAACAGGTCAGGGGCGGGGCTGCGGCGTACCGGTCGGACCCTTGACCACCGGCTTGCCGTCGTCCCAGGTCACCTCGTCGAGCCACACCTGCCGGCCCGGGTCGGTGCTGCCCTCCTGGCCGGGCGGCCAGGCGTGGTACAGCAGCCACGTCCGGCCGTCCTTGACCACCATCGAGGCGTGCCCGGGACCGGAGGCGGCGTCGGTGCTCTTCAGGATCGGATTCTCGGTGGCCTTCACGCACGGGCCGGTGGGACTCTCGCAGACCGCGTAGCCCTCGGCGTACTCGGCACGGTCGTACGCGTTGGCGGCGAAGAACAGGTACAACCGACCGTCCTGACGGTGGAAGAAGGGCCCCTCGATCAGGGTGCCCTCCCACGGCTCGGTCTGCTTGAGCAGCTTGGTCGGCTCACCGACCAGGGTCAGACCGTCGTCGGCGAGGCGCTGGACCCAGATCCAGGTGTCCACGCCGATCGCGTTGCCGTCGTTCTTCCACAGCAGCCACAGGCTGCCATCGGTGTCCCGGAACGGGCTCGCGTCGATCGCCCCGCCCAACTCGGCCTGGCAGATCAGCGGGCCGGCCGCGTCGTCGGAGTACGGGCCCTGTGGCGCGGTGGCCACCGCCCGCCCGACGCACTGGCGACCGGACTCGCGGCCGGCGACCGTGTAGTAGAGCAGGAACTTCTCCGGCGCGAGCTGGATGACCTCGGGCGCCCAGGTCTTGCCGGGGTCCGCCCAGTCCGGCAGCGTCGGCAGGGCGTCCTCGGCCTCCGTCCAGTCGACCAGGTTCGAGGAGGTGCGCACCGGGACGTTGTGGCCCTGCGAGTTGGTGTGGAACAGGTACCAGGTGTCGCCCACCTGGATCGCCTGCGGGTCGGGGGCGTCGGTCTTGACGACCGGGTTGGTGAACATGCTGGCGTCGCTCCCGCCGCTCGTGGAGGTGGATTCGGAGTCGTCCGTGCAGCCCGCGACGAGCAGCGCGGCGGCGAGGGTGATCGCCGCCGCGCCGCGTCGCCGGGTGGTTGCCCGCGTCATCCCTTGAGGCCGCTGCGGGAGACGCCCTGGATGATGTGCCGCTGCGCGAGCACGAACAGGATCAGCACCGGCAGGCTCGCCAGCACCGCACCCGCCATGATCACCGGGTAGTCCGTGACGTACGAGCCCTGGAGCAGGCCCAGGCCCGGCGGCAGGGTCAACTTCTCCGGGCTGAACAGCACGAAGATGGGCCACAGGAAGTCGTTCCAGTTGGTCAGGAACGACAGCACGGCCAGGGTGGCCAGCGCCGGCTTGGAGAGCGGCAGCACCACCTTGTAGAAGATCTGCCACTGGTTGGCGCCGTCGAGGGTGGCGGCCTCCTCCAACTCGTTCGGCAGCGACAGGAAGAACTGCCGCAGGAAGAAGACCCCGAACGCGCTGGCCGCGCCGGGCACCACGATCACGGCGAGGGTGTCGATCCAGTTGAGCTGGTCGACGATCAGGAAGTTCGGGATGATCAAGGAGGTCGGCGGGATGAACAGCGTCCCGACGATCAGCGCGAAGCTCACCCCGCGCCCGGCGAACTTCAGTCGGGCCAGGGCGTACGCGGCCATCGAGGCGGTCACCAGCACCAGCAGCGCGTGCAGCGTGGCGGCCACCATGCTGTTGAGGAACCAGCGCAGCACCGGGTTCGCCGAGTTGTTGAGGATCTGCTGGTAGCCGTACCCGGAGAGCGGGTTCGGCAGCCAGCTCGGCGGGATCTGCTGGGCGGCGGTGTAGGTCTTCAGCGAGGTGATGACCATCCACGCCAGCGGGACCAGGAAGATCAGGGCCAGCGCGACCAGGGTGGCGTAGAGCGCGACCCGGCCGGTGGCGGCACCGCGGGTCGTCCGCGTGGGCGTCGTCATGGCGGTCCCCTCAGTCTTCCCGGTAGCGGAAGAGGCGGAAGTTGGCGATGCTCACGACCGCCAGCATCAGGGCGAACACGATGCTCATCGCGGCGGCCCGGCCGGCGTTGTTGTTGCGCAGGCCCTCCTCGACGATGAACCACACCACCGTGCGGGTCTCCGTGCCGGGCGTCCCCTGGGTGATCAGGAAGGACTGGCCGAACATGTTCGCCGAGGCGAGCACGGTCGTGGTGATCACGAAGAGCAGGACGGGCCGCAGGCCGGGCAGGGTGACGTTGCGGAACCGCTGCCAGGCGGTCGCGCCGTCCACCCGGGCCGCCTCGTACAGCTCCGGCGAGATGTCCTGCAGGCCGGCCAGGTAGATCACCGCGTTGAAGCCGGAGGTCCACCAGACCGTCACCCCGACCAGGGAGATCCACGCCCAGGGCATGTTCGTCACCCAGGGGGTGTCCGACGGCAACCCGACCACGCCCAGGAGCCGGTTGACCAGGCCCAGGTTGGCGTCGAGCAGGAACCGCCAGAGCAGGCCGATCACCGCCACGCCCAGCACGTACGGGGCGAAGTAGATCGCCCGGAAGAAGGTCCGGCCGGGGAAGGAGCGGTTCAACAGCAGAGCCAACCCCAGGGGTACGACCACCAGCAGCGGAACCGACAGCACCGTGAAGATCGCGGTGGCCCGTACGCTCTGCCACCAGTCGCCGTAGACGGCGGAGTCGCTGGAGAAGAGCTGCTTGTAGTTGTCCAACCCGACGAACGGCCGGTTGGGGAGCTGGAAGTCCCACTGGTGCACGCTCAGCCACAGGCCCAGGACGATCGGCAGCAGGCCGAAGACCCCGAACAGGACCAGGTACGGGGCGAGGAACAGGTATGGCGTCGCCCGTCCGGTCCGGCGCGGCGAGGCGCCCCGGCGGGCTGCGGTGGCCGCCGGGGGCGGCGCGTCACCGCGCGCCGCCCCGACCTCGATCACGTCCGCCACGGGTGATCAGCTCCCGTACTTCTTGCGGTTGTCCTCGAGCTGCTTGTTGGCCTTCGCCACACCGTCGTCGAGCGCCTGCTTGGGCGACTTCTTGCCCAGCGCGGCTTCGTTGAAGGAGTTGTAGAAGGTCGTCATGACCTCGCCCAGGCCCGGGGCGGCCGGCGGGAAGGCCGCGTACTCCAGCTCGGGGGCGAGCGACGAGATCTCCGGCAGCGCCTTGAACTCGGCGCCCTCACGGACCTCCTTGCGGGCCGGGACCTGACCGCCCTTGGCCCAGTCCAGCGAGTGCTGGCTCAGCCAGTTGATGAAGACCTTCGCGCCGGAGACCTTGTTGGCGTCGTTGGCCCGCTGCTTCACGATGGTGAAGTTGTGCGAGTTGGCCCAGGCCGCCGGCTTGCTGCCGATCTGCGGGAGCGGCGCGACGCCCCACTGCACCTCGGGGCTCTTCTTGAGGTCGTTGATCTGCCAGATGCCGTTCCAGGTGAAGGCGTTCTTGCCGCTCTTGAACGCCAGGTAGTCGGCGTCCTGGCCGACGTTGGCCGGCGAGTAGCCCTGCTTGATCATGTCGACCAGCCAGGTGCACGCCTCGACCGCCGGGTCGGAGTTGAAGGTCGCCTTGGTCACCTCGGCGTCGAAGAGCGTGGCGCCCCACTGGTTGAGCACCGAGTAGAAGGTCATGCCGCCGGTGAACTGGAACGGGCTGACCCAGAAGCCCTGCACGCCGGCCTTCTTCAGCTCGACCAGGGCCGCCGTGTAGTCGTCCTTCGTCGCCGGCGGCTTGTTCGGGTCGAGGCCGGCCTTCTGCATGACGGCCTTGTTGTAGTAGAAGCCCAGCGGGTGCATGTCCAGCGGGATGCCGTACCGCTTGTTGTTGTAGAGCCCGCCCTTCCACACGGTCGGGGCGAAGTCTCCCTCGGAGAGCTCCAGGTTCTTGGCCACGTCGTCCAGCTCGGTGATCACGCCACGGGCGGCGAAGGTGGCGAGCTGGTCCATGTGCATGACCGCGATGTCCGGGCCGTTGCCGCTGGAGGCCGCGCCGGGGAGCTTGTTGTAGTAGTCCTCCCACTGGTACGTGGCCACCGACACCGCGATGTTCTTGTGCTCGGTGTTGAACTGGTTGACCAGCGCCTTGAAGATGTCGCCGTCGCCGCCGGTGAACCCGTTCCACAGCTTCAGGTCGACCTTGGGGCCGGTGTACTCCTTGCCGCCGTTGCCGGCGGCCGGACCGGAGGCGCTGTCGCCTCCACCACAGCCGGCGAGGGTCAGCGAGGCCGCCGCGCCGATTCCGAGACCGAGGCCGAGCAGGCGTCGCCGGCTCATGTCGTTCTGGATCATGCTTTATCTCTCCTTGGAGGGGGACGGTATGAATTGTGCCTGCTCGGACCCGGTACGCCCTCAGGCGTGAGCCGGGCCGAAGCGCAGCACGTTCCAGGACACGGCGGGCAGGCGCACGGTGCACCGGCCGCCGTCGGGGGTGGGGGTGGGCATGTCCCGTGGCGTCACCCGGTCGGGCTCGGCCTCGGTGTTCGTCGCCGACGGGTCGGACCCGGCGGCGATGCTCTGGAAGGAGTAACCGGACAGTCCTGGCAGGCCGCGCAGGTCGATGTCCACCGCGAGGTCCGTCGTGTCACGGTTCGTCGCGAAGACGGTCAGCTCACCGGTCTCCTCGTCGTGGACGGCGACGGTGTCCAGCACCGGCACGTCCCCGTACTTCTTCGTGTCGTAGCGCGGCGACACCGGCTCGGTGCGCAGCACGGTGCCCCGGGCGTGCCGGGCGGTCAGTGCGAACGGGTGGAAGATGCTCTGTCGCCAGGCCGGACCGCCGTTGCGAGTGCGGATCGGCGCGATCACGTTGGCGAGTTGGGCCTGGGCGGCCACCCCGACCCGGTCGGCGTGCCGGAGCAGGGTGATCAGCAGGTCGCCGACCACCACCGCGTCCACCGCCGTGAAGTCGTCCTCGATCAGCGCGGGCGCCTCGACCCAGCCCCGCCGGTCCAGGTCGGCCTGGAGGCGGGACTCGTACCAGACGTTCCACTCGTCGAACGAGATCTTCAGCTTGCGGCGGTGCCGCTGCTTGGCGGCCACGTGGTCGGCGGTCGCGACGACCTCGGTGATGAAGTTGTCCATGTCGACGGCCGAGGCCAGGATGCTGGCCTGATCGCCGTCGGACGGGTCGTAGTAGGTGTGCGCCGAGATGTAGTCGACGTGCTCGTAGGTGTGCTCCAGCACGGTCGCCTCCCACGCGGCGAACGTGGGCATCCGCCGGTTGGAGCTGCCGCAGGCGACCAGGCTGATCGACGGGTCGATCATCTTCATGGCGCGGGCGGCCTCGGCGGCGACCCGGCCGTACTCGTCGGCGGTCTTGTGGCCGACCTGCCAGGGCCCGTCCATCTCGTTGCCGAGGCACCAGAGCCGTACGCCGAAGGGGTCCTCCGCGCCGTTCTTGCGCCGCAGGTCCGACAGGGCCGTACCGCCCGGGTGGTTGGCGTACTCCAGCAGGTCGAGTGCCTCCTGCACGCCGCGGGTGCCGAGGTTGACGGCCATCATCGGCTCGACGCCGGCCTCGTCGGCCCAGGTCATGAACTCGTGCAGGCCGAACGCGTTGGTCTCGACCGTCTTCCAGGCCAGGTCGAGCCGGCGCGGCCGGTCGCCGACCGGGCCGACGCCGTCCTCCCAGCGGTAGCCGGAGACGAAGTTGCCGCCGGGGTAGCGGACGACCGAGACGCCCAGCTCGCGGGTCAGCTCCAGGACGTCCCGCCGCAGGCCGCGGGAGTCGGCGTCGGGGTGACCGGGCTCGTAGATGCCGCCGTAGACGCACCGCCCCATGTGCTCGACGAACGAGCCGAAGAGACGTCGGTCGGCCGGGCCGATCGCGAAGGCCGGATCGATCGTCAACTGCGCGGTCCGCAAGGGGTGCCACCTTTCCTGGGTGCCGGAACCGGGTGACCGCAGTCACCGCCCACCCGGTGTCCCCCGTTTCTACAACGTTGTAGGCAACGTTGTAAAGAGCTGATGACGAGGTATGGTGCGCTGGGTTACATCGGGGAGGTTGCGGGGTGCGACACAGGCTCAAGGACGTGGCCGAGCGGGCCGGCGTCTCGGTGAAGACCGTCTCCAACGTGGTGAACGGGTATGTGCACGTCCGTCCGGACACCCGGGCCCGGGTCGAGGAGGCCATCGCCGAGCTGAACTACCGGCCCAACCTCTCCGCCCGTCACCTGCGCAAAGGGCGTACCGGGGTGATCGCCCTGGCGGTGCCGGAACTCGACATCCCGTACTTCGCCGAACTCGCCCGGCACGTCGTCACCGCCGCCGCCGCGTACGGCTGGACCGTGCTCATCGACCAGACCGGCGGCCGGCGCGAGCAGGAGCGTGTCGTCGCCTCCGGCATCACCGACCATCTGATCGACGGGCTCATCTTCAGCCCGCTGGCGCTCACGGCGGAGGATCTGGCCAGCCTCGACGGCACCCCGATGGTGCTGCTCGGCGAGCGCGTCGACCACGGTCCCGCCGATCGCGTGGTGATCGACAACGTCACCGCCGCCCGGGAGATCACCGACCACCTGATCCGGCTCGGCCGCCGCCGGATCGCGGCGATCGGCGCGCAGCGTACCGACGAGGGCGCCAGCGCGCGCCTCCGCCTGGCCGGCTACGCCGAGGCGCTGCGGGCTGCCGGCCTGGCCTACGACGAAGCCCTCGTGGCGTCCGCGACGGCCTGGCACCGCGCCGACGGCGCGGCCGCGATGCGCGGCCTGCTCACCGCGGGGGTACGCCCCGACGCCGTCTTCTGCTTCAACGACACGCTCGCCCTGGGCGCGCTGCGGGCCCTGCACGAGGCGGGTCTGCGGGTTCCCGAGGACGTGGCGGTGGTCGGCTTCGACGACATCGAGGACGGCCGGTTCTCGGTCCCCACGCTGAGCACCGTCGCCCCCGACAAGGAGCAGATCGCCCGGCTGGCCGTCGAGCTCCTCGCCGATCGCCTCGACGGTGACCGCGCTGCCCCCGCCCGCGCGGTCAAGGCCGCGTACCGCCTGGAACTACGCGAATCCACCAAGCCCTAGTCGAAGAAGCGGGCCAGGTGGAAGTTCGGCGCGGGCTCGGCGTCGGCCGGGAGGGGCGTCAGGTCGGCGAAGATCGACGCGCCGTCGCACCCGGCGTGCAGCGGGTACCAGCGCGGGGTGCCCGGCGGCCGGAGCTGGCAGATCCCCTTGAAGGTCTGCACGTCCATCAGCCGTACGTGGGTCGGGTCGGCCACCGCGTTGACGTGCCCCCACCACGGGCTCATGACGTGCAGGACGCCCCCGGGCCGGAGCACCCGGTGGCACTCGTCCACCAGCGGCAGGAAGTCGATCAGGTGTTCCAGGATGTGTACCGCGAACAGCACGTCCACCGAGTCGTCGGCCAGCGGCAGCGAGCCGGAGAGGTCCGCCACCGCGTCCACCCCCGGCGCGGGATAGATGTCCAGCCCGAGGTTGCCCGACCACTGCTTGGTCGGGCCGCAGCCCAGGTCCACCACCACCGGGGCCCGTCCGTTGACGCCGACCCGGCACCAGACGCCGTAGACGCCGGCCAGCCGTCCCACCAGGTCCCGTACCAGCCGGAGGTCGGCCGGCTCGGCCACCTCGCCGGTGAGGTGGGCGACCCCCCGGTCGAACCGCACCTCGACGGCCAGGCTCCGTAGCCGGTCGTCGTGCCGGACCTGGTCCGCCCACGCCTGGGCGAGGGATTCGTCGATCAACCGCAGCCGGTCGGCCGAGGGCGGAGTCTGTGCCAAAGCGACCATTCGGGCCACCTCCCGCCGCGCGTTACCCGGCTACGCGCCCGGTATTCCCCCGTTTCGCGGTCGCGCGACCGACGGCGGGCGTGTTGGGGCGTCCGGAGGCATCCACCCTGTCGAGCGTGATGACTGTCGGGCATCAAGATGCCGCAGAGTCATCACGCTCATCGGAGTGCCGCCGCCCGGGTCCACGACCCGCGCTCCGGTCCAGCGCTGTAGGTCAGCCCGACAGCGTCCGGCGACCTCCCCGTATCCGCTGGCGGGGCGGGGGAGCGGCGGGCTTCGGCCGCTTGAGGTGGTACCGGTGCAGTTCGTGGTTGCCGGGCAGCGACGGGTCCTCGCTCATCGCGACCAGTTCCCAGCCCTGGTCGCCGGCCCGGTTGAGGTGGGCCAGCGCCGTGTCGCCGTACGGCGTCACGTCGACCATCGAGCCGTCCGGGCCGTACCAGACGAAGACGACCTCCCAGCCGAGGTCGTTGGTCGCCGCCTGGCGGCGGCGGACCAGCAGGGCGTACTCCCACTTGAGCATGGCGTCATTCTCACCCCGCGCCGGGCCGCGCGCCGGGATCAATCCTCGGCGATCCGCCCGGCGTCCACCCGCAGCCGCCGGTTGGTCTCGACGGCGGCCAGCATCCGCCGGTCGTGGGTGACCAGCAGCAGCGTTCCGGGGTAGCTGGCCAGCGCCGATTCGAGCTGTTCGATGGCGGGCAGGTCCAGGTGGTTGGTGGGCTCGTCCAGCACCAGCAGGTTGACCCCACGCCCCTGGAGCAGAGCCAGCGCCGCGCGGGTGCGCTCGCCGGGCGAGAGAGTCGCCGCCGGCCGCGGGACGTGCGCCGCGCGCAGGCCGAACTTGGCCAGCAGCGTCCGCGCGTCCGCCGGCGACATCTGCGGTACGGCCGCGTGGAACGCGTCGATCAGCGGCGCGTCGCCGAGGAACAACCCGCGCGCCTGGTCCACCTCACCGACCACCACGCCCGGCCCGAGCGAGGCGGTCCCCTCGTCCAGCGGCAGCCGACCCAGCAGCGCCGCCAACAGGGTGGACTTGCCCGAACCGTTCGCCCCGGTCACCGCCACCCGGTCCGCCCAGTCGATCTGGAGGTCGACCGGCCCGAGCGTGAAGCCGCCCCGGCGTACCACCGCGTTGCGCAGGGTGGCCACGACCGCTCCGGCGCGGGGCGCGGCGGCGATCTCCATCCGCAGCTCCCACTCCTTGCGGGGCTCCTCGACCACCTCGAGCCGTTCGATCAGGCGCTCGGTCTGCTTCGCCTTGGCGGCCTGCTTCTCGGTGGCCGCGCTGCGGAACTTGCGGCCGATCTTGTCGTTGTCGGTGGCCTTGCGGCGGGCGTTCTTCACGCCCTTCTCCATCCAGGAGCGCTGGGTACGCGCCCGCGCCTCCAGGCCGGCCTTCGTCTCGGCGTACTCCTCGAAGTCGGCGCGGGCGTGCCGCCGCGCCACCTCGCGCTCCTCGAGGTAGGCCGCGTAGCCGCCGCCGTAGTGGTTGACCTGCTGCTGCGGCAGATCCAGCTCCAGCACCCGGGTCACCGTGCGGGTCAGGAACTCCCGGTCGTGGCTGACCAGCACCGTGCCGGCCCGCAGCCCGGTGACGAACTCCTCCAGCCGCTCCAGCCCGGCCAGGTCCAGGTCGTTCGTCGGCTCGTCGAGCAGGAAGACGTCGTACCGGCTGAGCAGCAGCGACGCCAACCCCGCCCGGGCCGCCTGGCCGCCGGAGAGCCCGGTCATCGGGTGGTCCAGGTCGACCGTGAGCCCCAGATCGGCACTCACCTGTTCGGCGCGTTCGTCGAGGTCCGCGCCGCCCAGGGCGAGCCAGCGCTCCAACGCGTCCCCGTACGCGTCGTCGGCGCCCGCCGTCCCGGCGGTCAGCGCCTCGGTAGCCGCGTCCAGCGCCGCCTGCGCGGCGGTCACCCCGGTCCGGCGGGCCAGGAACTCCCGTACCGTCTCGCCCGGCCGCCGCTCCGGCTCCTGCGGCAGGTGCCCGACGGTCGCGGTGGGCGGGCTGAGTCGGACGCTGCCGGCCTCGACCGGCAACAACCCCGCGAGGGTACGCAGCAGCGTCGACTTGCCGGCCCCGTTCGGCCCGACCAGGCCGACCACGTCGCCCGGGGCGACCACCAGGTCCAGCCCGGAGAAGAGGGGGCGGTCGCCGTGCCCGGCGGCCAGGTCCTTGACGATCATCGTGGCGCTCATCAGGACGGCAGCCTATCGGGCCGCCCGCATGAGACCGGCCGCCAGCGGGCAGACTCCATGACGTGGTGACCACACTGGCGATCGACTGCGGTGGCGGCGGCATCAAGGCGTCGGTGCTCGACGAGGCCGGCACGATGCGCGCCCGACCGCTGCGGGTGCCGACCCCGTACCCGTTGCCGCCCGCCCTGTTCGTGCGGACCCTGCTGGAGCTCGGTGGGCGACTGCCCACGGCCGACCGGCTGACCGTCGGCGTACCCGGCATGATCCGACACGGGGTCGTGGTGGCGACCCCGCACTACGTCACCCGCAGCGGACCCCGGTCCCGGGTCGACCCGGACCTGCTGGCCGAGTGGTCCGGCTGGGACGCGCGGGGCGCGTTGGCCGACGCGTTCGGAGTGCCGGCGCTGGTGCTCAACGACGCCGAGGTGCACGGGGCGGGTGTGGTTGCCGGCACCGGCTGTGAACTGGTGTTGACGTTGGGGACGGGGTTGGGCAGCGCCCTCTTCGACGGGGGCGTCCTCGCGCCGCACCTGGAGCTGTCGCACGCGCCGGTCCGCTGGGGGACGACCTACGACACGTACGTGGGTGAGCCGGAGCGGCGGCGGCTCGGCGACGCCTTCTGGTCCCGCCGCATCCGGCAGGTGGTGGACGGGCTGCGCCCGGTGTTCCGGTGGGACCGGCTCTACCTGGGTGGGGGCAACTCCCGGCTGATCCGGCCGGAGCAGCTCGCCCGGATGGGCGACGACGTGGTGGTGGTGCCGAACACGGCCGGGATCGTCGGTGGCGTCCGGGCCTGGGAGCTGTCCGCCGGGCGGCGCGACGCCCGTACCTGACCCTATTTCGACTCGGGGAACAGTCGCCAAACGCCGAGTGTTGTGCCAGCGTCGGAACAGGTGACGGCGCGACCCGAGGAGGTGGGCAGATGGATCTTCTGGCGGACTACCGGCGGGCGACCATGTTCTTCGAAGCCGGTGACCCGAGCGGAGCGGCCCGACTGCTGGAGCCGATCGTGGACGCCGAACCCGGCAACGCGGCCGTCCGGCAGTTGCTGGCCCGGGCGTACTTCCAGTCGGCCCAGCTCAACCGGGCCGAGGAGCAGCTGCGGGAGCTCGTCGACCGGGACCCGAGCGACCACTACGCGCACCACGTCCTGGGCCGGACGCTGGAGCGGCTGAACCGGCACACCGACGCGCTGCGGCACCTGCGGATCGCCGCGGCCATGTACGCGGCCAACGACGACTACCGGATCGCGCTCCAGCGGGTGGAGACCCGGGTGGGCGGCACCCGCTGAGGCAGACCTGGTGACGAGCAAGGGGCGGTCCTACGGGCCGCCCCTTCGTTCGTCCGGTGGGTGCGCCGACGGGCGTGCCCAGGGCCCGTTTCATGAGGGCGGTCGAGTCGAGGCGGAGTCCGG
>NZ_JBYIRN010000025.1:0-96689 GCF_057708145.1 Micromonospora sp. bgisy143
CGTCCGGGCCCGCCGCAGGCCGGCCAGTCCTCATGAAACGGGCCCTAGGATGGTGGACATGGGACCTGACCGGCCGAGGGCTGCGGCATGAAGCTCAAGCTGGACCTGCACGACATCTTCAACAAGGGCCAGGACATCGACCGCGCGCTGCGCGGGATCATGGACGAGGCGGTCGCGAAGAAGGCCACCCTCGTCGAGATCATTCCGGGCAAGGGTTCGGGGCAGCTCAAGAAGCGGGTGCTGCGGTTCCTCGACCAGAAGGACGTCAAGCAGCTCTACCACCGGGTCGAGAAGGACTCGAAGAACTTCGGCCGCCTCTTCGTCCACTTCCGCTGGAAGTAGCCGCAGCGGGTCTGTGAGCGGTACGCCTTGACGGCTGCATCGGTAAGTCGTAGCTTACGTTCGTGGCGACTTACGGAGCGCACCCGGGCTGGGAGGCGCTGGGTGATCCCAGCAGGCTCGCCATCGTCCAACGACTGGCCGAGCGGCCCCATGCCGTGGGGGAACTGGCCGACGAGCTGCCGATCAGCCGGCCGGCCGTGTCCCAACACCTCAAAGTGCTCAAGGGCGCGGGCCTGGTCGTCGACCACTCGGAGGGCACCCGCCGGGTCTATCGGCTCAGCCCGGTCGGGCTGGCAGCTCTGCGGGACCAGCTCGACACCTTCTGGCGCCGGGCGCTGGACGGCTACCAGGCCGTCGTCGAGGAGACCGAGGAGAACTGATGACGCACGCAGCTACAGCGGTGGTCCGTCGGGAGGTCGTCGTCAACGCGCCGATCGACAAGGCGTTCGCCGTGTTCACCGAGCGGTTCGGCGACGTCAAGCCGCGCGAGCACAACCTGCTTCAGGCCCCGATCGTCGAAACCGTCTTCGAGCCCAGGGTCGGCGGCCACATCTACGACCGGGGCGCTGACGGCAGCGAATGCCGGTGGGCCCGGATTCTCGCGTACGAGCCGCCGAACCGAGTGGTCTTCAGTTGGGACATCGGCCCCACCTGGCAGGTCGAGAGCGACCCGGACCTCACCAGCGAGGTCGAGGTCGTCTTCGTGGCCGAGACCCCGGGCCGGACCAGGGTTGAGCTGGAGCACCGGCACCTTGACCGGCACGGCCCCGGCTGGGAGTCCGTCCGTGACGGGGTCGACGCCGACGAGGGATGGCCGCTCTACCTCGACCGGTACCGCGCGCTCTTCGGCGAGGACGGCTAGCCGCACAGGTGCCGGCCGGCCGGGCCAGGCCGTTGAAGGTGGACCAGTAGCGACGAAGGTCACGACTCTCAGGGCTGAGCCTCCCTCAGCGGGCCGAGCAACCAGCGATGGGCGGCGGCGTGACTGCGGAGGTGGACCACGGGAAGGTCCGGACGCCGGGCCGCCAGGGCCTCGATACGTGTGGCCGTCTGAGGATGCGTGTTCCACGCCCAGCGGACGATGTGCTCGGGGTCGGTGAGCAGGGTCCAGAGCGGCGGTTCCACGTTGCCGTTCCAGAGCTGTTGGCGTCGAAGGCGGCGTACGACGGTCCGCCGGACGACCTGGCGCATGACGGTGATCTTCGGCAGGTCCAGCCACACCACCAGGTCGGCGCGGTCGGCGAGGTGGGTGCGTACCGCCCTGTACTGCCACTCGGTCACCCAGGAGGGTCCTGCGCTGAAGCGTCGTACGTCGTCTTCGAAGGACGGACGTCTGGTCCACGACGGTCCGTGGAACAGACCGTCGATCTCAATGTGCGGCGCTTGCAACGACGTGGCGATGCGGGAGGCGAGGGTCGTCTTTCCGGCGCCCGAGGTGCCGGCCACCAGCACGCGGCGGGGACGGCGCGGCAGGGGATCGTCGGCGTCCATGTGCGGCATGGCAATGAGGGTAGTTCGACCGGATCGGGCGCATGGGTGCCATCCTGCCCGACCCTGCCACGTTCGTGGTCCCGGTTGGTGATCGACTCCAGTTCGGCGAACTGGGGGTATCCCCGCAGCAAGATGGCCCCGGTTCGGCGATCTGGAGTCGATCATCCGGGCGCGGAGGGCGGCGCGGGCGGCGACCCAGGTGCGGGCCGGCGTGGGTGTCAGGCGTCGGTGCGGGAGGCGTGCACGACCGGGCGTCGGGACCAGCACTGGGGGCGCTGCCGGACGGCCAACTCCAGCGCGAGGTGGTCGGACTCGATCATTTCCCGGGCTATTCGACGCGCCATCTCGAGGCGGTCGACGTACGCGTCAAGATCGGTCGGGCCGGCGCCAGCCATAATCGAACTCCTCGTCCGCATTCGAACTAGTCGCATCATCCACCGTGCGGGGGAGTCGCCACCATTCTCCGATCGGTGGAATCGATCCGCCGTACGGCCCGGTGTGTCGTACCCCTAGATGGGCCGATGGTAACGGCGCGTCCACCACCTCGCCCGGGAACTGCCAGAAGTGTGCACCAGATACGCCACGGTCAATGGTGGCGTTCGGGTTTGCCGACGCTCGCTACATTGCACGGTGCGCGGATCGGAAGGCGCGACCGGTCCGGTCAGGGATCTTCGAAACGGAAGGACCGCCGTGCGACAACCGAGCAGAACAGATCCGTTGTTCGTGGCCGTCGAGTCGGAAAAGATCACCCGCGCGGACGTCGCCGGTCTGGCCGCCGGGCGGATCGCCGCCGTCCGGGTGCCGGGGCTGCTGTCCGCCGCCCGCTGCCACGCCATCACCGCCGCGCTCGCCGACGCGGAGATGGACCGCTACGACGAGAGTCGCGTCTTTCCCGTCGTCGCCAAGTTCGGCCCGGCCATCAACGACCACCGCAATGGTGGTGACCTACGCGAGGACTACTGGGAGGCGGCTGACGCCGCGGAGAAGGGCTGGTCCACGCTGGGCCTGCCGGATGCGCCCCGCGAGCTGTGCCTCGCCGCCTTCCGGGCTGCCTGGCCGGACGTGACGCCCGGCACGCGGCAGGGACGGCAGATGCACGTCGGCATCGTCCGGGAGATCAACGCCGGCCTTCAGGTGCACTTCGACGACGCGGTCCGGGAGTACGCCGGTCGGCTGCTCGACGCCGAGGTGGTGGCCCAGTTGGCGTTCAACATCTACGTCCAGGTGCCGCCCGGCGGCGGGGAGACGGTGCTGTGGCGTCGCCGGTGGCAGCCGAGCGACGAGGACCTGCGCATTCCCGGCGGGTACGGCTATCGGGAGTCGGTGGCCGACGGCGCGCAGTCGTTGACCTTGCGCCCGACGTTGGGAGAGGGATTCCTCTTCGACCCGCGCCACTATCACACGGTGCGTCCGGCGACGGATGGCCGGCGTATCTCCATAGGATGTTTCGTCGGACTCACCGACGAAGGTCGACTGGCTCTCTGGTCGTAGTGAAGGGCGTTTCCCCATGGTGGACAGAAGCGACGTCGAGTCGGCTGCGGCGCGCATCGAGGGGCGGGTCCGCGAGACGCCGGTCATCGCCGTCGACGGTGCCGACCTGGGCGTCCCCGGGCTGGTCAGCCTCAAGCTGGAGTTGCACCAGCACACCGGCTCGTTCAAGCCGCGCGGCGCGTTCAACCGAATGCTCCAGGGGCCGCTGCCGTCGTCCGGGGTGATCGCCGCCTCGGGGGGCAACCACGGCCTCGCCGTCGCGTACGCGGCCCGCTCGCTGGGCGTGCCGGCGGAGGTCTTCGTGCCGGTCACCGCCTCGCCGGTCAAGGTGCAGCGGCTGGCCGGCCTGGGCGCGCAGGTGCGGCAGGTGGGTCAGCACTACGCCGAGGCGTTGGCGGCCAGCACCCAGCGGGCCGCCGAGACCGGAGCGCTCGTGGTGCACGCGTACGACCAGCCGGAGGTGGTGGCCGGGCAGGGCACCGTGGGCCGGGAGCTGGAACGTCAGCTCGGCGGGGTCGACACCGTGCTGGTCGCGGTCGGTGGCGGCGGGCTGGTGTCCGGCATCGCCACCTGGTTCGACGGGTCGGTGCGGGTCGTCGCCGTCGAGCCGGAGCAGATCCCCACCCTGAACGCCGCCCTGAAGGCGGGCCGGCCGGTCGACATCGAGGTGGGCGGTATCGCCACGGACTCGCTGGGCGCCCGCCGGATCGGCGACATCGCCTTCGACACCGCCCGTCGTACCGGTGTGGTCTCGGTGCTGGTACGCGACGACGACCTGGTGCGCGCGCGTCGCCTGCTCTGGTCGGAGCTGCGGGTCGCCGCCGAGCTGGGTGGCGCCGCCGCGTTGGCCGCGCTGGTCGGCGGGGCGTACGTGCCCCGGGCGGGGGAGCGGGTCGCGGTGATCGTCTGCGGTGGCAACACCGACCCGAGCGACCTGGGGCCCGCCGCGCCACACTGACCGGTCACTCGCCGTTGCGCAGGCGGCGCAGGGCATGTTCCACCTGGAGGGTGTCCAGGTGGAAGTCCCCGAGCAGCCGCCGACGGTCGGCCAGCAGGGCCTCGTACACCTCGATCGCCTCGTCGACCCGTCCGGCGAGCAGGAGCACCACGGCGAGGGTGGCCCGGATGGCGAGCACCTCGCTGCGGTCGGCGTGCCGGGGCTCCACGGTGGCCAGGGTGGCTCGCAGTTCCGCCTCCGCCTCGTCGAGGCGGCCCTGCTCCTGCATGCACCGGGCCAGCGTGTGCCGGGCCTGCCAGGTCTCCGGCTGGTTCGACGGCCACAGCCGGTACCGGACCTCCAGGATCGCGTGCAGCATCTCCTCGGCCTCGGGGGCGCGGTGCTGGGCGAGGACGGCCAGTGCCAGGCTGTGCCGCACGACCATGGTGTCCCAGTGCTCGGGCCCGCGTACCTGGTGCTCCGCGGTGACGATCTGTCGGAGTTCCGACTCGGCCTCCGGCCACTGGCGCTGCGCCATGATCGCCTTGGTGAGCTTGTGCCGGCTGGCGAGGGTGTCCGGGTCGTCGCTGCCGAGCACCCGGGTGCGGTCGGCGATCACGTCGCGCAGCACCCGGTCGGCCATCTCCGGCTGGTTGCGCTCCAGCCAGGTGCGGCCCAACTCGTGGCGCAGCGCGAGCACCTGCGGCCGGTCCAGGTCGTGGTCGTACGCGGCGCAGCCCCGCACGATCGGTTCGAGGATGTCGTAGGCCGAACCGGGCAGACCGACGGCGATGAGGTAGCGGGCGGTCAGCCGGGCCAGTTCCAGTGCCCGGCGTACCGTCTCGGGGTCGTGCTTGTGCTTCTGCGGCACCAGGTACTCGCGTACGGCCTCGACCAGGTGCGGCACCAGCACGTCCCAGTTCGACCAGGCGGCCGGGTCGTCCGGATTCTGGCCCTCGGTGGCGGCGAGCAGCAGCTTCATGACGACGCCGTGGTACTCGGCGATCTGCTCGCGGACCTCGTCGCGGTCGCGGAACATCGCGTGCACCAGCGGGTGCAGCGACAGCACATGCGCGAAGGCCGGGTCGGTGACGTCCTCCTGGACGTCGAAGTCGACCAGGGCGAGGTCGCCGATCCCCTCCAACACCTTCACCCGCTGCCGGGCGGTCAGCCCCTCGAACAGGGGTGATCCGGCCAGGATGGCCGGCTTGAGGACCACCTCGTAGGGCACCGGGGAGATGCTCAGGCAGGCCAGCACGTTGAGCAGCGGCCGGCTCTGCTCCAGCCCGCGGCGGGCCAGCAGGTCCAGGGAGATGTCGTCGACCTTCTGGACGATCTCCAGGCCGAGTGATTCGTCGAGGTCGACGCCGGGGGCGTCCAGCGGTGAGCGGAACCGCCGCTGGACCGCGCTGCGGTAGTCGGCGAAGGTGGTGATGGTGGAGGATCCGCGCCAGACCAGGCTGGCGTTGACCGAGCGGAGGTAGTTGCCGGCGGCCCGCAGGGCCAGGGGCAACCCGCCCAGTTCGCGGGCCAGTTCGCGGGCGTCGTCGAGGTCGCCGGCCTGCGCGCCGGCCCGGTCGATGAGTACCTGCGCCCCGGCGTCGGCGTCGAGTGGACGCACCTGGTGCAGCGTCGACCAGGTGCCCCAGGTGGCACGGTTGCCGTCCCGGGTGGTCACCAGGACCATGCCGTCCTCGGCCTCCGGCCGGCGCAGCCAACCGGTGCCGTCGGCGAGCACCCCGTCGGTGGGGCCGAGAGCGGCGGGCTCGTCCGCGCTGTCGAAGATCAGCAGCCACGGCTGCCGGGCCTGGTTGAGGTAGCGCCAGACCAGGTCGGTGGCGCTGATCATGCCGGACCAGGCCTGGTCGACCTGGCTCTCCGACGCGCCGAGTTGGCTGACCACCTCGCGCATCCCGGAGTTGAGCCGGCCGGCCTGCACCCACCAGACGGTCCGGCCGTCGGCGCGTGCCCGCCGGGCGATCTCCAGGGCCACATGGCTCTTGCCGGAGCCACCCATGCCGCACAGGATGTGCACCGACGGCGCTGCCTCGTCGGTGTCCGCCGGGAGCAGGATCTCGTCGATCAGTGCGTCGCGGCCGTGCAGTGGAGTGTCCAGGCGCCCGAGGGGCGGGTCGACCGAGACGCGACTCGGTCGGTCATAGGCAGGTCGGCGCACGCCCGCATCCGCGGGTGGAACGTCCGCAGTCAATGCGGTCCCCCTTCGGTGGCGAAATTGCGGCGCGGCGGGTGGCAGAAAAGATCATGTCCATTGAGTGGACATTCGGAGGGGTCGTCACCCGCCCTACGTCAACCGCAAGGGTATCCACCACCGTACTGACTTGCACACTCTCCGTTTAGGTCACCCGGTCGACCGGAATCGACATCGCCATTTACAATTCGTCGGTCATTCGGACCGATCCGCCGTCCTCGACGTTCGCGTGGTGCATCCACGATGGACACATGAACTGGTTGCCGTACGACGATGTGGCCGACTGGGGTTCGGTGCCGGACTGGTTCGGCGCGTTGGGCTCGATCGCGAGTGTGCTCTTCGTGTATCTCGGTCTGCGCCGGGAGATCCGCGCCCGGCGCGCCGACGAGATGCGGGTCCGGGCCACCCAGGCCCGGCTGGTCTCGGCGGTCACCGAGATCCGGGGCAACGCGGTGCTGCGGGTGACCGTGGCCAACGAGAGTGACGCGCCGGTGCTCGACGTGACGGTACTGCCGCGGCTGGTGCCGTCGGACGATCCGGACGATCCCCCTGTCGACCTTGCCGGGGCCAAACAGGTCCGCCGTATTCACGGCCGGGAAAGCGCGGATCTTTTCATCACGGTCACCGCCGAGCACCGGTTACAGGCGTCGACCGACACCGTTCTGGTGGAGTTGACCTTCACCGATCACGACGGAAACCGGTGGCGGCGTATCGGCTCCGGTCAACCCGAGCCGGTGAACTGACAGAAACACGATTGTCGAACCGGTGGTCCGGCGGTATATAACGTCCGCCGGACCGCCGGTTCGTCTTTCTCAGACGGGATAGGTGCGGGCGACGGCCAGCATCTCGGAGCTGTGCGACCCGACGACGCCGACGGCCGGCGGCCGGGGCCGGAAGCCGGGCAGCGCGTCCAGCCCGTCACTGGCGTCCATCGCCCGGAGCGCCACCTGCGCGGCGATCGGCCGCAGCGTCAGCGTGACCTCGACACCCTCCGGCGGCGGGGCGTGGAAGACCAGACCGAAGCCCCACCTGCCCGCCCGCGGCTCCACCGGCACGGTGCGCCCGGCGACCTCGGCGCGCAGCACGGTGGCGGTCGTCGTGTCGACGTGCAGGGTGGTGAGTCGGACCGCCCGCTGCGGGGTGAGGCGCAGCCGCAGGGTGCGTTCGCCACCGGCGCTGGTGTCGGCCAGCACGTCGAGTTTCGGCGCCGGCAGGCTGGCCGCCTGGGCCGGGCCGACCCGCAGTTCGCCGTCGCCGAGCCCGGGGAAGTCGTCCGCCACGCTGGCCACCCCGTCCACGTAGCCGTCCGTCCACGGCTGCGGGTCGGTCTCGTGGCTCAACCAGCGCGCCTGCCCGGTGCCGGCGTCCATGGCGTACATCAGGTGGGTGGGCGCGGGGTGGGCGGCGTCGAAGCGGTCCACGGCAAGCCCGACCCCGGCGAGCACCACCGCCGCCACGGCGGCGGCGCCGGCCGGCAGCGCCGCGCGGCGCCGGGCCCGCAGCGCCAGCAGGCCGCGCTGCCCGCCGGCCTGCGGGTGCAGCAGGTCGACCACCGGCAGCGCGGTCAGGCCGAGCAGCACCGCGACGAGCGCGGCGACCCCGCCCATCGCCATTCCCAGCGCGGGGAAGAGCAGCACCACCGTCGGCAGGAGGATCACGACGCCGACCGCCGCGGCGGCGGTCACCGCCACCACCGGCCACGGCCCGGTCTGCCGGGTGCGCAGCGCGACCAGGCCCCCGAGAGCGCCGGCCAGGGCCGGCAGGGTGGTCAGGTACGCCCCGCCGGGTACCGCCACGGCGAGCAGCACCCCGAGCAGCGCCAACCAGGCCAGGCCGCCGACGGCCAGCGCGGCCGGGCCGATCCGGCGGCGGGTCAGCGCGTACCAGGTGAACAGGATGGCGGCGGCGAGCGCCAGCACGGCCAGCCGGTACCAGATCGGGCGGTACGGGTCGAGCAGTTCCGCGTAGCCCGGCCGGATCGCGGTGATCGCCAACCAGAGCAGTTGGGCGGCGACCGGCGCGGCCACGATCGGCACCAGGGCGAGGCCGAAACCGGCGACCAGCCGACCGGTGCCGGCCCGTCCGCTGCGGCGGGTCAGCCACCCCAGCGCCGCGACCGCCAGCACCGCGAGCAGGGCCAGCGGCAGGACGAGCCAGCCCGGGTAACGGGCCAGCCCACCCGGCAGCGGGAAGTAGGTGGCGTCGTGCCCGGAGCGCAGCTCGGTCAGGTCGACCGCGCCGAACTCCCGGGCCAGGCCCAGGGCGTTGTCCCCGTGCTGTTGGAGGCTGCCCCGGTCCATCGCGGCGGGCGTGTCCAGCGGCGTGTGGTAGATCGCGCCGCCGTCGATGTACGCCGAGTTCAACC
Source organism: Micromonospora sp. bgisy143 (assembly GCF_057708145.1). Lineage (NCBI taxonomy): Bacteria > Bacillati > Actinomycetota > Actinomycetes > Micromonosporales > Micromonosporaceae > Micromonospora > Micromonospora sp. bgisy143. The sequence continues at coordinate 8,836 of NZ_JBYIRN010000025.1, forward strand.
CGACGAACCCACGGTCCAGGAAGGCGGTGAAGTCGGTGTCGTTGGGCAGCGCCCGGTAGATCTCCACCGCGAACGAGGTGCCCACGGGGTGCGGGGCGGCCCGGCCGAAGACGTCCACCAGCTTCGCGTTGTTCTTCGAGGTCTCGAACATGATCACCGGACCGGTGGAACCGCGCGCCTCCAGATTGAGCACCACGCCGCCGTCGGCGGCGAGCGGGTTGCTCGCGGCGAACGCCGCCGCTCCGCACAGGCACGCCTCCTCGGCGTCGGTCAGCACGAAGACGATGTCGTTGCGGGGCCGTGGGCCGGTGGACAGGGCGCGGGCCACCTCCAGGATCGCCGAGGTGCCGGCCGCGTCGTCGTTGCCACCCGGTCCGGTCTGCACCGAGTCGTAGTGGGCGACCAGGAACACCCGGCCGGTCGGGTCGGTCCCGGGGAGCCGGGCCACCACGTTGCGGACCCGGGCGACGGTCGCGCCGCCGGCCGCCCCGCTGAGCTGGCCGGCCTCCGGCGCGACGGTGTCCTGCACCTGCGTCTCCAGGCCCAGGCCGCGCAGCTTCTGCTCGACGTGCGCGCGTACCTGGTCGTTGGCCGGGCTCCCGGCGACGTGCGACCGGGCCGCGATCACCTGGACGTCCGCGTACGCCCGGGCGGCACTGAACTCGCCCGCCGGCGCGTCCGCCGGCCGGGGCGCCGGGGTCCGCAGGTCGAGCAGGCTGCCGGCGCCGACGGCGGCCAGCGCGACCAGCGCGGCCGCGGCGGCCAGGAGCCGCCGGCGCGGTCGGGTCAGCGCACGGTCGGCGGGGGGTACGCCCCGAGCTGGCCGGAGCGGTACGTCCGCCGTGACGGGGGTGGGGGGTGCGCCCATCCGAACTCCTCGAGGGTAGTGGGGCCGACCGGCAGTGATCCTGCCCATCCCCGCCCCGTGCCGCGGCCATCGTGTTGTGTGCGACCGTTGTCTAATACAGGATCAGCAGGGCACTCGGAAGGAGCCCGACATCACCAGCGAACTCCCGCGTCTCGCGGCGGTGACCCGGCCGCACCGGGGAGGCGGCCTGGCCGGCTCCCCAGTCGTGCCGTACCCGCACGGTGGGCTGGCTCGGCACGGCAACCTGCCGCCCGGCGAGCGACTGCGGGTACTGCTGGTGGAGGACGACGAGGGCGACGCCTTCCTGGTGGGCGAGCTGCTGGCCGAGACGAACTCGATGATCGACCTGGTGGTCGCCACCAGCCTCAGCGAGGCGCGGCAGCGGATCACCAATGTCGACTGCGTCCTGCTCGACCTGGGCCTGCCGGACGCCCAGGGGCTGGACGGGCTGCGCCAGGTGCTGGAGATGTCCAGCGGGGCCGCCGTCTGCGTCCTGACCGGCCGCTCGGACGAGCACCTGGGCATCGTGGCGGTCGCCGAGGGCGCCCAGGACTATCTGGTCAAGGGCCAGGTCGACGGGGTGCTGCTGACCCGGGCGCTGCGCTACGCGGTCGAGCGCAAGCGCGCCGACGAGAACGCCCGCCGGCTGCGCGAGGTCGAGCTGCGCCAGGCCGAGTCGGCCCGCCTCGAACGCGGCCTGCTGCCGCAGCCGCTGATGACGACCGACCAGGTGGCGGTGCACACCTTCTACCGTCCGGGTCGGCACGCCGCGCTGATCGGTGGGGACTTCTTCGACGTGGTGCAGACCCGCCCGGACCGTCTCGACCTGATCGTCGGGGACGTCTGCGGGCACGGCGTGGACGAGGCGGCGCTCGGCGTGGAACTGCGGGTGGCCTGGCGGGCCCTCGTGCTCGCCGGTGTGCCGGACGACGAGGTGCTGCCGGCTCTCGAGCAGGTGCTGATGAGCGAGCGCCGCCTCCAGGAGATCTTCGCGACGGTGGCCACCACCCGACTCGACCTCGACGCCAACCGGGCCACCGTCCGACTCGCCGGGCATCCGCCGCCGCTGCTGCTCTCCGGCGGTCGGGTCGTTCCGGTACCCGCCCCTGGCGGCCTGCTGCTGGGCGTACAACCCCGCCGGCCGATCGCCTACGACCTGGAGTTCGACACCGATGACTGGTCCCTGTTGATGTACACCGACGGCCTGATCGAGGGACGGGTGGGCACCGGCAACGAACGGCTCGACGTGCCGGGCCTGAGCGGGCTGCTCGACGAGCCCGCCAACCGGGAGGTGTCGCTGCCCGAGCTGCCCGCCTGGCTGGTCGGCCGGGCCGAGCAGATCAACGGCGGTCCGCTCGCCGACGACGTGGCGATGCTGCTGGTCAGTCGCGGTGGTGGCCGGTGACGCCGGTGGTCGGCGGCTGGAGTCTGCGCCGCCGGGTCATCACGCTGCTCACAGTCGTCGGTGTGCTGCTGATCGGTCTGGCCGTCGCGGAGGCGGCCATCGCCGCCCGCAACCGCACCCAGATCGACGCCATCCTGAACCAGACCGGGCCGCTGCGGGTGCAGTCGCAGGAACTGCTCAACGCGGTGCTCGACCAGGAGACGGCGATCCGCGGGTACGCGGTCAGCGGTGACCCGGCCGACCTGGCGCCGTACGACGCGGGTCTCAACCAGGAGAAGGCCACCGTCACCGCGATGCGGGCCCTGCTGCACGACTACCCGCAGATCGGTCAGGAGCTGCGGATCGTCGAGGAACGTTCGGCGCAGTGGCGGGAGACCGTCGCCGAGCCGGTGATCACCACGACGCAGCGGGACGGCACCCGGGCTGGCCAGGCGTTGGTCACCGAGCAGGCCCGGCAGCGGTTCGACGAGGTCCGCTCGGCCGTCGACGACCTCCAGCAGGAGATCCTCGCCGCCCGGGAGCAGGCCGCCGACAACGTGCGCAGCAGCAGCAACGTGCTGGTCGTCCTGTTGATCGTCGCGGCCCTGGTGGTCGTCGTGGCCGGCGCGGTGCTGCTGCTCTCGCTGGACCGGATGGTGGTCAAGCCGCTGACCGGGCTGGCCGACCAGGTCCGCGAGGTCGCCGAGGGCGACTACCAGCACCGTGTCGCCACCGTCGGCCCACCGGAGTTCATCCGGCTCGGCGACGACGTGGACGCGATGCGCCAGAAGATCGCCTCCGACCTTGCCGAGGTGCGGGAGGCCCGCGAACGCATCGAGTGGGTCAACAGTCAGCTCCAGAAGCAGGCCGAGGAGCTGACCCGGTCCAACCGTGACCTGGAGCAGTTCGCGTACGTGGCGTCCCACGACCTGCAGGAGCCGCTGCGCAAGGTGGCCAGCTTCTGCCAGTTGCTCCAGCGCCGCTACGCGGGGCAGCTCGACGAGCGGGCCGACCAGTACATCGCCTTCGCGGTGGACGGCGCGCAGCGGATGCAACGCCTGATCAACGACCTGCTCGCGTTCTCCCGGATCGGCCGGCTCACCACCGGTTTCGTGGACGTCGACCTCAACAAGGTGATGGGCGACGTGGCCGGCCAGACCGAGGCGGCCCGGCAGTACGCCGACGCGGAGCTGACCTGGACCGACCTGCCGGTGATCCGGGGCGAGGAGCCGCTGCTCACCAACCTGCTGGCCAACCTGGTCAGCAACTCGATCAAGTTCCGTCGGCCGGACGTGCCGCCGAAGGTGCACATCTCGGCTCGGCTGGTCGACGCCGAGTGGGAGATCAGCTGCCAGGACAACGGCATTGGTATCGAGCCGGAGTTCGCCGACAAGATCTTCGTGATCTTCCAGCGGCTGCACTCGAAGGACGCGTACCCGGGCACCGGCATCGGGTTGGCGATCGTCAAGAAGATCGTGGAATACCACGGCGGCCGGGTCTGGGTGGACACCGACGTGCCGGAGGGCACCGCCATCCGGTTCACGCTGCCGGCGCGTCCGGAGGACGTGGAGGCCGCCGCCGATCCCGCCGAGGAGCCGCAGGAGGTCACGGCGGGCGAGACCACGCCTGCGGACGAGGTGTCCTCCGCGCAGCCGGAGCACTCCGCCGGGGCGGACCAGCCGGACCGGGCCGACGGGCCGCCGGAAAGCGGTAGAACGGGTGACATGAGGGAGACGGTGGGATGACCGCGCCGGCGGACGGCAAGAGCCCGATCGAGGTCCTGCTCGTCGAGGACGACCCGGGTGACGTGTTGATGACCCAGGAGGCGTTCGAGGAGCACAAGCTGCGCAACCGGCTGACCGTCGTCTCCGACGGCGCGGAGGCGCTGGCCTACCTGCGACGGGAGGGCCCGTACGCGGACGCCGTGGCGCCCGACCTGATCCTGCTCGACCTCAACCTGCCCCGCCGGGACGGGCGGGAGGTGCTGGAGGAGATCAAGAAGGACGAGGAGTTGCGCCGCATCCCGGTGGTCGTGCTCACCACCTCGCAGGCCGACGAGGACATCCTGCGTAGCTACCAGTTGCACGCCAACGCCTACGTGACCAAGCCGGTGGACTTCGAGCGCTTCATCTCGGTGGTCCGGCAGATCGACGAGTTCTTCGTCAGCGTGGTCAAGTTGCCGCCGCGTGGCTGACACCCTGCTTGACGACGTCGGCGACCTCCTGTCCGAGGCCGCCGACCAGGTCGTGCTGCCGCTGTTCCGCAAGCTCGATGACGATGACGTGTCGGAGAAGGCGCCCGGCGAGGTGGTCACCGTCGCCGACCGTCGCGCCGAGGAGCTGATCTCCGCCGGGCTGCGCCGGCTGCGGCCCGGTTCGCTGGTGGTGGGTGAGGAGGGCGTCGCCGACGACCCGGCACTGCTGGGCCACCTGCGCGACGCCGGGGACGTGTGGCTTGTCGACCCGGTCGACGGCACCGCCAACTTCGCCGCCGGCCGCCGGCCGTTCGCCCTGATGGTGGCGCTGTTGACCGACGGGCGACCGCGAGCCGGCTGGATCCTCGACCCGCTGGCGGGCACGCTGGCCGCCGGCCTGGCCGACGAGGGCACCCTGCTCAACGGCGAGCCGGTCGGCACCGCCGATGTCGTGGCGCCGCCGGGTGACATCCGCGGCGCGGCGATGACGCGTTTCCTGCCGCCGGAGACCCGCGACCGGGTCCGGGCCGGCGGTCGACGGCTCGGCGAGTTGCTGCCCGGCCAGCACTGCGCCGGCCGGGAGTACCTGGACATCCTCACCGGTGAGCAACAGTTCGCCCTCTTCTGGCGCACGCTGCCGTGGGACCACGCGCCGGGCGCGCTGCTGGTCCGCGCCGCGGGTGGGGTGGCCCGCCGCTTCGACGGCGTCGACTACCACCCGGCCGACGACGGTCGTGGCCTGCTCGTCGCGGCCAACGAAGAGATCTGGGCCCAGGTGCACGAGGCACTGCTCAGCTCCTGAATCGCGAGCCCTCGCGTGCGGCCCGCAACCACGCTGGCACGCTGCGTCGACACTGCGGCCGGCGGCCGGTCGCGGGACTGGTCACCGGCGTACGTTCCGGTATCGTGACCGGCGGTCTCCGCCAGCAGGCCGCCGCCCGGCGCCGGCGGGGACGCCGCCGCGCAGCGTGTCACCCGGGGGCCGGCGGTCGACGGAAGGACGCTTTCGTGCCCAGGACCAGGCTCAGTCAGCCGCGCGTTCGCCGCGTACTGCTTCCGCTGCTCGCCGCCCTGACGCTGGTGCTCGCGCCAGGTGTGCCCGCGTTCGCGGAGCCGGACGAGGGCGGCACCAAGAAGCTGCGGGACGCGCTGGAACTGACCGCCAAGGGGCACATCGAGGCCAAGGCCAAGCTGGACAACTCCAAGCGGCGGCAGACGGCGTTGAACGGTGAGCTGAAGGCGGTCGAGGTTCGCCTGGTCGGACTGACCGCCCAGGTCGGCGAGGTGGCCGCGCAGTCGTACCGGGCCGGTCGGCTCACCCCCACGGCGATGCTGCTCAACACGGCGACGCCGCAGGCGTTCCTGCAACGGGCGGCCGACCTGGACCTGATGGCCCAGCGGGACAGCAAGCGGTTGCGCGATCTCACCGAGGCCCGGCAGCAGGCCCAGCAGGCCAAGATCGCCATCGACGCCGAGGTTCGTGAGCAGCAGAAGCAGCTCGCCGTGATGGCCAAGAAGAAGAAGGAGGCCGAGGCGGCGCTGGCCGAGGTCAGCTCGGGCGGCAGCAACGGCTTCAGCGGCGGCAGCTCCACCTCGGCGAAGCCGGCGCCGCGCAACTCCGACGGGTCGTGGCCGTCGGAGTCCTGCTCGGTGAAGGACCCGACCACCTCGGGGTGTATCACCCCGCGCACCTTGCACGCCCTGAAGGAGACCCAGGCGGCCGGCTACAAGCGGCACGTCTCCTGCAAGCGCAGCGGTGGCGGCGGCGAGCACCCGAAGGGTCGGGCCTGCGACTTCTCGGCCGCCACGAACGGCTTCGAGGACAAGAACGCGACCGGCGGCGACAAGGCGTACGGGGACAGCCTGGCCGCCTGGCACGTCCGCAACGCCGAGCGGCTGGGTGTGCTCTACGTGATCTGGTACCGGCAGATCTGGCATCCCGGCACCGGCTGGCGTGCCTACAGTGGCAGCGGCAGTCCCGCCGCGTCCCACACGAACCATGTTCATCTCTCGATGTACTGACCCGGAGCGGCAGCTTCGCTGCGTACCATCGCGACGATGAGTTCCCCATCGTCCGACGTCGCGGCTCCCGAGGTCCCGCCCGTGCCGGTCACCGGCCGGGCGCTGCCCAACGGGCTGGCCGCCTTCCTGGTCTTCTTCTCCAGCGGCGCCGTGCTGGTGCTGGAGACGGTCGCGCTGCGCCTGGTCGGCCCGTACGTCGGGGTGACCCTCCAGGTGACCAGCTCGGTCATCGGCATCGCGCTCGCCGCGATCGCGTACGGCGCGTGGTCCGGCGGCTGGTTGGCCGACCGGCGTGACCCGCGCGGCCTGCTGGCGCCCGCGCTGGTGCTGGCCGGGATAGCCACCGCGATCACCCTGCCCGTGGTGCGCTACGCCGGTGAGGTGCTGCGCGGTGGGGCGGCGAGCGCGATCCTGCTGCTGGTGGCGCTCGCCGTGTTCGTGCCGGCGGCGCTGCTGGCGGCGGTCACCCCGCTGGTGGTGAAGCTCCAGCTCGCCGATCTGCGCCGCACCGGCCAGGTGGTCGGCCGGCTGTCCGGCATCGGCACCCTCGGCGGCATCACCGCCACCCTGCTCACCGGGTTCGTGCTGGTCGCCGCGCTGCCCACCACTGTCATCCTGCTGGCCCTGGCGATCTCCCTCGGCCTGGTCGGTATCGGACTCGGCTGGTATTTGCGCCGGCAGGCACCCAGCGGCCTGCCCGGTCCGGCCCGTGCCCGGGCCGCCCTGGCGATCCTCGGCCTGCTCGGGGCGGGGCTGAGCACCATCGCGCCGAACCCGTGTGACATCGAGACCGCGTACCACTGCGCCCGGGTCGTCACCGACCCGAACCGGCCCACCGGTCGGACGCTGCTGCTCAACTCGGCCCAGCACTCGTACGTCGACCTGGCCGACCCGAGGCACCTGGAGTACGCGTACACGAAGTGGATCGGCGCGGTCGCGGACGTGGCCGCGCCGGCCGGGCAGCGGTTGGACGCGCTGCACCTGGGCGGGGGCGGTTTCACCGTGCCGACGTACCTGACCGCCACCCGGCCGGGCACCGACAACGTGGTGTTCGAGATCGACGGTGGGCTGGTCGAGCTGGGCGAACGGGAACTGGGCGTACGCCCGGGGTCGGGCCTGCGGACGGTGGTGGGCGACGCCCGGATGCTGGTCGCCGGCGAGCCGGCGGACAGCCGCGACCTGGTCGTCGGCGACGCGTTCGGCCACCTGGTGGTGCCGTGGCACCTGGCGACCCGGGAGATGGCCGCCGAGATCCGGCGGGTGACCCGCCCCGGCGGCGTGTACGTGCAGAACGTCATCGACTACCCGCCGCTGCGGTTCATCCGCGCCGAGCTGGCGACGGTCGCCGCCGAGTTCAGCAACGTCGCACTGATCGCCCCGCCCGAGGCCCTCGCCGAACAGCGGGGCAGCAACTTCCTCATCGTCGCCTCGGACGCGCCGCTGCCGCTGGCCGCCGTCCGCGCCCGCCTCGACGTGGTCGACGCGACCGTCAGCCTGCTCTCCGGCGCGGACCTCACGGATTTCGTCGGCTCGGCCATGGTGCTGACCGACGACTACGCCCCGGTGGACCAACTGCTGGCGACCGCCTGATCGGGTGATATTCCTGACCGATTCCGATCCTTCAGGTGTAGCCCGGGCCGTGCTGGGCAACAACGGCCACCATGGGCGGTGGGGACCGTAACGGCGCGCAACTCCTCGATGAGCGGTACCGGCTCGTCGAGCAGCTCGGCGCGGGTGGCATGTCAGTGGTCTGGCGCGGTTACGACGAGGTGCTGGGCCGGCAGGTCGCGGTGAAGGTGTTGGCCTCGCGGCTGGCCACCGACCGGGCCTTCCGGCACCGCATCCGGGTCGAGGCGCAGGCCGCCGCGCGGCTCTGCCATCCCAACATCACCAACGTGTACGACTACGGCGAGTCCCACCAGGTTGGCCTGACCGTGCCGTACGTCGTGATGGAACTCGTCGACGGCGGTTCGCTGGCCGCCCGGCTCGGCCGGGAGGTGCGCCTGCCGTGGCGGGAGGCGGTGACGATCGGCGCGGAGGTCAGCTCGGCGCTGGCCACCGCACACGGTCGCGGGGTCGTGCACCGCGACGTCACCCCGGGCAACGTCATGCTCACCTCGACCGGGGTGAAGGTGGTCGACTTCGGGATCTCCGCGCTGGTGGGGGAGAGCGAGAAGGGGCCGGACGGCGCGTTGCTGGGTACGCCCGCGTACCTCGCGCCGGAGCGGCTGGACAACGGCCAGGTGTCCCCGGCCACCGACGTGTACGCCGTCGGGCTGCTGCTCTACCGGATGCTCACCGGCCGGTTGCCGTGGGAGGCGACCACGACCACCCAGATGCTGCGGGCGCACATGTACAGCGACCCGGAGCCGATGCCGCCGGTGCCGGGGCTGCCCGACGAGGTGACCGACCTGGTGCGGCGTTGCCTCGCCAAGCGCCCCGCCGACCGGCCGGCCACCGCCGAGCTGGCCCGGACCCTCGCCGAGGCGGCCGGCATGCTGACAGCGGTACCGGTGTCACCGGCGGGCGGACCGCTGGACGCGACCGCGCTGGCCAACGCCGGCACCACGATCCTGCCCTGGTCGGCGGAGACCGACGCCCTTCCGCTGTCGCGGACCCGGCGCAGCCGCATCCGGCAGGCGAACCGGCGTCGGCGGGTGGAGGCCGGGGTGGCCGCCGTCGGGCTGATCGCGGTCACCGGGGCGATGTGGGGGCTCACCTCCCGCAGCCCGGCCAGCGGTCAGGACCGGCCCACCACCGAGGCGCGGATGGGTCTGCCGGAGAAGGCGCCCTGCGAGGTGGCGTACGCGCTGCGCAGCGACTCCGGCAAGGACTTCACGGCCGAGCTGACCCTCACCAACACCGGCGACCGGGCGCTCGACGACTGGACGATGAGCTTCACGTTCCCCGGTCAGCAGAAGGTGACCAAGGCCGAGCCCGCCCCGGCGCAGCAGCAGGGCGGCGCGGTGCAGATCCGCCCCGCGGCGCAGCGGACCACGCTGGCACCCGGCGCGGCCGAGAAGCTCACACTGGCCGGGACGTACACCGGGGCGAACCCGCTGCCGGTGGAGTTCCGGCTCGGCGACGCGACCTGCGGGGTACGCGTCTCCGGGGTGGCCGGGTCGACCCCGTCCACCGCCCCGGCGACCAAGGCCGCCCCGACGAAGGCGCCGCCGAAGAAGACGACGAAGACCACCACGAAGGTCGCGCCCAAGGCCCCCGCGCCGAAGGCGGCCGAGCAGCCGAAGGCGCCGAAGAAGCCGTCCGGCGGCAAGGGACCGGGTGGTCCGGGAAAAGGGTGAAAGCGCCTGAGGGCCACGCGCGCCACCCGAAGTGAGAGCGGTCAGCGCCGCCCCGCGAACCGCTGCACCTGGTCGATCCCGCCCTCCACGACCAGCACTCCGCCGTCCACCAGCGCGGTGTCGTCCGAGGCGTACCGGAAACGTTCGCCCGGCACCTTCGCGCCGATCACCCGGACCCCGTCGCGTTCCTGTGGGCGTAGGTCGTGCAGGGTACGACCGACCAGGGACTGGGGAACCCGGACGGTGGCGATCGCGAAGTCGTCGTCGAACTCGATGAAGTCGAGCAGCCGACTGACGATCAGGTGCGCCACCCGGTCCCCGGTCTCCGCCTCCGGAAAGATCACGTGGTGCGCGCCCACCGACGACAGGATCTTGGCGTGCTTCTGCGACGTGGCGCGGGCCCAGATCTGCGGCAGACCCAGCTCGACCAGCGCCAGTACGGTGAGCACGCTCGCCTCCACGGACGCCCCGATGGCCACCACCGCCCGGCCGAAGCTCGCCACGCCGAGCTGCCGTAACGCGCCCTCCTCGGTCGTGTCGGCCTGCACCACCCGGTCGAACTGGGCGGAGAAGCGCTGCACCTGATCCGGATTGCGATCGACGGCCAGCACCTCGCGGCCCATCCGGGCGAGTGACCCGGCCAGGTGGCAGCCGAACCGGCCCAGCCCGATCACGACGACGCCACCGCCGTCCGCTCGTCTCGTCGACACCTCGACCTCCTCGTCGCTAGCCGACAATCGGCTGTTCCTGGGGATATCGGTAGAGCCGGCGCCGGGTGTTCAGGGCGATCGCCGACCCGAGGGTGAGTGGCCCGACCCGACCGATGAACATCAACACCGTCAGTACCAGCTGACCACTGCTCGGCAACTCGCCGGCCAGGCCGATGGTCAGTCCGGTGGTGCTGAACGCGGAGGTGACCTCGAAGAGCACCGCGACGAACCGGACGCCCTCGGTGAGCAGCAGCACGAGCATCGTCCCGGCGGTGACCAGCGCGACGCTCAGCAGAGCGACCGTGACGGCCTGCCGTTGGCTGGCGGTGGCCACCCGGCGGTGCCCGACCGTCACGTCGGGCTCCCCACGCAGCTCCGCCCAGATGGTGAACGCCAGCAGGAAGAACGTCGACACCTTGATGCCGCCGGCCGTGCTGGCGCTCCCACCGCCGATGAACATCAGCACGATGAGCAGCGGGTAGCTCTCCTCCTGGAGATCGCCGATGGTGAGCACACTGAACCCGCCGGTCCGGCTCAGCGCGATCTGCGTGAACGACGCGAGCATCTTGCCCGCCACGTCGTACGGGCCGATGGTGCTCGCGTTGGTCCACTCCGCGGCGAGCAGGCCGACGAAGCCGAGCAGCAGCAGCGCCACGCTGCCCCAGATGGTCAGCTTGGTGGCCACCGCCCACCCCGCCGGTTTCCGCCACTCACGCACCGCCTCGAACAGGGCGGGAAACCCGAGACCGCCGACGATGGCACCGAACGCCAACGGCAGCGACACCCACGGGTCGCGGCTGAACGCCAGCAGACCGTCGGTGTAGAGCGCGAAGCCACCGTTGTTGAACGCCTGCACGGCATGGAACACGCCCGACCAGAGAGCCCGGCCGGGCGGGTAGTCGTACGCCCACCAGAGGCGGCCGGCGACCATCGCGGTCATCACCGCCTCGCAGGCGAAGACGGTCACCGCGATCCGGCTCAGCAGCCGGGTCACGTCGCCGAGCCCGAACTCCGCCGACTCGGCCTGGACCAGCAGCCGGTTGCGAAGGCCGAGCCGGCGGGAGACCACGAGGATGACCAGCGCCGCGACGGTGAGGATGCCCAGACCGCCGAGCTGGGTGAGCAGGGTGATCACCACCAGGCCGCCACCGGACCAGTAGTTGGGGGTGTCGGTGACCGCCATGCCGGTGACGGACACCGCCGAGGTGGCGGTGAACACCGCGGTGACCAGGGGTGGTCGCTGGTGCTGGACGGTCGACCAGCGCGCCATCAGCAGCGCGGTGCCGAGCAGGATCGGCACCAGGAACCCCAGCGGCACCAGCCGCACGGGGTTGCGGAGTAACCGGTGCACCAGACAATCTTCCTGTTCCGGGTGCCTCCCGGAGTCGGAACGCCCATTCCGGAGATTCACCTGCCGGCCAGCCATCGACCAACTCCCGGCCAATCACGACCGGTCTGCTGTCTGCGACACCATCGATGACAGGAGACGGCGTTGCGACGTACCCTCTCGACCTTCGGCGTGGCCGGCGCGCTGCTCGCCGCCGCGGTGGCCGTGCCCACCGTGGCCGCCGCCGGTCCCTCGACCGACGCGGACCATGCCCGGGCCACCGACCGGCCGATCGTCATCGGCCACCGCGGGGCCAGCGGCTACCGGCCGGAACACACGATCGAGGCGTACCGGCTGGCGATCCGGATGGGCGCCGACTACATCGAGCCGGACCTGGTGTCCACCTCCGACGGCGTGCTGGTCGCCCGGCACGAGAACGAGATCTCCGGCACCACCGACGTGGCGACGCACCCGGAGTTCGCGGCCCGCAAGGCGACGAAGACCATCGACGGTGTCGCCGTGACCGGCTGGTTCACCGAGGACTTCACCCTCGCCGAGCTGAAGACGCTGCGGGCCAAGGAGCGACTGCCGCAGGTACGCGTGGCGAACACCGCCTTCGACGGCCGGTTCGAGGTGCCCACCCTCCAGGAGGTCATCGACCTCGCCCGGACCGAGGGGCGGGCACGGGGCCGCACCATCGGCATCTACCCGGAGACCAAGCACCCGAGCTACTTCACGTCCATCGGCAAGCCGCTGGAGGAGCCGCTGCTGGCGGTGCTGCGGCGCAACAAGCTGGACCGGAAGAACTCGCCGGTCTTCATCCAGTCGTTCGAGACGGCCAACCTGCGCCGGCTGAGCCGCCTCACCGACGTGAAGCTGATCCAGCTCCTCGACGCGACCGGCAGCCCGTACGACTTCACCGCCGCCGGTGACAGCCGCACCTACCAGGACCTCGCCACGGCCGCCGGCCTGAAGTGGATCGCCGGGTACGCCGACGGCATCGGTGCGAACAAGAATCTGATCGTGCCCCGCGACGCCGCCGGTAACCTGCTCGCCCCGACGAACGTGGTCCGGGACGCGCACCGCGAGCGGCTGCTCGTGCACTCCTGGACGTTCCGCGCGGAGAACCAGTTCCTCCCGGTGGACTTCCGGATCGGCACCGACCCGAACGCGCGCGGCGACATCACGGCCGAGTACGAACTCTTCTTCGGCCTCGGGCTGGACGGCGTCTTCAGCGACCACCCGGACACCGCAGTCGCCGCCCGCGCCGGCCGCTGACGCCCGTTGTGCGCTGACCCGCGCCCGCCTCTGACCTGCGCCCGCCTCTGACCCGCGCACCGAACCTCGACCCGGCCGCTGACTGGCGCCGGGCCGACCACCGGGCCGATCACGCCCGGCCCACCCGCTGGCCCGTCGTCCGCCACCCCGGATGCCGGGCCAGCGGCGTCCCCGACAAACCCGCAGGCCCAAGACCCGCCGACCTGATGCCTGTGAGTCATCAAGATGACTCACAGGCATACGGCTCAACTGGAGGTGGCGTGCCCAACGGCCACGCTCCCCAAGATCGTGCTCGAACAGGGAAGTAGTGGCCTCGGAGGCAGTGCGAGGCCACTACTTCCTGGTTCGGGCACGATCTTGCGGGGGCTAGTCGGCCTGATGCAGCAACAACAGGGAAGTTGCTGCATCGGGCCTGGCGGAGGCAGCAGTAACGAGGAAGTTACGCGGATCTTCGCGTGCTCGACCCGCCTTCGGCGGCGACCCCGGGCGACGAGGGCGGTCGGCGACGGCGGAAGTGGAGAGGGCCGACGATGGAGACGCGGGGAGGGTGGCGGGGCGTCAACGTCCGGGATGCTCGGCGACGTAGGTGCCACGCCCGGGCTGACCGGTGATCAGCTCACGGTCGTGCAGCAGGGAGAGCGCCCGCGACGCGGTGTTCATGTGCACGGCGTAGCTCTCCGCGAGTTCCCGAGTGGACGGCAGCTTGTCGCCCGGCTTCAGCTCGCCGCTCTTGATCTTCGCGGCAATCTCGTTGGCAATGCGCCGATAGGGCGCTTCTGCTGTGGGCATGGTGAGGACTCCGGTTGGTTCGGCTCCTCGATCATGCCGGCCTACACCAATAACTGCAACAAGCTGCGATTTCGGTCGTCGACCTACACAAGCATTTGGTGTAGGTTGCTGAGTGTCCGGCTCCGGTTGGTTCGGCAAACCCCTCGGAGTTCGGGCCACTGGTTGGCTCCGCGTTCATACCGCCGCTGTCGAGAGCTGCGGGCGTGGGGCCGGGCGGTCCGGTGCGCGTCCCCTACCCGCGCGCCGGACCGCCCTTCCATGCGGAGAGGACGGTGGTCGTGGAGAGGGAACGCTTCGTGGTGCACCTGCCGGTGGTGGCGGCCGATCTGCCGGGGGCGCTGCGGTTCGCGCGGGCGATCACCCGAGCGCTGGGCTTCCTCGCCGACGTGGATCGGGCCGAGACGACGGTGTCGGAGGAGGACGCTCAGTGCGTACGACATCGGGTTTTCTGTGACCACCTGCTCGGCGGCCGGCGGCGGTGCCCGCGCCCGGCGGACCACGCCGGGCCGTGCGGCTGACGGGGTGGCTTGGGGGGACACACCTGTCGATCCATCCGTGGCGTTCCGGCCCATCGGGAGGTCCGGGGCGGGAGTGGTAGTGCGGCCCGCTGTAACCCCGGGCCACCCCCCTCGCGTTACTTGTGTGTTTCCGCCACATAGCCCGTGGGTGACGTCACTTCTAGCGTGAGCCGACAACCAAGCATCCTGTCCTCACCTGGAGTCGCGATGACGGTCCGGCACACGCGGCGGGCGTTCCTCTCCGCCGCCACGATGATGGCCGCGGCGTTGGCCGCCACGGCCTGCGGTAGCCCGCAGGACACCGCCACCGGCGGCGGCGACAGTGCCGCCCCGGTCAAGGTCGGCCTGGTGTACTCCCAGTCGGGAGCCCTGGCCAGCTACGGAAAGCAGTACATCGAGGGTTTCAAGGCGGGGCTGGACTTCGCCACCAAGGGCACCGGCAAGGTCGGTGACCGGAAGATAGAGCTGACCGAGGTCGACGACGCCGGTGACCCGGCCAAGGCGGTCTCGGCCGCGAAGGACCTGATCGGCAAGGGTACGAAGATCATCGCCGGTTCGACCGCGTCCGGGGTGGCGTTGCAGGTCGCGCCGATCGCGGCGCAGAACAAGGTCCTGTTCATCTCCGGCCCGGCCGCCACGGACGCGGTGACCGGGGCGAACAAGTACACGTTCCGGTCCGGCCGACAGTCCTACCAGGACGTGGTGACCGCCAAGTCGTTCATCGGCGACCCGACCGGCAAGAAGGTCGTGGTCTTCGCCCAGGACGGCGCGTTCGGCGACGCCAACGAGGCCGCCGTGAAGGCCGTCATCGGTGGTGCGGGCGCCACCGTGAGCAGTGTGCGGGCGCCGGCCAGCGCCACCGAGTTCACCCCGTTCGCCAGCCAGATCAAGGCCGCCAAGCCGGACCTGCTCTTCGTCGCCTGGGCCGGTACCACCGCCCCGGCGATGTGGCAGACCCTCGACCAGCAGGGCGTCCTGTCGTCCACCACGGTCGTCACCGGCCTGGACATCCGGGCGTCCTGGCCGACGTTCGGCGCGGCCGGCGCGAAGATCTCCTTCCTGTCGCACTACTTCGACGGGGCGTCCGACACCGAGGCCAGCAAGGCGCTCAAGGCCAAGGTGAACACCATCGACCTGTTCCACCCGGACGGCTTCGCCGCCGCCCAGATGGTGGTGCGGGCCGTGCAGGAGGGCGGCGACGACGTCGACAAGATGGTCACGGCGCTGGAGGACTGGAGCTTCGACGGGGTCAAGGGCAAGATGACCATCCGCGCCGCCGACCACGCGCTGCTCCAGCCGATGTTCCAGGCCAAGCTGACCGGCAGCGGCACCGAGTTCACGGCCACCGCGCAGAAGAGCCTCACCGGCGACGAGACCGCGCCACCGGCCGTGGCCATGAAGGGCTGAGAAATGCTCGCCACCCGCGGTCTGACCTGGCGGATCGGTGAGGTCGCCATCGTCGACAGCGTCTACCTCGACCTGGCGCCGGGAGAGTTCCTGGGCGTGATCGGGCCGAACGGCGCCGGCAAGACCTCACTGTTCAACCTGATCACCGGCCTGCGCCGGGCCACGGAGGGCCGGATCACCCTGGACGGGCAGGACATCGGGGGGCTCCCGCCGCACAAGCGGGCCCGCCTCGGTCTGGGCCGTACCTTCCAGGCGTCCTCGGTCTTCGGCTCGCTCAGCGTGCGGGAGAACGTCCGGCTCGCCGTGCAGGCGCACCGCGGGGGCTCGATGGCGTTGTGGCGGCGGGCGGCGGCCGACCGGGAGGTCGCCGCCGCCGCCGACGCGGCGCTCGACCGGGTCGGCCTCGCCCACCGGGGTACGGCGCTCGCCGGCACCCTGGCCCACGGGGAGAAGCGGAAGTTGGAGATCGCGCTGCTGCTCGCCGGCGAACCCCGGGTGATGCTGTTGGACGAGCCGATGGCCGGGGTCAGCGCCGAGGACGTACCCGAGCTGGTGACGGTCATCAAGTCGTTGACCGGCGACAGCGGCCGGTCGGTGCTGATGGTCGAGCACCACATGGACGTCATCCTCGAGCTGGCCGACCGGATCGCCGTCATGCACCACGGCGCGCTGCTGGCCTGCGACACCCCGGAGACGGTGATGGCCAACCCGACCGTGCAAGAGGCGTATCTCGGGGAGGCGCTCTGATGGAACCGATCCTCACCGTGGAGGACCTGTCGGTCCGGATCTCCGGGCTGCACATCCTCCAGGGGGTGTCCTTCACGGTCGCCCCGACCGGTGTGACGGTCCTGCTCGGGCGCAACGGCGTCGGCAAGACCACCACGTTGCGCGCGATCGTTGGCCTCACCCCGCCCGCCGGGGAGGTACGCGGCACCATCCGGATGGGCGCGCAGAGCCTGCTGGCGCGGCCCACGCACCGGCTGGTCCGTGGCGGGCTCGGGTACGTGCCCGAGGACCGGTGCGTGTTCGCCGGCCTCACCGTCGCGGAGAACCTGCGGCTCGCCGAACGGCGGGGCACCACCCCGGCGTACGACAAGGTCTTCGCTCTTTTTCCGGAGCTGGACCGGCGCGGACGCCAGCGGGCGGGCTCGCTCTCCGGCGGGCAGCAGCAGATGCTCGCGATCGGGCGGGTGCTGCTCAACGACAACCGGCTGCTGCTGGTCGACGAGCCGACCAAGGGGTTGGCGCCGAAGGTGGTGACCGAGGTGGCCGAGGTGTTGGAACGGGTCGCGGAGTCGGTGCCGGTGCTGCTGGTCGAGCAGAACCTGGCGGTGGTCCGGCGGCTCGCCCGCGACGCCGTGGTGCTGGCCGCCGGCAAGGTGGCCTGGACCGGCGACGCCCGTGAGCTGTTGTTGGAGACCGCGCTCACCAAGTCCCTGCTCGGGGTGGGCACCGGCGAGGGGCACCGCCCGGCCGGGGCGGACCGGGCTCCGGTGGCCGGGAAGGAGGCACGCTGATGGGCACCGTGATCCTGTTGGCGTTGACCGGGCTGGGCCTGGCGGCGCTGTACTTCCTGGTCGCGTCCGGCCTGTCGCTGGTCTTCGGCCTGGCCGACGTGCTGAACTTCGCGCACGGGCTGTTCCTCGGCGTCGGCGCGTACGGCACCTGGTGGGCGGCGGGCAACCTGCCGGGCGCGGGGTCCGACGGGTTCGGCTTCGTGCTCGCGGTCGCCTTCGGGGTGGCCGCCGGCACGCTCGTCGCGGTGCTGGTCGAGCTGGTGCTGATCCGCCCGCTCTACTCCCGCACCATCGAGCAGGTGCTGGTCACCGTCGGGCTGTCGCTGGCCGGGGTGGCGCTGCTCCAGGCCACCTGGGGCGCGGACGCCCGACCGTTCCCGCGCCCGGACTGGACCCGGCAGGTGACCGGGATCCTCGGCGCGCAGGTGCCCAACGGTGGCCTGCTGCTGATCATCGCGGCGGTGCTGGTGCTCGGCGCGATCCTGGCGTTCCTGCGCTGGACCCGGTACGGCCTGGTGATCCGGGCCGGCGTGGAGAACCGGGAGATGGTGACCGCGCTCGGCATCGACGTCCGCAAGGCGTTCACCCTGGTCTTCGCCATCGGTGGGGCGGCTGCCGCGCTCGCCGGGGCGCTCGGCGGGGTCTACTTCGGCACCGTCTCGCCCGGCCAGGGCGGCTCGCTACTGATCTTCGCGTTCATCGTGGTGGTGATCGGCGGGATGGGTTCGGTGGTCGGCTCCGCGTACGCGGCGGTCGTGGTCGGGCTGGTGCAGCAGTTCGTCAACTACTACGGCACGTCCGGGCTGGGCGACATCTGCGTGGTCGGGCTGCTGGCCGTGGTGCTGCTGCTGCGTCCGCAGGGCATCGCCGGAAAGGTGGCAACGGCATGACGCTTCTTCAGACAACACCGACGCCGACGCCCACCGTGCCGAAGCCAGGCCGTGTCCACCGGGTCCGCCCGTTCCTGCCGCTCGTCGCGCTCGCCGTGATGGCGGTCCTGCCGTACTCGACGATCTCCCTGCCGGGGATTTTCGAGGGGCCGGTCAACTCGCCCGGCACCCTGCAACTGCTCGCCATCTGCCTGATCTTCGGTGGGCTGGCTGCCGGGTACGACCTGCTCTTCGGCCGGACCGGGATGCTCTCGTTCGGGCACGCGCTCTACTTCGCGGCCGGCGTGTACGGCACCGACATCCTCGTCACCCGGGCCGGGCTGCCGCTGTGGCAGGCGGCGCTGCTCACGATCACCGGCGGCACCATCCTCGCCGCGCTGCTCGGCGCGGTGGCGCTGCGGACCGTGGGCATCGCGTTCGCCATGGTCACCCTCGCGTTCGCCCAGGTCGGGGCGATCCTGGTGGCCCGGGACTTCGGTGGGCTCACCGGCGGCGAGGAGGGACTGCCGCTGGACGTGTCCGGGCTGCCCGCCGCTTTGGTGGGGGTGACCAACACGGTCAACCTGTACTGGTTGGCGCTCGCGTACCTGACGCTCGTGGTCTTCGTGGTGCACCGACTCAGCGGGTCGCCGACCGGTCGGGTGCTGGCCGGGCTGCGCGACGACGAGCGGCGGATCGGCGTGCTCGGGCTGGACCCGTACCGCTACAAGCTTGTCGCGTTCACCCTGGCCGGCGGGTTGGCCTCGGCGGGCGGGGTGGTCTACGTCCTGATCGTCGGCGGCGCGTCGCCGCACATCACGTCCTCCGAGCTGACCCTGTCGCTGCTGGTCATGGTCGTGCTCGGCGGACCTGGTACCCGGTGGGGGCCGGTGCTCGGCGGTGTCCTCTACATGTACCTGGACCACCGCCTCACCGCATTCGGCACCAGCGACGCGGTGGACAACCTGCCGGCCGTCCTCAGCCGTCCGCTCAGCCAGCCCCTGTTCGTCCTCGGCACGGTCTTCATCCTGGCGGTCTACTTCTTCCCCGGTGGCCTGACCAGCCTGGCCCCCCGCCTAACCGCCCTGACCCGAACCCTCCGCCGCTGACCCACCCGGCCTCGTCCCCGGCCCCGGCCCGGCCTCGTCCCCGTCGATCATGGAGTTATCGTCACGACACGCCGTGCCGGATGGCGATAACTTCATGATCGACGGGGTTCTGGGATGGGGGAGGTAGGCAGATGGAATCGCGGCTTGCGGTGGTCAGTGGGGGTGGGACCGGGATCGGGGCTGCCGTCGCTTCCGCGCTCGTGCGGGACGGGTACGACGTTCTCGTCGTCGGGCGGCGGGCGGACGTGTTGGCGGCTGCCGCCGAACGCATCAATGTCGACTGTGGACGATCAGACGCGGTCGTTCCGGTGACGGCGGATTTGACCGAGCCGGAACACCTTGACCGGGTCCTCGCGGCGGTCGGCGGTCGGCCGGTCGACGCGGTGGTCAACAACGCGGGCGGCTACCTGGCCGGGGAGACCGACACGCTGGCCGGGACCGCCGCGTACTGGCGGGCCAACCTGGACGCCAACGTGCTCACTGCCGTCCTGCTGACCGAGGCGCTTCGGCCCCTGCTGCGGCGGCCCGGCGGCCGGGTGATCATGGTCAGCTCGATCTCCGCCCAGCGGGGTGGTGGTGGCCCGTACTCGGCGGGCAAGGCGGCCCTGCACGGTTGGGCGTACGACCTGGCGGCGCAGCTCGGCCCGGAACAGATCACGGTCAACGTGGTGAGCCCGGGCTACGTGGCGGAGACCGAGTTCTTCGGCGACCGGATGACCCCCGAGGGGCACGCCAAGCGGGTCGCGGCGACCCTGGTCGGGCGGGCCGGGCTGCCGGACGACATCGCCGAGGCGGTCCGCTACCTGGCGAGCCCCGCCGCCGGCTACGTCACCGGCCAGATCCTCGGCGTCAACGGCGGCTCAGTCCTGGGCCGATAAGCGCACCCTCGACCGTGTTGATCAAGAGGTTCGCGTCAGAAATCGGCCGATCGATGACGCGAACCTCTTGATCACCGGCACGAAAGGGGGGCGGGCGGGAGGGCGGGATGGGCGGCGGCCCCCCGTGTGGCCGCCGCCCCTCGTGGGTCAGCCGTTCAGCAGTTCGTACGCCGTTGACGGGGCCTTCGTGGCGGCGGCGCCGGTCGGCACGGTGATCTTCGGGGCGCTGCCGTAGTCGGCGTACTTGACGACGTAGTCGTACGCCTTGGCCTTACCGGCGGCCGGGATCTTCAGCGTCAGGGACGCCAGGTGCTTGTCCGCGCCGACCACCGCCGTGAACGGCACCTTCTTGCCGGCCTCGCCGAGGGCCGCCGCCTCACCGTCCTCCAGCGCCTTCGCCGCCTCCCCGGCGCTCACGTCGATGAACCCGACGTACGTGCCGGGGGTCTTCTCCTCGACCTCGGTGGCCGCCTGGATCAGCGGACCCGTGTTGCCCTGGTCCACACCGTCGTACGTCGGGATGCTCGCGGCGTCGGTCAGCTTCGTGGGGTCCAGCTTCATCCACTTGTCGGGGAACTTCGGCAGGCCGGGACGGCCGCTGAACTTCGCCTTCACCCAGTTCTGGTCCTTGATCACCAGGAACGACATCTTCACCACGACGCCCTCGTCGGGCGGCATGACCATGTTGAGTTCGAATGCGTTCGCCGCCGGGTCGATCCGGCCGTCGATCGTGCTCGACGCGTCCTTGCCGCTGAATCGGAACGCCCCCTCGGTGCCGTCCGGGACGGCGTCGAGGAGCGCGTCCTTCGGGCTGACGCTCGGGCTGGCGGACGGGCTGCTCGGTGGCGCCGCGGCGGGCTCGCTGTCCGGGCCGCAACCCGCGAGCAGGGTGGTCGCGGCCAGTACGGCTGCGGCCGTACCGACCGTCCGTCGGATGGTGCCGGCGGTGCCCGTTGCCTGTGTCATCACATGTCTCTTTCTCGCTGCGTGGCTTCTGCCGACGAGAATGCTGCGGGCCGGCACGGCGGTTCGGCTGCCGATATGCTGCCGTCCGGCTGCCGGGCACTGCCGTCCGGCGGTCCCGGGGGTGTCAGGAGCGAAAACGCGCATGTCAGGCCAACTGCGTTTCGAGATTCTCGGGCCTCAGCGGGCCTGGTACGCCGACCGGGAGATCGACCTCGGTCCGGCCAAGCAGCGGGCGGTGCTCGCCGTACTGCTGCTCGCCGCCGGCCGCCCGGTCTCCACGGCGCAGATCGTCGACGCGGTCTGGCCGGAGGAGCCGCCCGCAAACGGGCCCAACGTGGTGCAGAAGTACGTGGCCGGGCTGCGCCGGGTGCTGGAACCGGACCGGTCCCCGCGTACGCCCGGACAGGTGCTCAGCCTGACCGACGCCGGCTATTCGCTGCGGGTGGACCCCGAGGCGGTGGACGCGGTCCGCTTCGAACGCGGTGTCCAGGCCGCCCGCCAGCGACATGCGTCCGGGCATGCGGAACGGGCGCTCGATGAGCTGTCCACCGCCCTGGGCCTCTGGCGGGGGGAACCGTTCACCGGCTTCTCCGTGCCGAACTTCGAGGCGGCTCGGCAGCGGCTGGTGGAGTTGCGCGCCGTGGCGTTGGAGACCCGCGCCGAGTTGCGGCTCGACCTCGGGCAGCACCGCGAGACGGTCGGTGAGCTGGTGGAGCTGGTCGCCGAGTTTCCCGTCCGGGAACGCCTGCGACACCAGCTCATGCTCGCGCTCTACCGCGGCGGGCGGCAGGCCGAGGCGCTGACCGCCTACCGGGAGTTCGACGACCTGCTCCGCGAGGAGTACGGCATCGAGCCGGGCGAGGCGTTGCGGGAACTGCACCGGCGCATCCTGCGCTCCGACCCGACCCTGGTGGCGGCTCAGCCTCCCGCCGAACCGCCGGCGCCGGTGACGGTTGCGCCGCCCTCCGCCGAACCGCCGGCGCCGGTGACGGCCGCTGGTCCCGAACTGGTGACGCCGACGGTCGTACCCGGCGGTCCCGTCCCCGCCCTACCGGGACCGGTATCGCCGGCCGCCCTGGCCGCGCCGCCTCCACCCCTGCTCCCCGCGAACCCGGGGCGACCGCCGAGGCCGTACTGGGCGAACCGGACCGTCACGATCCTCGGTACGGCGCTCGTCCTGCTCTCGTTCGGCTGCCTGACCTGGCTGGTGATCCTGGCCCACGCGGCGTGGCGGAGGAGTTGGCGTCTCGCGCTCGCGGGCGTCGGTTACCTGGCGCTTGTCGTCATCGAGGTGATCCTGCTCGACCTCGACAGTCCGGATGCCGAGGTGTCCGGCCCGACGGCGGCGACCTTCTGCGGCCTGGGCCTCATCACCTGGATGGCAGGCGCGATGCACGTGATCCTGCTCAGCATCTGGGAGGCGATCACCGGACGACCGGACAGCGCCCGGGGTCGCGCCGACGAGGAGCGGCGGATCCGCCGCGAGCACGCCCGCTACCTGCTCTACCACTACCCGGCGGCCCGGGAGGAGTGGCGGCTCGGCCGGCCCGACCTGGCGCGCAGCTTCGACGACGGCGGCCTGGTCGACGTCAACGCGGTCCCGGAGCAGGTGCTCACGGCCCTGCCCGGGCTGACGTCCGAGCAGGGCCGGCAGATCGTCATGGACCGCTGGCTGCGTGGCCCGTACGCCTCGATGGAGGAACTGGCCGCGCGCTGCCTGCTGCCGCCGAGCACGACCGAGCCCCTCCGTGACCTTCTGCTCTTCCTGCCCCCGGCGCCCCGGCCCGACGAGGCGCGAACACCCTGATCGTGACCGGAACCTCCCGCGCGGGCCGGGGTTCTGACGGACCGCGCTGGTAGAAATGCCGGATGGGCGACGAGCGGGCAGCGGTACGGGAGCGGGCCGAGGCGGTGCTGCGCCGGCTGGCGGGTGAGCACGCCCGGCTGCGCGAGGACCAGTGGCGGGCCATCGAGGCGTTGGTCGTCGACCGGCGACGGGTGCTGTGCGTGCAGCGCACCGGTTGGGGCAAGTCGGCGGTCTACTTCGTGGCCACCGCGCTGCTGCGCGACAGCAGGCAGGGCGACCAGGCCGGCCCGACCGTCATCGTGTCGCCGCTGCTGGCGCTCATGCGCAACCAGGTGGAGGCGGCGGCCCGCGCCGGCATCCGGGCCCGCACCATCAACTCGGCCAACCTCGACGAGTGGGACGAGATCACCGCCGAGATCCAGGCCGGGGCGGTGGACGTCCTGTTGATCAGCCCGGAGCGCCTCAACAACCCGGACTTCCGCGACGGCGTGCTGCCGAAGCTGGCCGCGACCACCGGTCTGCTGGTGGTCGACGAGGCGCACTGCGTCTCCGACTGGGGGCACGACTTCCGGCCGGACTACCGCCGGCTCCGTACCTTCCTCGCCGAACTGCCCGAGCGCACGCCCGTGCTGGCCACCACCGCCACCGCCAACGCCCGGGTCACCCAGGACGTCGCCGAGCAGTTGGGCGACGCGCTCGTCCTGCGCGGGACGCTGGACCGGGAGTCGCTGCGGCTCGGCGTCCTCGACCTGCCCAGCCCGGCGCACCGGCTGGCCTGGCTCGCCGATCACCTGGACGAGCTGCCCGGCTCCGGCATCGTCTACACGCTGACCGTCGCGGCAGCGGGGGAGACCACCGAGTTCCTGCGCTCCCGGGGGTACCCGGTCGCGTCGTACACCGGGCAGGCCGACGACGCCGACCGACGCGCCGCCGAGCAGGACCTGCTCGACAACAAGATCAAGGCGCTGGTGGCGACCAGCGCGCTCGGCATGGGCTTCGACAAACCCGACCTGGGCTTCGTCGTCCACCTCGGCGCGCCGCCGTCACCGATCGCGTACTACCAGCAGGTCGGCCGCGCCGGGCGCGCCGTCGAACACGCCGAGGTGCTGTTGCTGCCCGGCGTCGAGGACGCCGCCATCTGGCGTTACTTCGCCTCGCTGGCGTTCCCACCGGAGCAGCAGGTCCGGGCCGTGCTGGCCGCCCTGCACACCGACCGGCCGCTCTCCACCCAGGCCCTCGAACCCCTCGTCGACCTGCGCCGGGCCCGGTTGGAGCTGATGCTCAAGGTGCTCGACGTGGACGGCGCGGTCCGCCGGGTGCGCGGTGGCTGGCTCGCCACGGGCGAGCCCTGGGTCTACGACGAGGCCCGGTTGCGCCGCGTCGCCCAGGCGCGCACCGTCGAGCAACAGGCCATGCGGGAGTACGCGTCGACACCCGACTGCCGGATGCGATACCTGCGCGAGCGCCTGGACGACACCGGGGCGACCGACTGCGGCCGGTGCGACAGGTGCGCCGGCCCCCTGTTCGCCGCGGACACCTCGACGGCCGCGCTCGCCGCCGCGCAGACGTTCCTGGGCCGCCCGGGCGTCGAGATCGCCCCCAAGAAGCTCTGGCCCACCGGGTTGGAGGCTGTCGGCGTACCCCTCAAGGGCCGGATCGCCCCGGCGGACCAGGCGCTGCCCGGCCGCGCGGTCGGCCGCCTCTCCGACCTGGGGTGGGGCGGTCGGCTGCGGGATCTGGTCGGCCCGGAGTCGCCCGACGCGCCGGTGCCCGACGACGTGGCCGGCGCGGTGGTCGAGGTGCTGAAGGCCTGGGCGCACGGCGACGACCCGTGGCCGCGACGCCCGGTGGCGGTGGTCGCGGTCTCCTCCCGTCGGCGGCCCCGGCTGGTCGGCTCGCTGGCCGAGCGGATCGCCGCCGTGGGCCGGCTGCCGCTGCTCGGCGCGGTCACCGCGACCGGCCCGGACGGCCCCGGCGGGCCGCGCGGCAACAGCGCCCAGCGGGTACGCGCGCTGCACGACGCCTTCTCCGTACCGCCCGAACTGGCCGACGCGCTGGCCGCACTGGACGGGCCGGTGCTGCTCGTCGACGACCTGGTCGACTCGGGCTGGACGATGGCGATGGTGGCCCGTGAACTACGGCGGGCCGGCGCTCCCGACGTGCTCCCGCTCGCCCTCGCCGTGGCCGGCTGACCCGCTCCGACCGCCCGTCGACGGCTGCGGTGCGGAAAGTTCCCGGGCCGGGCGGATTGCGACGGCCGCCACGCTGTCCCGCCGTCGGCCGGAACCGGCCGGGCGCGGCGGTACGGTGGCGGGATGAGCGGGACTCCGGCGGTGCCTGACCAGGCCGGCACGGCCGTGTCGGACGGAAGCCCCGCCGCCTCGGCCCAGGTCGGCGCGGCCTCGTCGGACGTAGGCGAGGTTCCTCCGGAGCGGGCTGGCACGGGGGCGCCCGACCGGAGCACGGTCCGGATGGCGCTGGTGGTGGGCGGTCTGGTGCTCGCTGTCCTGCTCGGCTTCGGCCTGGGTCGCCTGAACGCCGGCACCGGCGGCACCGGCCTCGGGGGCAGCGCCGGCGGTACGACGCTCACTCCCGACCACACCCACCCGGCGGGCACCGCCGCCCACGAGCACGCCTCCGTCGCCGGCGTCGACCAGGGCGCTGCCGCCGAGCCCGGCGGACTGTCGGTCAGCTCGGGCGGATATACGCTGGTGCCGCTGGGCACCGAGTTCCCGGCCGGTCGCCCGGAGCAACTGCGCTTCCAGGTACGCGACGCGCAACGTCGACCGGTCACCCGCTTCGCCGTCGTGCACGACAAGCCGATGCACGTCATCGTGGTCCGTCGGGACCTGACCGGCTACCAGCACCTGCACCCGACGATGACGCCGGACGGCATCTGGTCGGTGCCGATGACCCTCGCGCAGCCCGGCGTCTGGCGGGCGTACGCGGACTTCACCGTGGTCGCCGACAACGGCGGCCAGAGCGCCGTGACCCTCGGCGTGGACCTGGTCGTGCCGGGCGCGTACCAGCCGCGTCCGCTGCCCGCGCCGGCGACCTCGACGACGGTGGACGGGTTCACGGTCGGCTACCAGGGCAGTCCGCAGGCCGGGGTGACGGTGCCGCTGACCTTCCGGATCGACGGCCCGGACGGCGGCGCGGCGCTGGAGCGTTACCTCGGCGCGTACGGTCACCTGGTGGCGCTGCGCGAGGGCGACCTCGGCTACCTGCACGTGCACCCCGAACCGGAGTTGGTCGACGGCCAGGTGAAGTTTTGGCTGACCATCCCCAACCCCGGCCGGTACCGCCTCTACCTGGACTTCCAGGTAGCCACCAAGGTCCACACCGCCGAACTAACCCTCACAATCCCCTAACCGCCCGCACCCCCCCCGGCCGGCCTGGGTTGATCATGAAGTTATTGCCACTCGCGTCGGCGTGTCGTGGCAATAACTTCATGATCAACGGGGCGGGGCGGGG
Source organism: Micromonospora sp. bgisy143 (assembly GCF_057708145.1). NCBI lineage: Bacteria > Bacillati > Actinomycetota > Actinomycetes > Micromonosporales > Micromonosporaceae > Micromonospora > Micromonospora sp. bgisy143. The sequence goes on from NZ_JBYIRN010000025.1 coordinate 35,255, forward strand.
CGGGGCGGCGCGGCGCGGCGCGGGGCGGAGTGGGTGCGGGGGAGGGGTTGGGGTTAGCCGGCGCGGCGGGTGGGGCGGCGGGCCAGGTAGCGGAGCAGGTCGCGGATGTGGTGCTTCTCCTCGGCCGGAACGGTGGGGTCGGCCAGGCGGTCCAGGATGGCGCGGACGTCGGCGTCGACCGGGCCCTCGTCGCTGCGCCGGCGGGGCGCCGGGCCCGCGTCGGGCAGTCCGAGAGCCCGGAACGCGGCGGCCACCGGCAGATCCAGGGCGGCACAGAAGCCGCGCACCTTGGCCAGTTCGGGGTAGTCCTGCCAGTCACCGGCGAGCCAACGGAACACGGTCGAGCGACCCACTCCGGTGTGCGCGGCCAGATCGGTCACCGTCCATCCGCGCTCGTCCCGGGCGTCGTCGATGGCCCGCCGAACGAAGCGGGCGAACGCCATCTGCGGTGTTACGTCTGCGGAACCCATCCGGTATGTCTTTCCCTCCCGGCCGCGCACTGGGAAGATGCGCCTCCGAGCGTAGTACGCCGAGGATCGGAAACCACTGACTGACCGCACAAACTGTCCCACCGATGAGACTCCACCTCGGGCAGTATTCGGACCGGTACCGAGCGATCATCATCGTTCTTCCACTAAGCTCGGTGCCCGTCCCGGCACGGCGCACGCGCGCCTGCCGCGTTCGTCCGGACCACCGCCGAGGAGCACCATGGCCGAATCGCGCCGTCCGCAGCCGTACCAGCCCGGTGCGGTGAGCCTCTTCTTCGTCGCCAAGGCCGGCGTCTTCGCCGCCGGGTTCTGGATCTGGCTGCTGATCCTGGTGCTGCGCACCGACGCGGCGACCGGCGTCCAGGTGCTCGCCGCCACCGGCGCGATCACCACCACGCTGGTCGCCGTGGTGCTGGGCGCCCGGATGGCGCTCCAGCAGAACGCGGCGGTCCGGCACGCCGAGACGAAGAAGCTGCTCGTCGACATCTCCTGGAACGCGTTCACGGCCGCCGGCAACGCCGAGAGCTCGGGAAAGGTGGTGCCCTTCCCGAGCAGCCCGGTCGACGAGGACCGCCCGACGCGCAACGGCGGGGACCGGGTGGCGGTCTTCGACCGCTCCGGCAGCCGGGACCGGGGTAGCAGCGCCGACCGCCGACGCTGAGCTGACCTGGGCGGAACTCCAGTTCCGCGCGCAGAAGGTCCGACTTGACGAGGTGAGTTGAAGTTGGCCCGCGCTCGGCCGTCCACGAGCGGCACGCCGGTGCGAGCATTATGTTCGGCTGGGATGGATTCGGGATATACGCTGGTTCCGTTCGGAACGGAAGACGTTAATTACCCGAAGCTGTCATCGGAGTGAGACGTGCTGACCTCAGGCAAGGTGCCATTTGGCGAGCCGCCGGAGCGGGAGATCGACGTGCTCCGCCGCGCCGTGGCGCTCGTCGTGGACCGGCTGCCGGCGGGCTGGTCGATCAACCTTGCGGAGGAAGAGACGGGAAGCCGGATCGACGGTGTAGCGAACCTGGTTGCCCCGGATGGGACGAGAGCGACCTTCTTCATCGAGGCGAAACGCTCGGTGATTGCGGGCGATCTTGCTAGCACCCTCGATCAACTTCGTTCCTACAGTTTGTCCCACGTCGAGTCCCCGGTGCCCATGATCGCGGCACGGTACATCGGCTCTTCTGCCCGGAAGTGGCTGGAGGAACGAAACCTTTCCTATGTCGACGCCACTGGCAACATGCACATATCGCTTGAACGCCCAGCGATTTACCTGCATGACCGGGGTTCCGATCGAGATCCGTGGCGCGGGCCCGGCAGGCCACGCGGCACCCTGCAAGGCCCCCCGGCTGCTCGTGTGGTTCGGGCCCTCGTGGACTTTGCCGGAAGTATGACGGTTCCAGACCTGATACGGCTGTCAGGGGCATCGACAGGTGCGACGTATCGCGTGGTTGATTTCCTGGAGCGCGAAGCGCTGGTGACACGCCCCCGAGGGGGGCCGATCATGGACGTCAAGTGGCGTCGGATCCTGGAGAGATGGAGTGAGGATTACGGGTTTCAGCGCAGCAACAGTGTCAACGCCTATCTGAGTCCGCGAGGCATACCAGCCTTTCAGGAGGACCTGCGTGAGGCGAGCGGATTGCGTTACGCATTGACGGGGTCTCTGGCGGCCCATCGTCTAGCGCCCCATGCTCCGGCCAGGCTGGCGATGCTCTACGCCGACGATGCGGAACAGCTCGCCCGAAGACTCAAGCTGCGTCCCGTTGAAACGGGCGCGAACGTACTGGTGGCGCACGGAAAGTACGACGTCGTGTTCGATCGGCTGGCGCACGATGAAGGCCTACTTTATGTAGCGCCGAGCCAAGCCGCTGTTGATCTACTGACGGGCCCTGGTCGGACCCCGGCTGAGGGACAGGAACTCCTCGATTGGATGGAGGGGCATGAGCGAGCTTGGCGACGTTGATCTACTTGTTGCCGCGCGTAGCGCATTACTGGATGCCCTCGAAGCTCTCCGTCACCACGCCGACGCTGTGGTCGTGGTGGGGGCGCAGGCGGTCTACCTGCACACCGGTGCCGCGCCTGTCGCGCTTGCGGAGGCGACCAAGGATTGCGACTTGGCCCTTGACGCGCGCGTCCTTCCCGAGGAGCCGTTGCTCGAGGAGGCTATGCGGGCAGCCGGGTTTCATCTCAATGTCCAGGCGCAGCAGCCTGGGGCGTGGCTGAACCCAAAAGGCATTCCTGTCGACTTGATGGTTCCTGAAGCGCTTGCTGGAGGGTCGGGTCGCCGTGCCGTCAAAATTCCGCCGCACGCCCGGAACGCAGCCAGGAGGGCTGTTGGACTGGAGGCGGCTGTTGTCGATCACGTCGCAATAGACATACGTGCGCTTGCTCCGGGCGACAGTCGGGTTTATGCGGCCAATGTCGCCGGCCCTGCCGCTCTGCTGGTGGCGAAGTTGCACAAGATTGGCGAGCGGCAGGAGACGCCCAAACGCCTTGTCGACAAGGACGCGCACGACATCTACCGTCTCCTGGTCGCGGTGCGGACCGAGCGGCTCGCCGCCAGCCTGGCGAAGTTGCGGGCGGATGATTTGGCGCAACAGGTCACCGAACAGGCTTTGGTTTTCCTGGCAGATCTATTTGCGGCAGGCCCCGAAGCGCCGGGGTCGGTGATGGCTGGCAGAGCCGAGCAGGGTATCGGTGATCCCCCTGTCGTGTCGGCCGCTGCCGCTGCCTTGGCTGACGATTTACTTGCTCTGGTTGGCCGGTCACTCGACACGCCCGCGACGGGTTGAGGCTAGGGCTCAACTCCTACTGGGCTGCGGGTCGGCGGCCAGCAGGACCTCCAGTCGGGGTGTGACCTGCCACTGGTCGACCAGCTCGCGGTACTCCGCCTGGCGCGGGTCGGCGGCACCGGTGCGGCGGGCGCGGATCAGCAGGTTGCGGGGCGTGTGCTGGGAGTCGATGAACTCCACCACCTCGGCCCGGTAACCGTGCGTCCGTAGCAGGCCGGCGCGCAGCGCGTCGGTGAGCACGTCGGCGAAGCGCTCGCGCAGGATGCCCTGCCGGGTCAGCAGCTCGTACGGCGCCGGAGCGGGCCGCGCCCGTAGCTGCTTGGCGAGGTCGTGGTGACAGCAGGGCGCGGCGAGGATCCAGCGGGCCTGCCAGCGCACCGCCCGGGCCAGCGCCTCGTCGGTGGCGGTGTCGCAGGCGTGCAACGCCAGCACCAGGTCCGGGGCGGGGTCGACGACGGCCTCGGCGATGGTGCCGGCGACGAAGCTGACCTTGTCAGCCCAGCCCAGCCGCTGCGCCAGTGCGGTGTTGCGCTGGCGCTGGTCCTCCCGGACGTCCACGCCGACCAGCTCGACGTCGAGTCCACGGCTCGCCAGGTAGCGGTAGGCGGCGAAGGTCAGATAGGCGTTGCCGCAGCCGAGGTCGACCACCCGCAGCGGACCGGTCAGGTCGTCGGGCAGGGTCGCGGCCAGGGCCCGCAGGAACGCGTCGACCTGGCGGCGCTTGGCCGCCGAACCGCCGATCTCGGCGAAGATCTCATCGCCGGGATCGAGCAGGTACTCCTTCGCCCGGTCGTTCCCACTCGCCTTCGCCGCCGGTCGGACCGTCGCCGCGCGGTGCACCTGCGCCTCGCCGGACTTGGTCACCCGGAGCTGAAGGGTCGCGTCGGCCGTCTCCACGTGCCAGTTGCCGAAAGGCTCGGCCAGGAGCTCGTCGACCGCCGCGTCGGCCTCGGGGCCGGGAGCGACGTTACGGGTGTACGGGCGTGCGCCGTCGGAGGTGGCGATCTGCAGCCGTGCGCCGGCCTTGAGCGTCACCGGCCGCAGTTCGGCCCGCACGACGCTGGGACGGTGCCCGCGGCGACGCCCGGCGGCGACCGCCCGGGTCAGCGCGGGGTCGAGCAGCAGGGCACGGACCTCGGTGAGGGCGGCATCCAGTGGTTCCGGCATCGTTCCATCTTCGGCAGGTGGGTGGGCAGAAGGGGACATCCCCCGTACCGCTCGAGCGGCGCGGGGGATGTCGGATGGATCTCTCGCTGGGTCAGTCCGCGGTCGCCTCGGCCGGCGTACCCCCGCCGGAACCGCCACCACGACGGCGCCGGCGGCGGCGCGGCTTCGACGGCTCGCCCTCGGCGTCGGCCGGCTCGGCCGGCGACGCGTCGGCGGTGATCACGGCGGTCGGCTCACCGGACACCGTCTCGCCGGCCCGGCGGCGGCGCCGGCGGCGCGGGGTGCGGGTGGCCTCGTCGCCGGTGGCGTCCGTGGACGCCTCGGCGGCCGGCGTGCCGGCGTCGCCCCGGTCCCGGCGGCCGTCGCCCCGGCCCCGGCGCTCGCCGCCACGGCTCTCACCGCGTCGGGAACCCCGGCCACCGCCGTCTCCGCGGCGGGAGCGCGTGGTGCCGCCCAGGTCCTCCTCGATCTCGGCGGACAGCCCGGCGCGGGTGCGCTCGGCGGTGGGCAGCGTGCCGGTCACCTCGGTCGAGATGTGCAGGTCGGTGTAGAGGTGCGGCGAGGTGTGGTAGGTCTCCGGCGGCTCGGGCATCTCCAGACCGAGGGTCTTGTCGATGATCCGCCAGCGCGGCATGTCGTCCCAGTCGACGAAGGTCACCGCGACGCCGGTCGCCCCGGCCCGGCCGGTACGACCGATGCGGTGGGTGTAGGTGTCCTGGTCTTCCGGGCAGTCGTAGTTGATGACGTGGGTGACGCCGGTGACGTCCAGGCCCCGGGCCGCGACGTCGGTGGCGACCAGGATGTCGATCTTGCCAGCGCGGAAGGCCCGCAGGGCCCGCTCACGGGCGCCCTGGCCGAGGTCACCGTGAACGGCGGCGACGGCGAACCCCCGGAAGTCGAGATCCTCGGCGACCCGGTCGGCGGCCCGCTTGGTACGGGTGAAGATCATGGTCAGCCCACGCCCCTCCGCCTGGAGGATGCGGGCAACCACCTCGACCTTGTTCATCGAGTGGGTGCGGTAGACCAGCTGCTGGGTCTGCGGCGACGGCCCGGTCTCGGCGGTGTGCCCGGCGTGGATCGTCATCGGCTGGCGCAGGAAGCGCCGGGACAGGGTGACGATCGGGTCCGGCATGGTCGCCGAGAAGAGCATCGTCTGCCGGTCTTCCGGAAGCATCGCCAGGATCTTCTCGACGTCGTCGAGGAAGCCCAGGTCGAGCATGCGGTCGGCCTCGTCCAGGACGAGCGCGCGCACCCGGTCGAGGCGGAGGTGCTTCTGCTTCTGCAGGTCCATCAGTCGGCCGGGGGTGCCGACCAGGATCTCGACGCCCTTGCGCAGCGCGTCGATCTGCGGCTCGTACGCCACGCCGCCGTAGATCGGCAGCACCCGGACGCCGCGCGTGCGGCCGGCGGCGGCCAGGTCCTTGGCCACCTGGATGCCCAGCTCGCGGGTGGGGACGACGACGAGCGCCTGGGGGACGCCGTCGCCACCCTCGCTCGGCGCGAAGACCCGCTCCAGCAGCGGTACGCCGAAGCCGAGGGTCTTGCCGGTGCCGGTGGGCGCCTGGCCGATGAGGTCGACGCCGCGCAGCGCGATCGGGATCGCGTACTCCTGGATGGCGAACGCGCGGGTGATGCCGGCCGCGGCCAGCGCCTCGACGGTCTCGTCGCGGGCGCCGAGGGCGGCGAAGGTGGGTGCCTCGGGTCGGACCGGGGCGGTGGGGGCCAGTTCCTGGCCGTCCATCAGATCTTGAGTCAGCTCGCTCATGTGGATGTGGGGGTGCCCTCTCGTGGGTGCGCCCCGTCATGTCCTCAGGGCGCGGTCGGTATGACGCGGGCCACACGGTCGGGGGCAGACTGCCGAGCCGGACCGGGCCGCACGCGCGCCGCGGGCTGAACGTCGAACGGATCGGCGCCCACGGCAACTGCTCTATGCTACCCGAACAGGCAAGCTCACGTCCCGATTCCCGGTCGGCCAGCCGCCACGCGGGGCGACTGAATGTGAGCTGCCTCACACACGATAGCGTGCGCTCGTGTCCATCGCCGGTTCCGCCGTCCCCGACCTGCTCGGCCTCGTCGCCTTCGGCGAACTGCTCGCCTTCGAACGGATGGCCGCTGACGCACGACTCGCCCCGGACCTGCGCCGGCGCGTCGCGTTGCACCAGATGGCCGCGGCTGAGATCGACAACTACCGCCGGCTCGCCGACCGGCTCACCGCACTGGGCGTGTCGCCGGAGGCGGCGATGACGCCGTACCTGCGACCGTTGCAGGCGTACCACGACTCCACCGAGCCACGGGACTGGGCCGAGGTCGTCACCAAGGCGTACGTAGGCGACGCCATCACCGACGACTTCATCCGGGAGATCGCCGACGCGCTGGACGGACCCGACCGGACGCTGGTGCTCGACGTGCTGCACGACTCCCGGTACGCGGAATTCGCCGCCGCCGAGATCCGGACGGCCGTCGCCGCCGACCCGCGGGTGGCCGGCCGGCTCTCCATGTGGGCCCGGCGGCTGGTCGGCGAGGCACTGTCCCAGGCCGGCCGGGTGGCCGCCGAACGCGCCACGCTAACCACGCTGATCACGCGGGCCGACCGGATCGACGTGCCGGGGCTCTTCGCGCGGCTCACCGACGCGCACACCGCGCGGATGGCGGCCGTCGGACTGAACAACTGAACGCGTTCACGCGGTACCGGCCCGCGGCAGGTGACCGGATGTCGACCTGCCGCGACGGCCGGACCGGTCAGCGGACGGTGAAACCGACCGCTCGGGGAGACGCCTCGGCGATCTCGACGTAGGCGACCTTCTCGACCGGAACGATGACCCGCCGGCCCTTCTCGTCGGTCAGGGAGAGCGTGCCGCCGTTACCGGCGAAGGCGTCGGTCACGATCTGCTCGATCTCGGCCGGCGACTGCGCGCTGTCCAGAACCAGCTCGCGCGGCGCGTACTGCACGCCGATCTTGACCTCCACTGTGCCTCCTCAACTGGGCGATAACCGCCCTGCGAAGGCTATCCGATCACGGGGGTGGCGGTCAGGCTGACTCACCTTGCAGCGGGAAGCTCGCGATGCCCCGCCAGGACAGCGCCGCGACCAGTGCCTCGGCCTCCGCCTTGGGCACCTGCCGGCCGCCGGCCAGCCAGAACTGCGCGGCCGTCTCCGCCGCGCCGACCAGCCCGGAGGCCAGCAACTCGGCGTGCGACCGGCTCACGCCGGTGTCGGAGATGATGGTGTCGGTGATCGCCGCGATGCAGCCCTGCTCGACCCGCTCGACCCGCTGCCGTACCGCCGGATCGTTGCGCAGGTCCGACTCGAAGACGAGGCGGAACGCCTCGCTCTCGTGGTCGACGAAGTCGAAGTACGCCCGGACCGACGCGCTGACCCGCTCCTTGTTGTCACTGGTGCCCTGCATCGCCTCACGCACCTGAGCGACGATGGCGTCACAGTGCGTGTCCAGCAGCGCCAGGTAGAGATCCATCTTGCCGGGGAAGTGTTGGTAGAGCACCGGCTTGGAGACCCCGGCCCGCTCGGCGATGTCGTCCATCGCCGCAGCGTGGTAGCCCTGCGCGACGAACACCTCCTGAGCGGCCGCGAGCAGCTGCTTACGACGCGCGGAGCGGGGCAGGCGGGTGGGCCTGCCAGCGGTCTGTGCGCCGTTCCCCACAGCCGTCATGGGATCCTCCGAGTTCTTCGTACGAGCCGCCATTTTCCCCCCAGACCGGGGCGGCCCCCGACCGCGTCGTGGAATTGGCCCGCCGCTGTAACTTATCGCCACTCTCCCCACACGGTAGCCTCAGCGAGGGCGACCAAGGAGCGCGCGGTGAGTGAAACAGGGCAACCCGGAGCCGCCACCCCGGGAGAGCACGGTGACGGAGCGGGTCAGCACGACGACCCGGGACGTCCCGGCAGCGGGTGGGCGCCCTCGACGGGCGGGTGGTCCCCGTCTGGCGAGCGCGAAGCGGCCGGGGAGCAGGCGCCACGATGGCAGCCCGACCCCGCGTCCGGCTGGCGCACCACCTCCAAGAGGCACGGTGATCTGCCCGCGCCGCTGCCCGGGCTGGCCGACGGCGTCGAGCCGAGGACCCGGGTCAACGGTCACCACACCAACGGCGTCCACCACGGTGCGGCCGAGATCGACGGTGACGGCGTCGTCAACGGCGTCCACGGCGACGCCGAGGTCAACGGCGTGGGCCCGTCGTCCGGTCGCCAGGCACCGGTGAGCGCCCCGCCGGGGCGTTCCGCCGACGACCGGTCCGACCTCGGCACCGGCCGCCTCGCGGTGCCCGCCCAGCGTCCTGCGCCGCCCCCCGAACCGGGGGCGGGGGAGGCCGACACCGGCCGGGCCCGGCACCTGACCGCCGACCCCACGACACCGCGCGGCGCCCACTGGGCCGAAGCCGGTGTGCCGGGCACCGCGCCCATCGAGGTGCCGCCCGTCGGTACGGCGGCCTCGGGCTTCGAGGTGCCACCCGGCCTGCGGGCCCCCACCGGCGACCGCTCGGCCGTCGACGAGCCGGCGACCGGGTCGCGCGGACGGCGGGAAGCCCTCGCGCCGGAGGCCTCGGCCGAGTCGGGGCGCGGCGACGACTCCGAGCCGGACCGCCCCGCCGCCGACACCCGCCGCGCGGGCGAGTCCTCCTCCGTCGAGCCGGACTGGTCCGGGCCCAGTTGGAACCGCCCGAGCTGGGGCAGTGGATGGGCGCCACCCTGGTCCCGGCAGGACGGCGAGCCGTCCGACCCGCCGACGCGGGACGACTCCGCGCCGGGTTGGGTCGCCGAGCCCAGCGTGCCGTACGAGCCGGTACGGGCCGAACCGACCCGTCCGTACCAGCCGGTGTCCGCCGAGCCGCCGCGTGCGTACGACATCGCTTCCGAGGCCGAGGCGGCATCCGACCGCGACCGGCCCGCGCGCCCGTCCTGGGCCGGGGAACGTCCGGCCACGACGCCGACCAGCGTGCCGCCGGCAGCCTCCCGTTCCGAGCCGGTCGAGCGCCCGTCCTGGGCCGGCGGGTCGACGTCCGAGCCGGTCGGCACGCCTCCCGGGGACCGCCCGTCCTGGGCCGCGCCGCCGTCGAGCGTGCCGGCTGATCCGTCGTCCCGCGCGGGCGCCTCGGATCCCACGCCGACCAGCGGCGCCGGGTCACCCACACCCGCCGCCTCGGCGGCCGAGCGTCCGTCCTGGGCCGGGGGTGCGACTCCGACCAGTGGTCCGCCGGCGGTCGGGCGTCCGTCCTGGGCCGGGGGTGCGACTCCGACCAGTGGTCCGCCGGCGGTCGGGCGTCCGTCCTGGGCCGGCGGTGCCACCCCGACCAGCGCCGCTCACGCGGAGCCGACCAGCGGCCCGCCGGCTGCCGAGCGCCCGTCCTGGGCCGGTCCGGCATCGGCCCTTCCACCGCCGCCACGCCCCTCCTGGGCCGGCGAGCCCGACCCGGCTCCGAGCAGCTTCGAGGCGGCACGTCCGCCCTGGGCCGGTGCACAGGTCCCCGATGGCACGCCCACGCGCCCCACCTGGGCCGGCCCCGCGCCGGTGGAGCCGTCGACGCCGGCCGATCCGCCACCGGCCCCTGCCGGCCCGCCGGCGGCGGTGGTGGATGCGCCGTCGCCGAGCACGCCGTCACCAGCGAAACCGGCCCGGCCGGCGTCCGAGCGTGCGTCGTGGGCCGGGAGTTCGCCGACACCCGTGGCGAACGCGGCCGCCGAGCGACCGGACTGGTCCGAGGGACGCATCCCGCCGGCCACGCCGGCCGATCGCCCGTCCTGGCCGGCCAAGCGACCGGTGAACCCCGCTCGCGCGAGCGAGGCGGGCGAGTCGGCCAACCCGGTCCGACCACCGACCGCGCCGTTCCGGCTCCGGCCGGCCAGCCCCGAGCCACCCGACCCGTCGACCGCCGGGCCGACCTCGACCGCCGGGGCGGCAACCGGTCCGGCGTCGGCCACCGGCGGGTCGGGGCGGCACGACCGACCGTCGTCCGCGTCCACCCCTGCGTACGCGGCCCGCCGATCCGCCCCGGACCCGACGTCGCCGGCCGACCCCGCCGCCGGTGGGCGACGGCCCGACACACCGGCGGTACTGCCGCAGCGCGTCCCCGCGCAACCGGACGTGCCCGTCGTGCCGGAGCCGCCAGCCGTGGAACCACCTGCCGAAACCCCCGAACTCGCGCGCATCGCCACCCACCTGCGCCGGGACGACGAGCCCGCTCCGTTGCGGGAGCGGCCCGAGGGGTTCGACGTCAACGCCATCCTGGACGCCGTCCGGGAGGTGGCCGGTGTCCGGGACGCGGCGCTGCGTCGTACCCCGGCGGGTGCGCACAGCCTCCGGCTGGACCTGGCCGACGGCGCGGATCCGGCCGAGGTGAGCCGTCAGGTCGCCCGCCTGCTCCAGGAACGGATGGGTCTCGCCGCCGCCCCGCAGAACGTGCCCGGCCTGCCCAGCACGCCGGCCCCGCCGGTGCGCCGTCGCGCGGCGGAGCCGCGGTCCGCCGAGCCCCGGCCCGGTGGCGCGAAACCCACGAACGCACGGTCCACCGACACCCGACCTGCCGAGCCGCGCAACGCCGGTGCGACGTCGGGGACCGCCGAGGCGCCGGCGAGCGCCCGGCCGGCGGAGGCCGCACCGCCCGGCCCCGAGCAGTGGACCGGCCCGGACGCCGCACGTAAGCGGCGGACGGGCAGCCCGCACCGCGGGCGCGCCACGGTCGAGGAGCCCGGCTCGGTCTCGGGTGTACCCGCCGGTGGGGCGACCGGCAGCCCGGCGACGGTCGGTACGTCGTACTCCGGTGGTCAGGTGACCACGACGGAGTCGGCGCCCTCCCGCCCGCTGGACAACGGCGGCGCGCCGGGGCCGCGCGTGGTCATCGACCACGTGCAGGTCAGCACCTTCGGTCTGGACGCCAATGTGGAGGTACGGCTGCTGGCCGGCGACGGCAGCGCCGCCGGGTACGCGACCGGCCCCGCGGTGGACGGTTACGTGCTGCGGCTCTGCGCGGTGGCCGCCGCCGCGGCCGTGGACGAGCTGCTGCGCGGCACCGAGAACGCCGAGCGTGGCCGCTGCTTCGTCGAGCACGCGGCGGTGGTGCCGTTCGGCAACTGCGAGGTGGCGACCGTGGTGGTGCTGCTGGTCTGCGACGGCTGGGTCGAGCAGCTCGCCGGCTCGGCCCTGGTGGCCGGTGACCCGCGGCAGGCGGTGGTTCGCGCCACCCTCGCGGCGGTCAACCGTCGGCTGGAGGCGCTGCTGTCCTAGGGCCTTGCCGGATCGCCGCCCGGACTCCGCCTCGGCTCGACCGCCCTTATGAAACAGGCCCTGAGGGGTGCGAGGCAGACTGGGGGGATGAAGCGCGCCACCCTCTGGCCGGACCACCTCCTTCCCGAGGGCGGTGTGCCGCCGCCCTGGCCGGGCCGGGAGGTCCGTCTCGACGGCATGGTCACTTACGTGCGGGACACCCCGGCGACGAGTACGGACGCGGAGCCGGCGCTGTTCGTGCACGGGCTCGGCGGCTCGTCGCAGAACTGGACCGACCTGGCCGGGCTGCTCTCCGACCGGTTGGCCGGTCAGGCCATCGACCTGCCCGGGTTCGGTCGCAGCGACCCGGGCCGGCGCTACACCATCCCGGCCTTCGCCGAGCTGGTCATCCGCTGGATCGAGCACTCCGGTCGAGGGCCGGTCCATCTGTTCGGCAATTCGCTGGGCGGCGCGGTCTCGGTCCAGGTGGCGGGGTTGCGGCCGGACCTGGTCCGTACCCTCACCCTGATCTCTCCGGCGCTGCCGTTTTTGGACTTCCGGCGGTCGTTGCAGGGCAGGATGCTGCCGGTGCTGGCCATCCCGGGTGGTGAGCGGCTGGTCGCCCGGCGACTCACCCAGCTCGCCCCGGAGGTGATGGCCGAGCAGGTGCTCGAGGCGTGCGTCGCCGACCTGAGTCGCATCTGCGCGCAGCGTCGGGAGGAGGCGTTGGAGGAGATCCGGGTGCGGTACGAGGCGGCGCACTACGCGGCCGCGTACGTCCGCACGTTCCGGGGCCTGGTCTCCAGCTTCCTGCGGGCGTATCTGCCGGGGTCGGGATCGCTGTGGCGGCTCGCCGGAGCGGTCCGCGCGCCGACGCTCGTGGTGGGAGGACGGCAGGACCGGCTGGTCGACGTCCGGGTCGCACCGCAGACCGCCCGGGTCATCCCGGACAGCCGCCTGCTGATGCTCGACGGCGTCGGTCACGTGGCGCAACTCGAGGTGCCTCGACTGGTCGCCCGGGCGGTGGTCGGTCTGCTCACCGAAAAGGGGGACGCCGTCCGGCGGTCCGATCTGGCAGGCTGACCCGGATGTTCAGATCCGCTCCCCGCCACCGACGCTTCGCACTGATCGCCCAGCTGGTGGCGGTGGTGCTGGCGATCGGCGCGGCCGTGACCGTGGTCGCCGAGGAGCGGGGGGAGCCGTCCGATCGGCTGACCGCCGAGGAGGCCGCCGCGCCGCCGCTGGTGGCGGGGCCGCTGCCGGAGTCGGTCAGCCCGTCGCCGAGCGCCACGGTGGCGGCGTCGCCGAGCACGCCGCCGGTGCTGAAGATGTCCGGTGTGGTCCCGAGCGCGGGGACCGGCCGGTTCGAGTACGACGACCGGTCCGGTCCGGTTCTGGGCCGTGCGGGCGGGCTGCGTCGCTACCGGGTGGCGGTCGAGTCGGGCAGCGACGAGGACGCGGGTGCGTTCGCGCAGGCTGTCCAGGTGGCGCTCACCGGGCCGGGTAGCTGGGTCGACAGCGGTCGACTGCGGTTGCAACAGGTGCCCGGGGACGCTCCCCGGGACTTCACCGTCTACCTGGCGACCGCCCGTACGGCGGGCCGGATGTGCGCCGCGGGTGGCGTGGACATCCGGGTCGGCGGACGGCCGTACACCTCCTGCCGCGCGCCCGGTCAGGTGATCGTCAACCTGGACCGGTGGCGGCTGTCGGTGCCGCACTACGTCTCGGCGCGGGTGCCGCTGTCGGTGTACCGGACGTACGTGGTCAACCACGAGGTCGGTCACCAGCTCGGTCACCACCACGAGCGCTGCCCGGGCGCGGGACGCCCGGCGCCGGTGATGATGCAGCAGACCCTCTTCCTCAACGGGTGTCGGGCCAATCCGTGGCCGTACGTCGACGGTCGGCGCTACGCCGGGCCGGCACTCTGAGACCGCTCAGACGTATTGCGGTAATAGGCGGGAAAAGCGGAGAATTGACCGAATAGTCTGGCACGCTGGACGTCATGATGCCGTCGTCCCCTTACGGCCCGCCCGAGCCGCCCGACCCATCGGTGGGGTCGGCGGACGAGGGCGTACGTCCCACGCTCACCCGGATGCGCCGTCGTCGTCGACGCGCCGTGCTGCTCGGGCTTCTCGTCCTCGCCACCGCCGTTGGCGTGACCGTGGCCCGGGGAGGCGAGGAGCCGGCCGACGCACCGGTCACCCCGACCGACGGCGGCATGGGCGTGGGCGGCGGGGCGGCCCACCCGGTACCCAGCGACTACCCGTCGGTCGGCGCGGGACGGTTCACCGCCGCCGACGGGGGCACGGTCGTGCACGGCGAGGACGGGCCGCTGCGCCGGTACCGGGTCGTGGTCGAGCGCGACAGCGGCCAGGACGCCGACGCCTTCGCGGCGCGGGTGGACGAGGTGCTGGCCGACCCGCGTAGCTGGATCGCCTCCGGCGAGCTACGCGTGCAGCGGGTGGCCGACGCGCGGGCCGCCGACTTCACCATCTACCTCGCCACCCCGGTCACCTCGGAGCGGATGTGCGCCGAGGGCGGGCTGACCACCGAGCGGTACACGTCCTGCCGGCTGCCCGGCCGGGTCATCATCAACCTGGCCCGCTGGCAGGAGGCGGTGCCCGACTACGGCGCGCCGCTGGAGACGTACCGCACCTACGTGATCAACCACGAGGTCGGCCACGAGTTCGGCGCGGAGCACGAGGCGTGCCCCGGGCCGGGCGAGCCCGCGCCGGTGATGCAGCAACAGACGTACGGGCTGCACGGCTGCGTGGCCAACGCCTGGCCCTACCTCGACGGCCGTCGCTACGCGGGCGACATCGTTCCCTGAGTTATTCCCGCTCCCGCATCGCGGACCACGTGTCCTCCCTCATGGCCGAGCGGGGCCCCGGCGAGCAACAATGGCGCGGTTCACACCGCCGATCCCGGGGAGTCCACCGTGTCGTTGCCCCCGCTCGTCGAGCCCGCCGCCGAGCTGACCGTTGACGAGATCCGCCGCTACTCGCGCCACCTGATCATCCCGGACGTCGGGGTGGCCGGGCAGAAGCGGCTGAAGAACGCCCGGGTGCTCTGTGTCGGCGCCGGTGGCCTCGGCTCACCCGCCCTGCTGTACCTGGCCGCTGCCGGGGTGGGCACGCTCGGCATCATCGACTTCGACACCGTCGACGAGTCCAACCTCCAGCGTCAGGTCATCCACGGGGTGTCCGACGTCGGCCGGTCCAAGGCCGAGTCCGCCGCCGCGTCGATCCGTGAGATCAACCCGCTGGTCAACGTGGAGATCCACAACACCGCGTTGGACCGGGAGAACGTCCGCGAGATCTTCGCCCAGTACGACCTGATCGTCGACGGCACCGACAACTTCGCCACCCGCTACATGGTCAACGACGCGGCGGTGCTGCTCGGCAAGCCGTACGTCTGGGGTTCGATCTACCGCTTCGACGGTCAGGCGTCGGTGTTCTGGGCCGAGCACGGCCCCTGCTACCGGTGCCTCTACCCGGAGCCGCCGCCGCCCGGCATGGTCCCCTCCTGCGCCGAGGGCGGCGTGCTCGGCGTGCTCTGCGCGTCGATCGGGTCGATCCAGGTGAACGAGGCGATCAAGCTGCTCACCGGCATCGGCGAGCCGCTCGTGGGTCGGCTCATGGTCTACGACGCCCTGGAGATGGAGTACCGCAAGATCAAGGTCCGGAAGGACCCGAACTGCGTGCTCTGCGGCGAGAACCCGACCGTCACCGACCTGCTGGAAGACTACGAGGACTTCTGCGGCGCGGTCTCGGTCGAGGCGCAGGAGGCGACGCTCGACTCGACCATCACCGCCCTGGAGCTCAAGGAGTGGCAGGACGCCGGCAAGGACATCTTCCTCGTCGACGTGCGCGAGCCGGCCGAGTACGAGATCGTGCGGATCCCCGGCGCCACCCTGATCCCCAAGGGCGACATCATCTCCGGCGAGGCCCTCGCCAAGCTCCCGCAGGACAAGCAGATCGTGCTGCACTGCAAGTCCGGCGTCCGCTCCGCCGAGGCGCTCGCCGCGCTGAAGTCGGCCGGATTCCGTGACGCCGTGCACGTGCAGGGTGGCGTGCTCTCCTGGATCAAGCAGATCGACCCGTCGCTGCCCGCGTACTGACCGGCGGAGCCGGGGCGGCCCTGCCGTCCCGGCTCCGACCCGTCGCGTCAATCGACGCAGATGGCTCCGACCAGACCCGCGGGCCGAGCGACGCAGCCATTTCCGGCTGGCCGATTCCCCGAGGCGGGATCGCGTCTGCGCAGGTAGCGTCTCCGCCGTGGTCGACTTGGAAGCCGCGATCGGGTTCGTCGTGGCGCACGGTGACGCGGTGGAACGCGCCCGCCTGTCCTGGCTGCGCAACGGTACGCCCGCACCGCCCGAGCTGTTGGACGCGGCCGAGGTCGGCCAGTCGCCCGACGGTGGCTGGCCGGCGACCTGGGGCGGTGAGGTCGCCTCGGTCGACGCCACCTGTTTCCGCCTCGGCGAGCTGGACGACCTCGGCGCGCTGGGCCGTCCCGCCGCCCGCCGGGCTCTGGACTGGTTGGCGTCCCGGCAGCAGCCCGACGGTGGCTGGGACGAAGACCTCTCGCTGGCCGGCTCGGCACCCGAGTGGGCCCGCCCCGGCGACCCCGAGGCGAAACTCTTCCTGACCACCAACGCCGGCTTCTGGCTCACCGTCGCCGGCCTGGACGCCCGCGCCTCGGGTCCGCTCGACCACCGGGTCGGTGGGGCGTACGCCGGTGTGGTGCAGGCCGCCGCCCAGTCGATCGTCGCGCGGCTGCGCCCGGACGGGAGCTGGCCGTCGTTCCTCGCCGCCGGCTGGCTGGGCGCGGCCGTCCTGCACCGTCAGGACATGTTCCAGGAATCGGCGCGCATCCAGGTGGTGCTCGCCGAACGGATGGCCACCATGTCGGCCGGCGACGTGGCCTGGCTGGCGGCCACGCTGCGCCGGGTCGGCATCGACGCCCACGACTGGGTCATGGTGCGCGCCCTGCGCCGGCTCGCCGAGACCCAGCGCAGCGACGGTGGCTGGGAGAGCGACGACGGCCACCAGTTCGACGTGCACTCCACGCTCTCCGCCATCCGGGCCTGCCGCCCGTCCGCAGCCGCCTGAGCGGCCGACGCGCCGTGGCGCACGGCCGCCCGTCCGTGGCCGACAGGCCCTAGCGCACGTGCCCGTCCCCGGTGACGACGTACTTGGTGCTGGTCAGCTCGGGCAGGCCCATCGGCCCCCGGGCGTGCAGTTTCTGGGTGGAGATGCCGATCTCCGCGCCGAAGCCGAACTCGCCGCCGTCGGTGAACCGGGTCGACGCGTTCACCATCACCGCTGCCGCGTCCACCCGGGCGACGAACGCGCGGGCGGCCGTCGTCGAGTCGGTGATGATCGCCTCGGTGTGCCCGGTGCCGAAGCGGCGGATGTGCGCGACCGCCGCGTCCAGCGAGTCGACCACCGCCACCGAGATGTCCGCCGACAGGTACTCCGTGGCGTAGTCCTCCTCGGTGGCCGGGACCACGGCGGCCGAGTGGGCGGCCACCTCGGGGGAGCCGTGCACGGTCACCCCGGCCTCGGCGAACGCGGCCAGCATCGGCGGCAGGAACGCGTCGGCGACGTCCGCGTGCACCAGCAGCGACTCGGCGGTGTTGCAGGTGGACAGCCGTTGCGTCTTGGCGTTCAACGTCACCGCGACCGCCTTTGCCACGTCGGCGGCGGCGTCGACGTAGACGTGGCAGTTGCCCACCCCGGTCTCGATCACCGGCACCGTCGACTCCTCGACCACGGTGCGGATCAGCGACGCGCCACCGCGCGGGATGAGCACGTCGACAAGCCCTCGGGCGCGCATCAGCTCCTTCACCGAGTCGCGTGAGGCGGCGTCGAGCAATTGCACCGCGTCGGCCGGCAGACCGGCCTCGGCGACCGCGTCGCGCAGCACCGCGACCAGCGCGGCGTTCGAGTGCGCGGCCGACGACGACCCGCGCAGCAGCGCCGCGTTGCCGGACTTGAGGCAGATGCCGGCCGCGTCCACCGTCACGTTGGGCCGCGCCTCGTAGATGATGCCGACCACCCCGAACGGCACCCGGATCTGCCGCAACTCCAGGCCGTTGGGCAGAGTGGACCCCCGGACCACCTCGCCGACCGGGTCGGGCAGCGCGGCCATCTCGCGCAGCGCGCCGGCGATGCCGGCCACCCGGCCCTCGTCGAGGGCGAGCCGGTCCAGCACGGCCGCGCTCAGCCCGGCCTCGCGCCCGGCCGCCAGGTCCGCCTCGTTCGCGGTCAGGATCTCCGGGGTACGCGCCACCAGCGCGTCGGCCATCGCGACCAGCGCGGCGTCCTTGACGGTACGGGTGGCCACGGCCAGGTCGGCGGCGGCTTCCCGCGCCCGCCGCGCCTGTTCGGCGACGCTCATCATCGACTCCTCAGAGCAGTACGAGGTCGTCGCGGTGGACGACCTCCCGTTCGTACGCCGGGCCGAGCGCCGCGGCGAGTTCGGAGGTGGAGCGGCCGAGCAGCCCGGGCAGCTCCACCGCGTCGTAGTTGACCAGGCCACGGGCGACCGGTGCGCCGGCGGTGTCGACCAGGTCCACCGGGTCGCCGGCGGTGAAGGTGCCGTCCACGGCGGTGATCCCGGCCGGCAGCAGCGACTTGCGCCGCCCGACGACGGCGGCCACCGCGCCCGGGTCCAGGTGCAGGCGACCCCGGGGCGAGGTGGCGTGGGCCAGCCAGAACAGCCGGGCCGTCGGCCGTTGCCGCTGCGGGTGGAACAGGGTGCCGACCGCTTCACCGGTCAGCGCCGGCGCGGCCAGGTCGGCGGAGGTGAGCACCACGGGGATGCCGAAGCCGGTGGCGATCCGGGCCGCCTCGACCTTGGTCACCATGCCGCCGGTGCCGACGCCGGACCGGCCGGCGCCGCCGATGGTGATCCCGGCGAGATCCTCCTCGCCACGCACCTCGGCGATCCGTACCGACTGCGGGCGGGCCGGGTCGCCGGTCCAGAGCGCGTCCACGTCTGAGAGGAGCACCAGCAGGTCGGCGTGCACCAGGGCGGCCACCAGGGCGGCCAGCCGGTCGTTGTCGCCGAACCGGATCTCCTCGGTGGCGACCGTGTCGTTCTCGTTGACGATCGGCACCGCCCGCAGGTCGAGCAGTTTGCGCAGGGTGCGGTACGCGTTGCGGTAGTGCGCCCGGCGGGTCACGTCGTCGACGGTGAGCAGCACCTGGCCGACGGTGCGACCGTGCCGGGCGAAGCTGGCCGCGTACCTGCCGATCAGCAGGCCCTGACCGACGCTGGCGGCGGCCTGCTGGGTGGCCAGGTCGCGCGGACGTCGGGTCAGGCCGAGCGGGGCGAGGCCGGCGGCGATCGCGCCGGAGGAGACCAGCACGACCTCGCGGCCCTCGGCGCCGAGCCGGCCCAGGGTGTCGACGAGCGCGTCGACCCGCTCGTCGGCCAGCCCGCCGGTCGCGGTGGTCAACGAGGAGGATCCGATCTTGACGACGATCCGCCGAGCGGCCGTGACTGCGTCGCGCACCCGCCCATTCTGCGTGGTCACGCCCGCGTGGTCCGGTGGCGTTCCCATATGGTGGCCGATTGTGACTCCTGACGAGTACGTCGAGGCGGTACTGGACCTCGTGGAGCGGATTCCGGAGGGTCGGGTGATGTCGTACGGCGCGGTCGCCGACGCGCTGGCCGAACGCTCGGGTCGCTCCTCCGCGCGACTGGTGGGCGGCATCATGGCCCGGCACGGCAGCTCGGTGCCCTGGCACCGGGTGGTGACCGCGGGTGGCCGGTTGCCGCCGGGGCACGAGCGCGAGGCGCGGGCCCGACTGCGGGCCGAGGGGACGCCGTTGCGCGGTTCTGGGGTGGACATCGCGGCGGCCGGCTGGTCGCCCGAGGAGGGGATGTGACCCCCGCCATAACGTGAGTAACATTCGGCCCCATGAACCAGCCGCCGGGTGCTGCCGGCCTGCCCGCCACCGGTCGGCTGCCCCGCCCGGTGCACGTCGGATACGCGCTCGGCTCGCTGGCAACCGGCGCGTTCGGCACCGTGCCCGGCCTGCTGTTGCTGCCCTACCTGACCGACACGCTCGGCGTCGCCGCCGGGATGGCCGCCCTGCTGGTGCTGCTGCCCAAGGCGTGGGACGTGCTGGTGAACCCGGTCGCCGGCCGGATCTCCGATCGCACCCGGTCGCGCTGGGGCGCACGCCGGCCGTACCTGCTCGTCGCCGGTCTCGCGCTCGCCGTGCTCTTCGCGGCGATCTTCGCCGCGCCGTTCGACAACGGGCCGGCCGCCGCGGCGTACGTGGCGTTCGCCTTCCTGGCCACGGCCACCGCGTTCGCCTTCTTCCAGGTCCCGTACATGGCGATGCCCGCCGAGATGACCGGCGACCACACCGAACGCACCCGGCTGATGACCTGGCGGATCGCCCTGCTGGCGCTGGCCATCCTGATCTCCGGCGCGGTCGCTCCGCTGGTGGTGACGGCCGGCGGCGACGGGTTGCCCGGGCATCGTTGGATGGGCCTGTTCGTGGCGGCGCTCATCGCCGTCGGCGCGCTCGGCGCGTTCCTCGGCACCCGGTCCGCACCCGCTGGCGCGGTCGGCGTCAGTGAACCGTCGCTGCGTGCCCAACTCGCGGTGGCCGGGGCCAACCGGCCGTTCCGGGCGCTGCTGATCTGCTTCGTGGTGCAGTCCGTGGGGGTGGCGACCATCCTCGCCGGGGTCAACTACTTCGCCGGGCAGATCCTGCGCGACGACCGGAACGGGCCGACGCTGCTCTTCGCCTGTTTCGTCGGGCCGGCCCTGCTGGTGATGCCGCTCTGGGCCCGGGTCGGCGCCCGGCTGGGCAAGCGGGCCGCCCTGGTCACCGCCGGGTTGATCCTCGCCGCCGGGGCGCTCGCCCTGGTCGCCGCCCCGGTGCTGCCCCCGGTCGTGGTCTACCTGGTGGTCGCCGTGCTCGGCGTCGGGTACGCCGGGCAGCAGGTGTTCGCGCTGGCCATGCTCCCGGACTGCATCGCGTACGACACGGCGCGTACCGGCCGCCGGCAGGCGGGTGTCTTCACCGGCCTGTGGACCGCCGGGGAGACCTTCGGCCTGGCTCTCGGCCCCGGCATCTACGGCCTCGTGCTCCAGGTCTCCGGCTACGTCTCCTCCGACACCGGCACGTCGGCCGCCCAGTCCGACACGGCGCGGCTCGGCGTCCTGCTCGGCTTCACCCTGATCCCGGCCCTGCTGATAGCTGGACCCATCCCCCTACTCCGCCACTACACCCTCCCCACCCCCACTCCCGGGGTCACTCCCCGGGTCGATCATGGAGTCGTGGTGGGGGACGAAAGCCGTTGACCGTCACGAGAAGGGCACCACAAATCCATGATCGACGAGAGCAGGGTTGACGCGGGCGCGCTGTCCCGGGACGGGGTCAGCGCGGAGCAGGCGCTGGACGAGGTTCGGCGGCTGCGGGCTGGCGACCGGCCCACCCACGGCGGGCGGCTGTTCGCTTACGTGTACGACCCGGCGGTGCCGGGGCTCGACGACCTCGCGGCCGCCGCGCACTCCGAGAGTGCCCACGTCAACGGGCTCGACCCGACCGCGTTCCCGTCCCTGCTGGCCATGGAGAACGCGCTCGTCGGCGCGGCCGGCCGGGTGCTCGGCGGCGGCCCGGGCACCAGCGCGCCGGACGTGGTCGGCAGCGTCACCAGCGGTGGCACCGAGTCGCTGATCCTCGCCGTCAAGGCGGCCCGGGACGCCCACCCGGAGATCGCCGCGCCTCGGATCGTCGTGCCGTCGACGGCGCACGCCGCGTTCGCCAAGGCGGCGCACTACCTGCGGGTGGCGCTGGACGTGGTGCCGGTCTCGCCGGACACGCTGCGGCCCGAACCCGCCGCGATGGCCGCCGCGATCGGGCCGGACACGGTACTGGTCGCCTGCTCCGCGCCGTCGTACGCGCACGGGGTGGTGGACCCGGTCGCCGAGATCGCCGCCGTCGCCGCCGAGGCCGGGGTGCGCTGCCACGTCGACGCCTGCTTCGGTGGTTGGACCCTGCCGTACCTGCGTCGCCTCGGCGCGCCGGTGCCGGCGTTCGACTTCACCGTCCCCGGTGTCACGTCCATCTCGGTCGACCTGCACAAGTACGGGTACGCGCCGAAGGGCGTGTCGGTGCTGCTGCACCGGGACGCCGCCGGCCGCGCGCCGCAGTACTTCGCGTACGCCGACTGGCCCGGGTACACGATGATCAACCCGGTGATCGCCTCGACCCGCTCGGGCGGACCGATCGCCGCCGCGTACGCCACCCTGCGGCACCTCGGCGACGCCGGCTACCTGCGGTTGGCCGCCACCACCCGGGACGCGGTCGCGGCCCTGGCCGACGCGGTCCGCGCCGTCAACGGGCTGCGGCTGATGGCCGAGCCGGAGTCCACGGTGGTCTGCTTCACCGCCACCGAGGGCGGTCCCGACCTGTTCGTGCTGGTCGACGAGCTGACCGCCCGGGGTTGGCACACCCAGCCCCAGCTGTCGTACGCCGATCTGCCGGCCAGTGTCCATCTCACGGTGACCGCTTCGGTGGCGCCCCGGGTGGCCGAGTTCGGACCGGATCTGGCCGCCGCGGTGGCGGCGGCCCGCGCGACCGGCCCGGTGCAACTGCCCGCCGAACTGGCGTCCCTGCTCGGCGCCCTCACCCCCGAGGCCCTGACGCCGGAGGTGGTGGCCGGCCTGGCCGCCGGGCTGGGCCTGGGCGGTGACGGCGACGCCGCCGGTCCGCTGCCGGATCGGATGGCGGTCGTCAACACGCTGCTCGACGCCGCCCCGCCGGCGCTGCGCGAACGGTTGCTCGTCGAGTTCGTCGGGCTCCTGCAACGCCCCACCTGGGATCCGGCCGTCTGAACGCCGGTGCCCCACCCCGCTCGGGATGGGGCACCGGCCGGCTCAGAGCACGCCGGGCAGTTGCGCCTGGTTGTTCTTGTCGTCGAGGTCGCGCCACTGGCGGTCCTGTGCGTCGAAGTGCACGACGTGGAAGGTGCGCTTCATCGCGGCGGCGCCCGACCGGTCGGGCACCAGGTGGACGAAGGTGTACCGCCGGGACTCACCGGCCGGCACCCCCGGCAGGCGGCACGACTGGTTGTCGTCCGCCGCTGCGGCCTTTGTATCGCACCGGGACCAGTCGCCGCCGGCCGGCTCACCCACGTCGAAGCCCCGGAACTCGACCTGCGCCGCGTCGACCTTCCCCGCGTTGCGGACCGTGAAGACGGTGGTGAGCGTGCGGCCGTCCGGGGCGTCGACGAGCGTGTGGGTCATGGTCAACCGCAGGTCGGTGAGGCGGGGATCCTTGCCGAACGCGGTGGGGCCGCCGGTCTGGGTGAACCGGCCACCCGTGAACCGGTAGGTGCGCTGCTGTTCCTGTGGCCAGTAGGAAGGGGTGTCGCAGCAGGGCTGTAGGTCGGCCACCCGCACCTGGACGGCACCGGCCGCGGTGACGCTCAGCCCGACGATGTCCTGCACCCCGTTGGTGGTCCGGACGACCCGGCCGAGCGTCACGATCCGCCCACTGTCGTCCCGGTCGAAGGCGATGACCTGCTTCGCGAACGCCTCACCGTAGCGGCAGGCGACCAGGGCGACCGACTCTTGCGCGCCGTCGTCGTCCAGGTCGGCGTGGGCCACCTGCACGTCGGTGAGCAGCGGGACGGCGTCCTTGTTCGCGCTGGTCGCCAGCCGTACGTCGGACGTGGTGCAGGTCGACGGCACGAGCGACGGCCAGTCCGGCAGGTCCAGCCGGGCGGCGAGCAGTTGCTGCCGGCTGATCCGGCCGTCCGGGGCGCCGGATTCGGCGGACGGCGGGGAATCCGGCGACGGGGTGGTGGACGGCGTGGTGGGCGGCGCGGTGGTCGGCGGGGGTGTCGGGTCGACGGACTCCGCCGGCACCGGTGGCGTCCGGTCACCCTTCAGCGCGGCGTTGGCGACGACCGGTGCCAGCACCAGCACGACCGCGGCCGCGGCGACCGCCACGACCCTCGTCCGCCGGCGGCGGCGCAGGGTGCGTCGGGCCTGGTCCGGACCGGGGCCGACGGCCCGGGCGGTGACGTCCATGCGGTATGCGGTCAACCGCTCGCGCAGCCGCGGGTCGAGATCAGACATCGGACACCCCCTCGGTGTTCTCGTCCAGCAGTCCGGCCAGGGCGGTCCGGCCCCGGTGCAGCCAGGACTTCACGGTGCCCTCGGCCACGCCTTCCTGGAGGGCGATCTGACTGACCGACAGGTCGGCCAGGTAGTGCAGGATGACGGCCCGCCGGTGGTGGGGAGGCAGTTGCGTGAGTGCCGCGTCGATGGCCACCCGGTCCGGCGTCGGACCGTCCACCTCGGCCTCGACGCGTCGCTGCCGCAGCAGGTGGTTGCGGGCCGTACGGAGCCGACGCCAGCGGCTGCGGGCCAGGTTCCAGGCGACCCGGCGGACCCAGGCCACCGGATCGTCGTACCGGACCAGGCGGTCCCAGCGGGCCAACGCCCGGCAGAACGCCTCCTGGGCGAGATCCTGCGCGTGGCCCAGATCCCCGGTGTACGCGCAGAGTTGGGCGGTGACGCTCCGGAAGTGCGCGTGGTAGAAGTCGTCGAACGGGATCGCCGCCGAATCCGCCCTCTGGGCCGTCAGCGGCGCCGGTGGTTCGTTGGCGCGGGCTCCCATCGTTGCTGTCACTGCCCCTCCCCGTGTGCCGCCGGGCCGGTGCCCTGGGCGCCGGTAACACTCCGCTGCGCGGCCCCTGGTTGCGGCCCGGCCGGCCGCGTATCCGACAGTCGGGGCGCGACGCCGGTGGCAGGGCGACCGGGCCGCGCTCGGGTGAGCGCGGCCCGGTCCGGACTCACCGGTAGGTGATCACCACCGTGTTGTCGGGGTCGTACACCTCCTCCACGAAGTCGAAGCTCGCGTTCATCGGGCGGACGTCCACGTCGGCCTTGCCCGTGCCGACCGTGGTGCCCGCAGCGACCCGGAAACCCAGCGTGAGCCGGACCTCCTTGCCGGCCCCGAGCTTGTTCAGGTCGCAGGTCACCGGCGACCCGGTCTTCGCCGGGTCGTCGCGGCAGGCCGCCCAGCCGGCGCCGTCCGGCCGGACCGCCTCCGGCAGGCCGATCCGCAGGGCCACGTAGGCGGCGGGTTCGTTGCCCCCGTTGCGGACCCGCACGGTGATCGTGCCGGTCCGGGAGCCGTCCGGCGCGTCGGTCAGCACCAGGTTCGTGGCGCTGACGACGAGGTTGACGTCGTGCGGGTTCGGCCCGAAGCTCGTCGGCCCGGAGACCTGCGCGAAGGACCCGCCCTTGAGGCGGTAGCCACGCCACTGTCGCTGCGACCACTCACCGGGCCAGCCGCCACCGGGCGCGATGTCGCCGACCTGCACCCGTACGGTGCCGTCGTCCACCACATCCAGGGCGAACAACCACTGCGGCTTGTCGATGCTCGTCGCGACCACCCGGCCCAGCGTGACGATCCTGCCCTGCTGGTCCCGGTCGAAGGCGACCACCTGCATGGGCCCGCCGGTGCCGAGCACGCACTGCACCAGGGCCACCGCCTCCTGGACGCCGTCCCCGTCGACGTCCCCCTGGTCGAACGCCACCAGCCAGTTGGCCTCCTCGCGGTCGTCAGCGCTGAGCCGGATGCCCGACGTGGAGCAGCCCGGACCGGCGCGCCACGCGGGCAGGGTCACCGACGCGGCGAGCAGTTGGGCTCGGCTGATCTTCCCGCCCGGTGCGGTGGCGGTCGGGCTGCCGCTCGTCAGGGACGGGCTGGGGGCCGGGCTCGCCGAGCCGCTCGGGGTGGGCGAGGCGGAGATGGTCGGGGTGGGGTCGACCGGGCCCGGCTCGCGATCGGGGCCGTTCATCGCCGCGTACCCGACGGCGGCCCCGCCGAACAGCGCGAGCACCGTCGCGGTGTAGGTGCCCAGCCGGCGACGGCCGCGTCCCCGTGCGGTCCGCCGCACGGCGGCGGGCCCGGGCACCTCGACCTCCGCCAGCACGGTACGGCGGTAGTGGGCGAATTCTTCGGCGAGGTCGAGGATCTCCTGCTCAGACATCTCGCACCTCCTCGGTGGTGTCGCGCAGGTGCGTCGCGAGGGCCGCCCGGCCCCGGTGCAGCCAGGACTTGACGGTCCCCTCGGCGACCCGTTCCTGGGCGGCGATCTCGGCGACGGTCAGGTCGGCGAGGTAGTGCAGTACGACGGCCCGGCGCTGCTTCGGTGGCAACTTGGCCAGCGCGGTGTCGAGGGCGACCCGGTCCGGGCTCGGCTCGGCGACGTGGGTCTCCCGTTGCCGCAGCAGCCAGGCCTGCGCGGTGCGCAGCCGCCGCCAACGGTTGTGGCCGAGGTTCCAGGCGACCCGGCGGACCCAGGCCAGCGGATCGTCGTACCGGGCGAGCCGACTCCAGTGGGTGTACGCCCGGCAGAACGCCTCCTGAACCAGGTCCTGCGCCTGCCCACGATCACCCGTGTACGCGGTGAGCTGCACCACCAGGGACCGGAAGTGCGCGTGGTAGAAGTCGTCGAAGACCAGTTCGGCGGTCGCGGGGAGAGGGCTTCCCGGCGGGTCGGGGGGCGGGCCGCCCACCCGTACTTCTCCTGTCACAAGCACTCGTCCTCCCCGTGGTGGCCGCAGCGGCGTGTTCGCCAGCACCGGTCACACACTCGGCCGTGCCCACCGGTTGCGGTCGAAACCGGTGGGGTTGCCTGTCCGGTCCGTGACAACCGGCTGTGATTCACTGTGAGGCGAGGAGAGGGGACGTCCGTGCAGCTACCGGCAGTGCTCGGTGAGCCGATCCGGTTCGTGCTGAACTGGGGGCGCCGCTACTCGCTCTGGGTGTTCAACTTCGGCCTGGCCTGTTGTGCGATCGAGTTCATCGCCACCAGCATGGGCCGGCACGACTTCATCCGGCTCGGCGTGATCCCGTTCGCCCACGGCCCCCGACAGGCCGACCTCATGGTCGTCTCCGGCACGGTGACCGACAAGATGGCCCCGGCCATCAAGCGGCTCTACGACCAGATGCCCGAGCCGAAGTACGTCATCTCGTTCGGCGCGTGCTCCAACTGCGGTGGCCCCTACTGGGACTCGTACTCGGTCACCAAGGGCGTCGACCAGCTCATCCCGGTCGACGTCTACGTACCCGGCTGCCCGCCCCGCCCGGAGGCGCTGCTGCACGGCATCCTGCGCCTTCAGGAGAAGATCGCCGCCGAGCAGTCCGGGATCGGCGGCGTGCCGCAGCGGGACCTGCTCGCCGCGCCGGCCGAGGCCAGCGCACCACGCTCGGTCGACTCCCTCACCGCTCCGCCGGTACGCCCACCCAGCGCGAGTTGACCCCGAGAGCTGGACCCGGCCCGCTAGCGTGCGGACCATGAGCAGCTCAGGGGACCAGCGCTCGGACCACATCGTCGACGTGCTCAACGCGGAGTTCGGCGCGTCGATGGCGATCGACCCGGCGGCCTTCCGCCGCAAGTTCCGGAAGATGGCCGCGTCGCCGTTCGCCTTCTACCGGGGCAGCGCCGCGCTGTTCTACGCCGACCAGCGTGGCGACTTCGCCGACGACCGTTTCCTCGACGAGCGGACCGGCCGGGTGTGGATCCACGGCGACCTGCACGCGGAGAACTTCGGCACGTACATGAACGCCTCCGGGCAACTGGTCTTCAACGTCAACGACTTCGACGAGGCGTACGTCGGGCCGTTCACCTGGGACCTGCGGCGGTTCGTGGCCAGCGTGGCGCTGCTCGGCTACAGCAAGGCCCTGTCCGACACGGTGATCGGTGCGCTGGTCACCGGCTTCGCCCGCGCCTACCTGACCGAGCTGCGGGCGATCGCCGCGGGCGGGGACGACGCCATCGGCTCGATCACCCTGGACAACGCCGACGGCGTGCTGCGCCGGGTGCTCCAACAGGCCCGCCTCAACACGAGGGTCGACCTGCTCGCCGCGCAGACCACCGTCGACAACTACGAGCGGCGGTTCTCCGTCACCGACGGCATCTTCGAGGTCGACCCCCCGACCCGGGACAGGGTGCTCGCCGCCTTCGAGGAGTACCTGGGCACGTTGCCCGCCGCCACGGCCCGGCTGCGTCCGGGGGCCGCCCGGATCAAGGAC
Organism: Micromonospora sp. bgisy143; assembly: GCF_057708145.1. Taxonomy (NCBI): domain Bacteria; kingdom Bacillati; phylum Actinomycetota; class Actinomycetes; order Micromonosporales; family Micromonosporaceae; genus Micromonospora; species Micromonospora sp. bgisy143. Next base: position 63,000 of record NZ_JBYIRN010000025.1, read on the forward strand.
GTGGTGCTGCGCAAGGGCGTGGGCATCGGCTCGGCGGGGCTGCCGTCGTACAACCTGCTCCTGGAGGGGCACACCCAGGCGCTGGAGAACGACGTGGTGATCTACATGAAGCAGGCGCAGGTTCCGGCGGTGGCCCGCTACAGCACGGACGAGTCGGTGGCCGGTTACTTCCGGCACCAGGGGCACCGGACCGCCGAGTCGCAGCGGGCGTTGCAGGCGCACGCCGACCCGTGGCTGGGCTTCACCGAGCTGGACGGGGCGGGCCAACTGGTCGCCGAGGTGTCCCCGTACGCCGCCGATCTGGACTGGTCCGACGTCAACGAGCCGGACGAGCTGACCGGGGTGCTGGTCGACCTGGGCCGGGCGGTGGCCCGGATGCACTCGGTCGCCGACGACGAGTCCAGCCACGACCTGGTGGACTACTCCACCGAGGAGGCGATCGTCGCGGCGGTGGACGCCGACGAGTCGGGATTCGTCACCCATCTGGTGGACTTCGCGCATGCGTACGGGGTGCGCGCCCGGCAGGATCACCAGCTCTTCGTGGACCTGTTCCGCAACGGCCGGCTACCGGGGATCTAGCCGGTTCAGGAGGCGAACTCCAGGATCACCTTGATGTCGTCCGGCCCGGGGGTGTACGCGTCGGCGTACCTGTTCACCGGCACCCGCCGGGTGATCAGGGAGGAGAGCCAGACCTGGTCGGCGCGCGAGAGCGCCTCGGCTGCCATGTCCCAGTGCCGCCGGTTGGCGTTCACCGAGCCGAACACCACGTTGTTCTCCAGCACCAGCGCCCGGTTCAGCGCCCCGGCGTCGAAGTCGATGGTCCGGCCGCCGCTGGACACCCCGGCCAGGCAGACGATCCCGTTCGGCGCGGCCTTGCACATGACGTCCAGGACGACGGTGGGCGCGCCGGTGCACTCGATCACGACATCCGGCTCGAAGGGCAGGTCGTTGACCGGCACCGCGTGGTACGTGGCGCCCAGCCCGGCGACCAGTTCCGGCTTCGGCCCGTCGGTGGCCCGGTCCAGCACGTGGACGGTGAGCCCGCGCTGGGCGCCGAGCAGCGCCGCCAGCAGCCCGATCGGTCCGGCCCCGGTCACCAGGACGGTCTGCGGCTGCCACTCGGCCCGGTGCCCGATCCGTTCGATGTGGTCCCAGGCCTTGGCCACCACGCTGGTCGGCTCCAACAGCACGCCGACCTGGGCCAGCGCCGGGTCGAGGCGGACCGCGAACTGCGGCTCGATCCGCCAACGGTCGCGGGCGAAACCGGGCAGCGCCTTGATGCCGTGCTCGGTGTACCGCCCGTTGCGGCACATGTCCCACTCGCCGACGGCGCAGTTGGGGCAGGGCACCGGGTCGGGATGCCGGACGATACCGGCCACCAGGTCGCCGGGTTGCACGGTGCCGGTCGGGTCCTCGAGCACCCGGCCCAGCGACTCGTGCCCGATCACCAGCCGGTCCGCGCCCGGTGGCGCCTCGCCGTAGTCGCCGGCGATGATCTCGTGATCGGTGCCGCAGATGCCCACGGCCAACGCCTCGACCAGGACGGCGCCCTCCCCGGACGCCGGCTCCGGCTGATCCTCGACGAGGCTCAGCGAGTTGGCGACCCCGGGTCTCACCGTCACAGCGCGCACGCCCTCATCTTTCCCCGTCGGCCGGACCGCCGCCGGTAAAGCCGGCAGATCACCGGTTGGCCGGGCGGCGACCGTGGGCTCGATCGCCGCCGGGACTCCGCCTCGGCTCGACCGGCCCGGTGGAACAGACCCTAGGATCAGCGGCATGACGTCAGAAGAGGTCGGCGCTCGGCTGGTCGCGCTGCTCGCGCCGGTCGAGGCGACCGCGGCGGTCTCCGGCGGGCAGCGGTTCGCCCGGGCCACCGTCGACGTACCTGCCGCGAGCTGGTCGGCGGCCGTCCGCGCGGCCCGCGACGACAGCGAGCTGGCCTGCGACTTCTTCGACTGGCTGTCGGCGGTCGACGAGTTGGCCGAGGGCTTCGACGTGGTCGCGCACCTCTGGTCGACGCGGCTGCGGCACGGCGTGCTGCTGCGCACCCGGGTGCCCCGCGACACGCCCTCGGTGGCCTCGGTGGTGGACATCTTCCCCGGCGCCGCCTGGCACGAGCGGGAGACCCACGAGATGTTCGGCATCGACTTCGCCGGGCACGGTGAGCTGCGACCGCTGCTGTTGCCACCGGAGTTCGAGGGCAATCCGCTGCGCAAGGAGTTCGTGCTCGCCTCCCGGGTGGCCAAGCCGTGGCCGGGCGCGAAGGAACCGGGCGAGTCGGAGGCCGGCGGCGGCCGTCGTCCGATCCGCCCGCCGGGCGTACCCGCTCCGGGCGAGTGGGGAACGACGCCCACCCCGGCCGGCGCGGCCGGCGTGGGGGAGGGGCCGCGCGGCGGCACCCCGGCCCGTCCGGCGGGTGACCGTCCGGCGCGGCCCGCGCCGGGGGCCCGTCCGGCGCGTACTCCCCGGGCTGCCGGCGCCGCCGACGGCCCGGCCGGGTCCGCGCGGCCCGGGCCGGTCGCGGACCCGGCGGCGCGCGACGACGGCGACCACGACGGGGGTACGCCCTGATGCCGCTCTGGGTGGAGCTGGTGCTCCGGATTGGCGGCGTGGTGGTCGCGTTCCTGACCCTGCCGTTGCTGGTCGGTCAGGCCGAGCACAAGGTGATGGCGCACATGCAGGGCCGGCTCGGCCCGATGTACGCGGGCGGTTTCCACGGCTGGGCGCAGCTCGTGGCGGACGGTGTGAAGTTCGTGCAGAAGGAGGACATCACCCCGCGCGAGGCGGACCGGGCGGTGTTCCGACTGGCCCCCGCGGTGGCGCTGGTGCCCTACCTGCTGGTGCTGCTGGTCATCCCGCTCGGCCCGAACGATTTGGTCGGGCAACCGTTGGACATCGGCCTGTTCTTCGTGCTGGCCGTCGTCGGCATCGGGGTGGTGGCGGTGCTGATGTCGGCGTGGGCGTCGGCCAACAAGTACAGCCTGCTCGGCGGCCTGCGCGGGGCCGCCCAGCTCCTCGGCTACGAGCTGCCGCTGGTGTTGGCCGCCGCGTCGGTGGCGATGGCGGCGGGCACGCTCAGCCTGTCCGGCATCGTCGAGGCGTGGCAGCCCTGGTGGCTGCTCTGGCAGGCGCCCGCGATGATCATTTTCTTCGTGGCGGGGCTGGCCGAGATCCGCCGGCCGCCGTTCGACATGCCGGTGGCCGACTCGGAGCTGGTGTTCGGTTACATGACCGAGTACACGGGTCTGCGGTTCGCGTTCTTCCTGCTCGCCGAGTACGTCGGCATCGTGGTCATCGCCGCGCTGACCACCGTGCTGTTCCTGGGCGGTTGGCAGGGACCGTTCGCCGACGACCAGCTCGGCTGGCTCTGGACGCTACTGAAGATCTTCGCCGTGGCCTTCGTGATCATCTGGCTCCGGGTCTCCTACCCCCGCCTGCGCGAGGACCAACTCCAACGCCTCTGCTGGCTCGTCCTGGTCCCCGCCGCCCTGGCCCAACTGGTCCTCACCGCCGCAGTCCGCGTAGCCCTCTAGCCCCCCGCCCCACCTCCCCGGGCCCGCGCCCCGCCCCGCCCGCCCCGCCTCCCCGGGTCGAGCCCAGCCCAAGCCCCCGCCCCGCGCGCCCCGCCCCGGGCTGAGCAGCGCCCCGTCCCGCCCGCCCGTCGATCATGGAGTCGTGGTGGGTAACAAGGTGCCCCCAACGCCCCAAACCAGGCACCACAAATCCATGATCGACGAGGCCCGGTGGTGACCGCGCCGCGATCTTGCACTTTCTGCGGCGGCATAAGGGGCATCCCTGCTCATGTCGACGACACAAAGTGCAAGATCGACGAGGCTGGGTGGTGCACCGTGCCGCGATCTTGCACTTACTGCGGTGGCATAAGGGGCATATCCACTCATGTCGACGACAGAAAGTGCAAGATCGACGGGGGTCGAAAGAGGCAAGGCGCGGTTTAGGGGAGGGGGGTGTGGGCGGGGTCTACCGGTTCGGCGGGAGGTGGGGGCGGGGTGCCGTCGCCGAAGGGGCGGCCGCCGAGCTTCTCCCGGTCGTGCGGGGTGAGCCAGGTCGACAGGTCGGGGCCGAGCGGCACGATCCCCGTCGGGTTGATGTCGCGGTGCACCTCGTAGTAGTGCCGCTTGATGTGGTCGAAGTCGATGGTGTCGCCGAACCCAGGGGTCTGGAACAGGTCCCGGGCGTACGCCCACAGCACCGGCATCTCGCTCAGCTTCTGCCGGTTGCACTTGAAGTGCCCGTGGTAGACGGGGTCGAAGCGGACCAGCGTGGTGAACAGCCGTACGTCGGCCTCGGTGATGGTGTCGCCGACCAGGTACCGCTGGTCGGTCAGCCGCTCGGTCAACCAGTCAAGCCGGTCGAACAGCCGGTGGTACGCCTTGTCGTACGCCTCCTGGCTGCCGGCGAACCCGCACCGGTACACGCCGTTGTTGACGTCCCGGAACACCACGTCGTTGACCTCGTCGATCTGCTCGCGCAGGTGCCCGGGGTAGAGCTGCGGGGCGCCCTCGCGGTGGTACGGCGTCCACTCGGTGGACAGGTCCAGGCTCATCTGCGCGTAGTCGTTGGTCACCACCTGCCCGGTGGGCACGTCCACCAGCGCCGGAACGGTGATGCCCCGCTCGTAGTCCGGGTAGCGCGCGAAGAACGCCTCCTGGAGGCGCTCGATGCCGAGCACCGGGTCGCGCCCACCCGGGTCGAGGTCGAAGGTCCAGCTCCGGGCGTCGTGGGTCGGACCGGCGATCGCCATCGAGATGACGTCCTCCAGGCCGAGCAGCCGCCGCACGATGATGAGGCGGTTGGCCCACGGGCAGGCGCGGCTGACCACCAGCCGGTAGCGGCCCGGCTCCACCGGGTACCCGTCCCGCCCGTCCGCGGTGATCCGCGTGGCGATGTACCGCTGGTCCCGGGTGAACTCGCCACCCGGCTCGACGTACTTCCCGCCTGTCTGCGCCACGTCGTCCGCCCTTCCCGCTCCGGTTGCCCTCGCCCCCATCCTCGCCGAAATCCGGGGCTCCGGCTCGGCGCGGACGAACCTCGGCTGTCTCCGGTGCTGGCCGGAGCTACCCTGCCGTCATGACGGATGTGGAGACGGCGGCCCGGCGCTTGATCGCCGACGTGTGGAACGCGCGTCGGGAGGAATCGGCGTACGAGCTGATCGCCGAGGAGTGCCCCGGGCTGAGCGGGACGGGCCCGGAGGCGACGCTGGCCTGGCACCGCGAGCGCCGGATGGCGTTTCCGGACCTCCGCTACAAGATCGTCGACGTGGTCGCGGCGGGTGAGCGGGTGGCCGTGCACTGGCGGGCAGCCGGTACGCAGGCCGGACAGTTCGGACCGGTTCCGCCGACCGGGCAGGTGGTCAGCTACTCCGGGGCGACGTTCCTGCGCTTCGACACCGCCGGCCGGATCATCGAGGTGTGGAGCTGCAACGAGCTGCTCCAGCTCCTTCAGCAGCTCGGCGTGGAGATGGTGCCGCCGGCCGGCGGCCTCAGCGGCTCCGCGGCGTGATCCGGCTGATCGGCAGGTTGATCGGGAACGGCTCGCCGGTGTCGACGAACTTCGTCCACCGCCCGGTCTCGGTGTAGACCTCGTTCACCGCGTCGATCCGGTACGTCACGACCTCCAGATCGCCACCCAGGGTCTCGATCCGCCAGTAGTAGGGGATGCCAGCCTGGGCGTACAGCGCCGGCTTCAACACGCGGTCGATCGAGCGGGTGCTCGGTGAGACGATCTCGATGGCGACGACCACCTCGTGCGGCTCGTACCTCGACGGCTCGCGAGCCGCGGCGGTGGCCGTGGTGATCAGCACGTCGGGGATGAAGGAGCGGGTGCGGTTGATCCGAACCTCGACCGCCTGGGTCACGTCGTAGCCGTCGGGGCAGTCCTCGTCGAGCGCGGCACCGAGACGCATCGCGATGCTCTGGTGGGTACGGGTGGGGGAGGGGGACATCAGCAGCACTCCATCGAGCAGTTCCCGGCGACGGCCATCCTCGGGCTGCGCGTCCAGATCGTCAGTCGTCCACTCGCTCTCGGGCGGGTAGTCGCTCTGCAGCGCGGCGGTCATGGCGTGTCCTTCCAGGTGCGTCGCTCTCCCCGCGACCACGGTACCGCCTCGGACCTGTGGGTGGTGGTCGCGCGCGCCGGGGCCACAGGGCAGGATGGTCCACATGACCGACCCCAGCGAGCACGGCGATCCGGCCGGCGGCGTCAGCGAGCGCGGCCTGCCCGGCGCCGGCCTGGTGAAGGGCCTGGCGGTCACCCTCAAGACGATGACCAGCCGCTCGACCACCCAGCAGTACCCGGACGTCGCCCCCGAGCTGCCGCCGCGCTCGCGTGGCGTGATCGCGCTGTCCGAGGAGAACTGCACGGTCTGCATGCTCTGCGCCCGGGAGTGCCCGGACTGGTGCATCTACATCGACTCGCACAAGGAGGAGGTGGCGGTGCCCGGCGCCGCCCGTCCCCGCCAGCGCAACGTGCTCGACCGGTTCGACATCGACTTCTCGCTCTGCATGTACTGCGGCATCTGCATCGAGGTCTGCCCGTTCGACGCGCTCTACTGGTCGCCGGAGTTCGAGTACGCCGAGTACGACATCAAGGACCTGCTGCACGACAAGGACCACCTGGGTCAGTGGATGGCGACGGTTCCGCCGCCGCCCGCGCACGATCCCAACGGCGAGCCGGCAAAGGAGGAGACCGCCGCCGCGCGCAAGGCCGCGCGGTCGGTCCCACCGGCGGTACGCCCCGGCGACGAGGGCCCGACGTCGTGACAGCCCGAGCCGCGGGGGCGGCCCGGTGACCGGCGCGGATCTGCTGCTGCTCGCGCTGGGCGCGGTGGCGGTCGGTGCCGGGGTGCTGGTGGTGACCACCAAGCACCTGGTCCGGGCCGGGCTCTACCTGGTGGTCTGCCTGGGCGCGCTGGCCGGCGACTATCTGGTGCTCGGCGCGGAGTTGGTCGCCTGGGTGCAGGTGCTGATCTACGTGGGCGCGGTGGTGGTGCTGCTGCTGTTCGCGGTGATGCTGACCCGGGCGCCGATCGGCGCGTCCGACGACCTGGACCGACCCGGCTGGCCTGCCGCGTTGATCGGTGGCGGGGCCGGGCTGGGGCTGAGCGTGCTGTTGGTCGACGCGTACCGGTGGAGCACCGTCGCGCTGCCCGGCCCGGGGACGGCGGAGCGGTTGGGTGAGCAGATCTTCGCCTCCTGGGTGCTGCCGTTCGAGGTGCTCTCCGTCCTGCTGCTGTCCGCCCTGGTCGGCGCGGTGGTGTTGTCCCGGCCCGACATCGGCCGCCGCACCGAGGACGCGCCCGCGCCGGCCGCGGAACTGGCCTCCGGGGGGCGCCGGTGAGGCCGGTCATCCCGTACGTCACCGCCGCGCTGCTGTTCGGCCTCGGCGTGTACGGCGTGCTGCGGCGACGCAACGCCGTGCTGGTGCTCATGTCGGTCGAGCTGATGCTCAACGCGGTGAACCTGATCCTGGTCACCGCGGACACCACCGCCCGTGCGGTGCTGCCGCACTCCGGTCAGGTGTTCGCGCTGTTCGTCATCGTGCTCGCCGCCGCCGAGATCGGGGTGGGGTTGGCGATCGTGCTCCAGCTCTACCGCCTGCGATCCACCGTGGCGGTGGACGACGTGGCGTTGACCGAGCCGGCGACGTCGTCCGTCACCGGGGACGCGGAGGCGGGCCGGTGACCGGGCTGCTCGGGGCGGCGCTGCCCGCCGTACCGCTGCTCGCCGGCCTGATCGGGCTGCTGCTGCCGCCGGCCCCCCGACACCAAAGTGGCGGGGACCGCGCCCGGACGGCGGCCGTGACGATCGGCGTGGCCGGTGCCGCCGCCGCGCTGGCCCTCGCAGTGGCCCTGCTGGTGACGGTCGACGGTCCGACCGAGACGTCGACGACCTGGGTCGACCTCGGCGGGTTGGCGGTGACCCTCGGGGTGCGGCTGGACGGCGCCGCCGCGCTGGTCGCCGTCGCGGTCGCCGCGGTGGCGCTGGCCGTGCAGGTCTACTCGATCGGCTACCTGCGGCGCGGTCCGCACGACGACGTCGACGTCGACCACCGCTACCCGCCGTACGCCGCCCAGATCAGCCTCTTCACCGGGGCGATGCTGCTGGTGGTGGTCGCCGGTGACCTGATCATGCTGCTGGTGGGGTGGGAGGTGATGGGCCTCTGCTCGTACCTGCTCATCGCCCACGACCGCCGGCTCGCGGGCGCGCCGGCCGCCGCCATGAAGGCGTTCCTGGTGACCCGGGTCGGTGACGTCGGCTTCCTGCTCGGCATCGCGCTGCTCGGCGTCTCGACGGGCAGTTTCCGGATCGCCGACGTGCTCGCGCACGACCACTCCGGCGCGACCCTGACCGCCGCCGGCCTGCTGCTGCTCGCCGGGGTGGCCGGCAAGAGCGCGCAGTTCCCGCTGCACACCTGGCTACCGGACGCGATGGCCGGCCCGACGCCGATCTCCGCGCTGATCCACGCCGCGACGATGGTCGCCGCCGGGGTGTACGCGGTGACCCGGCTCTACCCGCTGTTCACCGCCGCTCCGGTGACGTTGACGGTGCTCGGGGTGCTCGCCGCGATCACCCTGCTGCTCGGGGTGCTCGCCGCCACCGCGCAGGACGACATCAAACGGGTGCTGGCCTGGTCGACCGTCTCCCAGCTGGGTTACATGACGGGTGCGCTGGCCGTCGGCTCGCCGTCGGCCGCGCTGTTCCACCTGCTCACCCACGCCGCGTTCAAGGCGCTGCTGTTCCTCGCCGCCGGCGCGGTGATCCACGCGGTGGGCACCACACTGATGTCGGAGATGGGCGGGCTGCGCCGGAGCATGCCGGTGACGTTCTGGTGCACGGTGATCGGTCTCGGCGCGCTCGCCGGGGTGCCGCCGCTGGCCGGCTTCTGGAGCAAGGACGGCGTGCTGACCGTCGCCGAGTCGGCGGCGCTGGAGGGCACCGGTCCCGCGCCGTCGTGGGTGGGCTGGCTGGTCTGGCTGGCCGGGCTGCTCGGCGTGGCGATCACCGCCTGGTACGCGGGTCGGCTGCTGCTGCGGACCTTCTTCGGCGAGACCCGGTTGCCGCTGGTGCACCCGCACGACCCGCCGGCGGTGCTGCGGTGGCCGGTGCTGCTGCTCGCCGTGCCGGCCGCGCTGCTGGGCCTGGCCGGGTTCGTCGGGGCGTTCGCCGACCGGCTGCGGTTCGCCACCGTGCCGGTCGCGGGAGCGGAGGACGGCCTGGTGCACGTCGGGCCGGGGCTGTTGCTGCCGTTGGCGCTGCTGCTGGTGGGCGCGGGGCTGGTGTGGGCGCGCTGGCGTCGGGACACCGCCGCCGACCCGGCGACCGCGCTGGGTCCGCTGCGCCCGGCCTTCGCCCGCGCGTTCCGGCTCGACGACGTCCAGCACACCCTTGTCGTACGCCCCGTCCGGGCGCTGGCCCGACTCGCGCGTACCGGCGACGAGGTGGTGGTGGACGGGCTTGTGGAGGGCAGCGGCAAGGCCGCGACGGGCCTGGGGGCCGGGCTGGCCGCGCTGCACCGGGCGGCGCTGCCCCGGGCCGCCGCCGGTGTGCTGGCCGGCGCGCTGCTGATCGGCCTGGCCGCCGCCGTCATGGGGGTGGTGTCATGACGTTCGGGCAGGTGCTGCTCGTCGCCGTGCTGGCCCTGCCGGCGCTGGGTGCGGTCGCGGTGGCGGCGACACCCCGGGACCGGGCGGCGCGGATCGTCGGCACGGTCGCGGCGGCGTTGACCCTGCTGGCCGCCGTGGCGTTGGTGTCCGGTGGGCGGGGCTGGTTCGCCTGGTCGGCCGGTACGCCGGCGGTGCGCCCCTGGCACCAGGTGGACCTGCCCTGGGCGTCCGGCCTGGAACTGCGCTTCCACCTCGGCGTCGACGGCATCTCCTGGCCGCTGGTGGTGCTGACCGCGCTGCTCACGTTGCTCTGCTGCGGGTACACGCTGTGGCGGGTGCCCGACGGCGGCAGTGGCCGGGCGCTGGTGGCGCTGCTGCTGGTCGTCGAGGTGGGCATCCTCGGCACGTTCCTCGCCCTGGACCTGGTGCTGTTCTTCCTCTTCTTCGAGGTCGTCCTGCTGCCGATGTACGCGATCATCGCCGGCTGGGGTGGCGCCGACCGGCGGCGGGCGGGCCGCAAGTTCGTGCTCTACACGCTCGTCGGTTCGGTGCTGCTGCTGGTCGGCGTGTACGTCGTGGTCGCCGCCGCCGGCACCGCCGACATCGTGGCCCTGACCGGCGGAGCCGGACTGTCCCGGGGCACCCAGCTGGCCGCGTTCACGCTGCTCGCGCTCGCGTTCGCGGTGAAGAGCCCACTCTGGCCGCTGCACTCGTGGCTGCCCGACGCGCACACGCAGGCCCCGACGGTGGGCAGCGTGGTGCTGGCGGGGGTGCTGCTCAAGATGGGCACGTACGGGCTGATCCGGGTGGCCGTGGGGGTGGCCCCGGAGGGTGCCCGCTGGGCCGCCCCGGTGCTCGGCGTGCTGGCGGTCGCCGCGATCCTGGTCGGCTCGCTGGTTTGCCTGGCGCAGGTCGAGGTGAAGCGGCTCATCGCGTACTCCAGCGTGGGGCACATGGGTTTCGTCCTGCTGGGCGTGGCCACGCTGACCGCCACCGGCATCCAGGCGGCCCTGATCGGCAACGTGGCCCACGGCGTCATCACCGGCCTGCTGTTCTTCCTGGCCGGGGCCGTGAAGGACCGCACCGGCACGGGTGCGCTCGCCGACCTGTCCGGGCTGCGGGAGACCGCGCCCCGCCTCGCCGGTCTGCTGGCGTTCGCGGCCGTCGCGTCGCTGGGCCTGCCCGGGCTGGCCGGCTTCTGGGGGGAGGCGTTCGCGGTGGTCGCGGCGATCGGCGTGGGCGGCCCGCTGTGGCTGACCCTCGGGGTGCTGGCGGCGGTCGGTGGCGCGCTCACGGCCGCGTACTTCCTGCGGTTGTTGCGCCAGGTCACCCACGGTCGGCCGAGCACCGCGGTGGGCGGCGTCGGCGCGGGACTGGCCGGCGCGGAGGTGACCGCGTGGGCGCCGCTGGTGCTGCTCGCGCTGGCCATCGGGCTGGTTCCGGCGCTGGTCCTCGGTGTCGCCGAGGCGCCCGTCGACGCCCTCGTCGAGGTGATCCACAGGTGAGCACGGAGAGCGTGGCGCGACCGGAGGCGGACCGATGAGCGTCGTGCAGAGCGTGGACAACGTCGCGCTGCTACCGGCGTACCTGGCCGCCGGCACCGCCGTACTCGTGCTGGTGGTCGACCTGGTGTTGGCGCGGCCGCGCGCCACGGTCGCGGTGGCCGCGCTCGGCGCACTCGGCACCGCCGTCGCCTCGGCGCTGGTCGGTGCGGGCGACGAACGGCGGACGTTCTGCGCCGGCGCGGACTGCTCGTGGATCTTCGGTGGGCGGGCGGCCCTGGTCGGCGCGGTGGTGGCGCTGCTCACCCTGGGCGTGCTCGGGCTGTCGGTGCCGGCGCTGCGGGCCGGCCGGTCCCCGGTGGGGGAGTACGCCTTCCTGCTCGCCTGCTCGATGACCGGCGGCGTGGTGCTCGGCGCGGCCGGTGACCTGATCACCCTGATCGTGGCGTTGGAGACGCTGACCCTGCCGCTGTACGTGCTTGTCGGCCTGCGCCGGGGCAGCCTGGCCAGCGCCGAGGCGGCGGTGACGTTCTTCGTGGTGAGCGTGGTGGCCACCACGCTGACGCTGCTCGGCGCGGCGCTGCTGTACGCGGTGACCGGCGGTCTGCACCTCGATCGGGTCGGCGCGCTGCTGGCCGAGCGGCCGGAGGTGCGCGAGCTGCCGCTGACCACCGCCGCCGTGGCGCTGCTGCTGCTCGGGTTGGCGTTCAAGGTGGCCGCGGTGCCGTTCCACGCCTGGGCGCCGGCCACCTACGACGGCGCTCCGCTGCCGGTGGCCGCGTACCTGTCGACGGCGTCGAAGCTGGGCGGCCTGGTGGCGGTGCTGGCAGTGGTGCAGCGGGCGCTGCCGGCGGACCGGACCGGTCCGGTGCTCGCCCTGCTGGCGGTGCTCACGATGACCGTCGGCAATCTGGTGGCGCTGCGTCAGCGGCGTACCGTCCGGCTGCTCGCCTGGTCCTCGGTCGCGCAGGCCGGTTACATCCTCGCCCCGCTGGGTGCGCTGGCGCTGGCCGCCGGCCGCACGGGCGAGGCGCGGTCGGCCGCGTACGCCGCCGCGGTGGCGTACGCCGTCTTCTTCGTGGTGCTGGAGCTGGCGGCGTTCGCCGGGGTGACCGCGCTGCGCCCGGCGGGGGCGGACGGCGGCACGCTTGCCGACCTGCGCGGGGCCGCGCGCCGGCACCCGTGGCGCGGCGCTGCCCTCGGCCTCGCGCTGGTGGGTCTGGCGGGACTGCCACCGGGCCTGGCCGGTCTGTTCGCGAAGGTGACGGTGGTCCGGTCGCTGCTGGACGGCGGCGCGGCCTGGTTGGCGCTGGTGGTGGCGCTGAACGCGGTGCTCGGGCTCGCCTACTACCTGCGGGTGACCGCCGGCCTCTGGACGCCGACGCGCGCGCCGACCGGGGACGGGGTGGTGGCCGTACCCCTGGTGGGTGTGGTGGCCGTGGTGCTGGCGGTGGCCACGGTGGCCGCCGTGGTGCTCGGCGTCGCCCCGCAGCTGGTGCTGGATCTCGCCGCCCGCTGAGCGGGTCTCAGTCAACTCTCAGCGTTCCGATGGATGGTTGACGGGTATCGGGTTGTTGTACCGGTCAGCGGATCGAGGCGATCCGCGCACCGAAGGAGAGATCGTGCACCACAACCGTCTGAAGACCGCCGCGCTGCTCGGCCTGCTCACCGCGCTGATCCTCGCGGTGGGCTACGGGTTCGGTGGCAGTGGCGGCCTGGTCATCGCCGTCCTCATCTCGCTGGTCATGAACGGCATTTCCTACTTCTACTCGGACAAGATCGCGCTGCGCTCGATGCGGGCGCAACCGGTCAGCGAGGCACAGTTCCCCGAGCTGTACCGGATGGTGCGCGAACTGGCGGCCGAGGCCCGGCAGCCGATGCCCCGCCTGTACGTGAGCCCGACCGCGCAGCCCAACGCGTTCGCGACGGGACGTAACCCGCAGCACGCGGCGGTCTGCGTGACCCAGGGCATCACCGAGATCCTGGACTACCGGGAGCTGCGCGGTGTGATCGGGCACGAGCTGTCCCACGTCTACAACCGGGACATCCTGATCTCCAGCGTCGCGGCCGGTCTGGCCGGCATCATCACGTTCCTGGCGAACATCGCCTGGTTCATCCCGCTGGGCGGTGGCGACGACGAGGACTCGCCGAACCCGGCCGTGCTGCTGCTGACCCTGATCCTCGGCCCGATCGCGGCCACCGTGATCCAGTTGGCGATCAGCCGCAGCCGCGAGTTCCAGGCCGACCAGTCGGGCGCCGAGCTGAGCCGGGACCCGCTGGCCCTGGCCAGCGCCCTGCGCAAGATCGACGCCGTGGCCCGGCGACGTCCGCTGCCCGCCCAGGGCACGCTGACCAGCAGCGCCCACCTGATGATCGCCAACCCGTTCGCCGGTGGCGCGGTGGCCGCGCTCTTCTCCACCCACCCGAAGATGGAGGACCGGGTCGCCCGGCTGGAGCGGATGGCCGCCAACTCGGGGCCGGTGCAGTTCCAGCGCTGACCCGCCGCACGCCGTACTCCACCCGCGTCCGCGCCCGGACGCGGGTGGAGTCGTTTCGCGGTCACTCCGGTGCGGGCAGCCGATCCGGACGGGTCAGCAGCACGACGACGAGCAGGACGACGCCCGCCGTCAGGTACGACGCGGCGGGCGAGAGCACGGCGGCCACCCCACCCAGCAGGAAGATGCCGACCCCCGAGGTGACGATGTTCGCCGCGACGATCGTCGCCTCGACCTGTCCCATCCGCTCCGGAGGGGCCAACCGGGCGAACGTGGCCTGCGCGCCGATCAACCAGCCGCCACCCGCGCCGATCAACGCGTTGCCCACCGTCAGCGCCGCCAGTGGCGCGTCGACGGCGACCAGGACGCCGGTCAGCAGCAGCGCGCCGGCCAGCGCTGCGGCGACGGCCACCTGACCGGCCAGCCGACCCAGCCAGCGGGACCGGCCCACCACCAGCACGAAGACCGCCCCACCCAGCGCCGACGCCGCCAGCACGGCGGGACGCCAGGCCCCGGCGGCCAGATCGGGGGCGAGGGTCTCCGGCAGCGCGCCGGACAGCACCGTGCCCAGGGTGAGCAGGGCGACACCCCGCAGCACGGGATGGCCGGCGATGATGCGCACGCCCGCGGTGGCCGGTGGGCGCGGTCCGCGTACCCGGTGGGGGCGCTTCGGCAGCCCGGCCAGCACCACCGCGGCGACCAGGAACGACCCCAGGTCGATCAGGAGCGCCACCCGGGAGCCGAGGGCCACGGTCAGACCGGCCCCCGCGAGCAGGCCGACCACCTGGCCCGCCTGGTTGGCGAAGGCGCTGAGGCCGAAGAGCGGCAGCCGCAGCGGCGCGTCCACCGCCTCGGCGACGACGGCCACGTTGACGCTCGCGTAGGCGGCCCGCACCGCGCCCAGCAGGCCCGCCGCCACGATCGCCGGCACCGGCTCGGGGACCGCCGCGGGCACGGCGATCAGCGCCGCGCCGACCACCGACAGCCAGACCAGCAGGGTACGGCGGGCCGGCACGTCCAGCCAGCCGCTGAAGACGGTGGCGACGAGCAGGGCCGGCAGGGTCCGGGCGGCGTACACCGCGGCCGGGCCGAGGACGGAGTTCGTCTGGTCGTACGCGAGCAGCAGCAGCGCGGCCAGGCCCACGAAGTCGCCCAGTTCCGAGATGCCGCGGGCGATGACCAGCCGGGAGGCGACCGGATGTCGGAACAGCGCCCGGTAGCCGGGCGACGGCGTGAGCTGTGCGTCGGTGTCGGGCATCAGGTCGGCTGGTCCGCTTCCACTACCCCGATCGGCTGGTAGGTGGCGTTCTCCCGGACCCGGCGGGACTGTTCCCGGCGGTAGCTGCTGCGGATCTCCGGGTCCTGGCGGCGACGGCGCAGCGCCACGAAGTCCGACCAGACGTCCGCCGGCCACGCCGGCAGCCCTTCACCGGTCACCAGTTCGGCGTTGCGGAACGCCTCCAGCGTCGACCGGTGCACCGGCTGCAGGCACATCAGCGGGATGTTCCGGTAGAAGCGCACCACCTGCCCCGCCTCGGTGAGCCGCAGGATGGTGGGCAGCAGCGAGGTGTACCAGTCGGTCTCCACCACGCCCTCGTAGAGCTGCAGGCCGCGCTGGGCGGGCCAGTTCGGTGCGCCTCGGGCGATGAGGCACCAGCCCGGGGAGGTGCGCGCGACCACGCCGGTGACCAGCTCGACGGTGTTGGCGGACCGCGGGTCGGCGTCGAGGAACGGGATGCTGGCCCCGTACCTGTCG
This sequence comes from Micromonospora sp. bgisy143, assembly GCF_057708145.1. NCBI lineage: Bacteria > Bacillati > Actinomycetota > Actinomycetes > Micromonosporales > Micromonosporaceae > Micromonospora > Micromonospora sp. bgisy143. The sequence continues at coordinate 78,375 of NZ_JBYIRN010000025.1, forward strand.
AAGATGTCCAGGTCGCCGCGGAACTGCTCCGGCGCCGCCTGCAACTCATCGGCCGCGTCGGGCAGCTTCCCGTCGTAACCGCCGGCGAGCGAACGCCACCGGGTCGGCTCGTTCTCCGTCAGCAGGGTCCACTCCGTGTCCTGCCCGTCCCAGCGCAGCGCGAAGTCGATCGGTGGGTAGACGTACCAGCCGAACCCCGAGGCGGCGGCGACCGGTGGGCACTGTTGGACGGCCCGGGCGGGCAGGGAACCCCGCAGGCTGGGCGAGGCGGCTTCACTGGGTTTGGCGTCGCCGTACAGCGAATAGATCTCGACTCGCAGAGGTGCGGTGGTAGTCCCGGACATCGGACCTCCTGCCTCATCGTGCGGTGCCGGCGTATGGACCCAATTCGATCAGCAACCTACCCCCTTTGTGACCGCTCGGTCAGTCCCGGCCTCCGCGCTGCTGTGAGCGGAACGACCATCCACGGCGTGAGCTCGGGCGTTAGGGTCGACAGGGCTTCTACCCGTTACCTGTCCCAGCGGAGGTGTGCACCGTGGCCGCACTGCGCCAGTACCTGGGTGTCTGGCGGATCCCCGGTGCGCCGATTCTGCTGGTCACCGGCATCATCGGCCGACTCGGCATCGGCATGACCCCGCTGGCGCTGCTGCTGGTGGTCGAGCAGGTGACCGACCGTTACGCGTTGGCCGCCATCGCGGGCGGCATCTATGCCGTCGCCGGCGCCGCGCTCAGCCCGATCGCCGGTCGGATAGCCGACCGGGTCGGCCCGAGCCCGGTGCTGCTGGTCACCGCCGTGGCCCACCCGTTGGCCCTCGTCGGGCTGCTGCTGGCCAGCCGGGCGGGCGACGACGCGCTCGCCGCCATCTACCTGACAGCCGGTGTCGCCGGTGCCACGTACCCGCCGCTGACCGCCGCCATCCGGGGCGCCTGGAACGACCTGACCAGCCCCACCTCCGGCCGGTACGCCCTGCGCAACACCGCCCTCGCGGCGGAGACCTCGCTGTTCGAGATCGTGTTCGTGCTCGGCCCGCTGCTCGTGGCCGGCTTCGTCCTGGTCGCCGACGCGGCGGCCGCGCTGATCGGAGCGGCGGTGGTCACCCTGGTCGGCACCACCGCCGTCGCCCTCGGCCGGGTGATGCGCGACTGGCGCCCCCACCCGCGCGAACACCACGCCCGAGGGCTCGGCCCACTGCGGGTCCCCGGCTTCGGCGCCCTGCTGGTCTGCGTGGCCGGGCTGGGCATCGCGTTCGGCGCCGCCGGTGTGATCGTCCCGGCGTACGCCGGCAACGCCACCACCGACGACCCGGAGAGCCTCGCCGGGCTGCTGCTGGCCGTCTGGGGGGTCGGCAGCGCGATCGGCGGCTTCTGGTTCGGTGTCCGCCGGCCCTCGCCGAACATGACCCGCCAGTTCGCCCTGCTCCTCGCCGCGCTGGCCGGCACGTTCGTGGTGTTCGCGGTCATGCCCACCCCGCTGGCGCTGGGCGTCGCGCTGGTCGTCGGTGGGGCCACCATCGCTCCGGCGCTCACCCTGGAGAACACCCTGGTCGGCCGGATCGCCCCGACCAGCATGCTGAACGAGGCGTACACCTGGGTGGTCACCGTGGCCGTGGCGGCGAGCGCCGCCGGCGGCGCGGTGGCCGGCCTGATCGTGGACCACGCCGGCGGCGTGCCGTGGGCCTTCGTCTTCGCGGGCGCGGCGGTGGCCGTCGGGGCCGCGGTCGCCGCGCTGCCCGCCGGGCCCATCGCCCGCGCGGAAAACCAGGCGGTACGCGCCGACGACCCCGTCCCGGTCTGACCCTGCTCCGTCGTCTCCGGCGAGGCCCCGTGCCTTGATCGACTCGAGTTCCTGCAAGTCGCGGTGTCCCCTTGACGAGGATGCCCCGATATCCGGGAATCCGAGTCGATCTCGGTGGACCTGCCCCCGGTGACTTCTGTGAACGTCCGGCGTCCACCAGAATGGGCATCGACGAGGGGAAATCATGGCCAAGTTGCTCTACTCCGCGACCGCATCGCTCGACGGCTACATCGCAGGCCCCGGCGGTGACATGTCCTGGCTGACCGAACACCTCACCGGCGACAACCCGACCGCCGACCGTCTGCTGGCCAACGTCGGCGCGATCCTCGCCGGCAACCGCACTTTCGGCGGCGACGACCCCAACCGCGGCACCGACAAGGAAGGCGCATTCGGCGGCCAGTACCACGGGCCGGTGGTCGTCCTGACCCACCGCCCACCCGACGACCCGCCCGAAGGCGTCACCTTCGCCGACGATCTGCGTAGCGCCGTAGCGCAGGCCAAGGAGGCCGCCGGCGACAAGTACGTCAACGTGCTCGGCGCGGACGTCGCCAAGCAGTGCCTACGGGCCGGCCTGCTCGACGAGATCCTGATCTTCTTCGCGCCGGTGCTGCTCGGCGACGGCGTACGCATCCTCGACGACCCGGGCGGCGCCCGCGTCCGGCTGACGCCGATCCCCGGTGAGACGGCCCACTGGTACCGCGTCGACCGCTGAGGTCCGACCTCGTTGAAAGCTCTACGGCTGACGGTCGGTGATCGCTGCCTCGATCCGGAGGCCGATGCCAGTCAGCACGAGGAGGAACGCCACGAAGTGCGGTGCCATGCCGTCGTAGCCCGATGACATGGTGAGGAGCGAGGTCAGAAAGCCAGCGACGAGCGACAGCGTGCCAAGTACCCGTCCGGTGTCCGCTCGTCGCGATCGAGGATCCACGATGCGACCGTAGCGGAGTCGCCGTACGTCGGAGCGCTCCCGCTTCCACGGGTCGAACGTAGGTGAGCCACCCTGGGCACCCGGGGAGGCGGTGGTGGCACCTCGGGGCAGAGGACTCCGTCAAGGCCGTCAACCAGGCGCAACCCAGATTCGGAGGTCCGCAGCGGCCCCTGACGGCAACAAGCTCAGGCGCGGGTTTGCCGGGCCGGCTCTGGCAAGGGTTCGATGCGCGCCAGGCCGTCGCCCGGCCGTCGGGCGCTGAACAGCAGCGACCAAGGACGACCGTTGGCGACGACGTCTACCGAGGTCACCACAGGTGATCCTCGATGGCACCGGCTACCGGTAGTTCGTGAACTGGAGGGATACCGCCCGCCACCAGCCGAAACGTAGCCATGATCGCCGTTAGGCCGTCGCCAGGCCGTCCAAGGCGGCCCGAGGCGGGCCGCAAGCGCCGCCGCCTGGGCGCGCGTCCGTCGCTCCGCTGGCGCTCCGACTCCGGCCACGCAACACGCCCGGCGGCTGGCGCGGAAGCGGGAAGCCCAAGGGGCCGCCGCAGAACGACAGGCCGTTGACCGGTGAGGGTGGGCCGGCAGCCGGCCGCGCCGCGCTTGAGCAGCGCGGCGCAGGTGACGCGCCGCCAGGTCCGCGCGGCAAGCCCCAAGCATGGGGTGGTGTCCGCCGAGGGCATGCCGGTCGTCCAGGAGCCGGCTCCGCGGCCACTCACGGTCAGGTCAACTGCTCACCTGGGAGGGGGAGGGGTGTCGTCGGTTGCCAGCTCCGACGCCGGGAGCCGGGTCCGTACCGGTCGATCTTAAGGTCAACTGCGCCACTGTGGCGGTGTCCGCCGGGGGCAGCGTCCGTGACACGAAAGCCGACTCAGCCCGTCCCAGCAGCGTCCGTCCGTGCGTCAAGGTCCGCTTGACGTGACCGGCCGGGTGGCGGACCGCGTCCCAAAAGGGCGGGTCGACGGCAGACGGGGGGCGTTCGTCGCTTGGGCTGGTGGCGTAAGCGCCTCAGCTGCATCGAAGGCCATACAATCGACCGATGCAGATAGGCGATTGGCTGACAGTTGCTCTCGCCGCTTTGTCGCTCCTAGTGAGTGTCGGCGGCGTCGTCTATGCAGCCCGGTCCGGCCGGGCGGCGGAACGATCAGCGGCGTCATCCGAACTGGCGGCCGAAGCCTCGGTGAGGTCTGCTAAGGCCGCAGAGGTTTCGGCGGAGGTCGGCGCTGGCCAGCTGGCCCTAGCTGAGGCAGGACTAAGCGTGAGCCTAGAAGCCGAGGTTGATCGACATGGTGATGGTGCCGTCTGGTTCACCCTCGAAGCCAAGGGCGTGAACGTATTCATTCACGGCGTTACCGCCTATTTAGTCGTTATCACCGACGATTTCGAGCCGCTCGGCGAAGTTGAGACAGAATTAAGAGTCGGATCGCAAAACATGGTTCCACACTTCCTTCACAGCGGTGAAAGCGTATCTCTCATTTGGGATTCTCCAAGTTTGCGCCCACGAGATCGAGGGATATTCGGTCGCCTCTCTGTCCGATACTCGGTTTCCGAAAAGGGTGCAGTGAGGGCGCGCAAACTTTGGGTGGAGGAGCCCGAGAACATCGGCAAGACACTTGTTATGGGTACTTTACGAGTCGGTTATGATGCAGCGAAAGCTTACATTGTTTCTCAGTATTCAAAGGAGGGTGAGGTGGTGCAAGCGGGAGATTCTCAAACGGAACCTAATGCTTGAATAGCAAGCTTCTGCCCGGATATATCTCGTCGCGGCTTCGATCATCTGTGACCGTCTAAGCCCGCTTCAACGTCTGACACCAGAGCTGGGTGACCAACTGGGTGACGATGGGCACGAGCAACGCCGGATGTCCGTGGACTGCGGTGGACCGCTCGGTCAGGTCAGCCCTACCGCTGGCACAGCTCATCGGTGGCTGGTGGTTCCTTCGGGACGAAGGGGTCAAGGCCCGCCGGCTCCGATGGCCCGGGAGTTTCGGCGTTCTATACCCTGTCGCGTTTGTTCGGGAAGTAGCTCGAAGAGTTGGTCAAGGTGTCTCGGTCGAGAGATCATCTCCTCGACAACCATGTTGATCAACCGGAACAAGGACGGCAGCAGATTCGGGTCATCGTCCAGGCTGATCTGACCCGGATGCACTGCGTTGTTGCCTACGACTCGCACGATGTCCATGGCCTTTTGGACGCGTGGGTCTAGCCCTGAGCCGACAAGCTTTCCGATCTTGACGTCTAGGCTGCCGGCCCCCGGCTCTAAGTCATCGACAAGCATTTGAAGTGCGAGCCGCAGGAGGCCAGCCGCGCTGCGGGGCGAGCGTGGTGCCACCGCCCGTGCCTCTTCATAGATCACAGCCACTGTAGACGGCATGTCAGAGTGCGGCGGAAGCCCGAGCGCGCGCTGAGGGAAGGCGAGTAGCCAGCTTCCGCCATGCTCAGCCCTTACCCACATGGTAGGCATATGGCAGCGCTGACAGACCGTGGCCTTGAAGGCCGGGTAGACGCCGACGACCATAGCCTCGATGGATACGTCAGCGGTCTCCTGATGCGCGAAGACACCACAGGTTGGCTGAGGGCAGATGAAGCGATCTTCATAGGGGTACGGATCTGGCACCGCATCCACGGGGGCGGAGGCGTCGGGGACGGGGGTGTCAGTAGTCACGGATGGCTCCTTTGAGGGTGGGCGCATCAACTGAGAGCCAGGCCGTCTCCAGGCCGTGAAACGCTGGCCGAGCCTGACCAGGAACAACCAAACATGACTGCGTATGGCCTGGCAGCAGTTGTACGAGCAACCGCTACCAGGGGCGAGAGGACGGCGTTACCTGTAGTTCGTGAACTGGAGGGCGACGCCGAAGTCCTCACCCTTGAGCAGGGAGATGACCGCCTGGAGGTCGTCCCGCTTCTTGCCGGTGACGCGCAGCTGGTCACCCTGGATCTGCGCCTGCACGCCCTTCGGGCCCTCGTCGCGGATCTTCTTGCTGATCGCCTTGGCCTTGTCCGCCTCGATGCCCTGGATCACCTTGCAGTCGATCTTGAACACCTTGCCGGACGGGCGCGCCTCGCCCGCGTCCAGGGACTTCAGCGAGATGTTCCGCTTGACCAACTTCTCCTTGAAGACGTCCAACGCGGCGCGGACCCGCTCCTCGGTCTCGGCCTGAAGGCCGATCGCCTCCTCGCCCGACCAGGAGATCTCCGCGCCCGTGCCGCGGAAGTCGAATCGCGTCGAGAGCTCCTTCTCCGCCTGCCGGAGGGCGTTGTCGACCTCCTGGCGGTCAACCTTGCTCACGATGTCGAAAGACGGGTTCGCTGGCATGCTTCTGCTCCTGCTGTCCGGCGGTCTGGGGCCTGCAGTCGGCCGCCGACCAGCGGCACGACCCCCTGACCGTACCCGGTTGCACCGGCCCCGGGGCGAGCCGCTATCCTTGCTTCCGCCGCCGCGTTGCGACGCGGTGGGGTGCCCTGGCGGGTTGCCCGAGCGGCCAATGGGAGCGGACTGTAAATCCGTCGCGAAAGCTACAGAGGTTCGAATCCTCTACCCGCCACCAGGTGCAGACACGGCCCCTGACCAGCAGAGATGCTGATCAGGGGCCGTTGTCGTTGATCTAGCGGGGTCCGGCTGAGTCCAGCCGCTGACGACTGATTGTGGGCAGATGGTGGGCAGGTCGATCTTGCCCGCTGAGGGCTCTTCTGGGGCTGTGAACGCTGCGGATGGTGTCTGGTCCTCGCCTGGCGGAGTCCGTGCGTGTGGGGATCGGCTGGCGGATTCCGCGGTGAGGCGTCGCCGGCTGCGGGAGAGGACCGGGGGCAAGCCAGTCCCGGGGTTGGACTGGCGCGGCAGTCGGAAGCCCTGACCGTCCACGAGGCCGACCGGTTCGGCTTCCGTACCGCCTGGTTGTGATCGTGCTGCCGGCCGGATCAACAGAGGCGGGGCGGCGGTCCGGCGGTAGTCGGTGGCTTTCCGCCCCGGCGCCGGAGGGGGCCGGGGCGGCTTGCCGCCGGCTGGGTTACCGCCCCGCGCCGCGCGGAGCGCGGCACCTTGATCCAGAACAAAAGAAATCGGCAATGAAGCCATTCGGCTCCGGCCCGGGGCGCCGCACGTCTTCTGCCGCCAGGGACTCGAACCTTGAGTTCCTGGCGGCAGTCTGTGGATCATCTCAGATCGGGCGGATCGGCGTCCTGACCTGGGCGGGGTCTCTCGTTGCGTTACAGCGATTGACAGCCCTTGTCGTGGTCAGCTGTGCCTACCTTGTGTCCGATGATCTTGTCGTCATGCGTACCTCAGTCAGTATTGAGTGCCTTCGGTAGCTTCTACTCCCGTGAGCGAACCAACTCTGCTGCAACAACTGCTGCCCGTAGGAACATTGCTTCTCGGAGCCGGAATCGCCTCGCTCGGCCGTCGCAACGAGAGCCGGCGGAAGGCGGCTGAACTCCTTGTAGAGATCGATCGCAAGGTCTGGACCAAGGGTGGTGAGGGCGACTGGCTGGATTTACAGGTCTACCTGGGCCAGCTCGCCGTCGCTCTTAGGAGCGCGGGTCTGCCGCAGCGGCTAGTCGACGATCTATCGCGGGCTGCGGTGGCGCATTGGCAAGCGGCCGAGCATTCGGGAGACCCTGACGTTGGGTTGTACATTCTCGGGGACGAGGTTGATCGACTGCGCTCGTCGAAGGGCAGAGCGCTCGACTGGCTCGACCGTCCATGGAAGCTCTACCGGCGCTGGCGAGCGTTCCGATCCGTTCCCGGAGTAGCGGACGCTACGCGGCCGACGTGAACCCATGGACTATCCGCGAGGCGATTGCGGACAGCCCGGTGCGCAGGTCGCGAGAAGATCGAAAACCGCTGGGGCCGCCTGGTGCTCGCCGGCACCTCGCCGCGCGCCGGGTCGCACTGGACCGATGACGGTGGCTCCCACGAACGGCGCGGACTCAAGCACCGGGGGAGGGCCGAAACTCGTACGGTCCCGATCCCGCCCCGGCTCGTCGAGCTGCTGTGCGCGCACATCGAGAATCACGGGGTCGGCCCGGACGGTCGGTTCTTCCGGGGCCTGCACGGTGGGCCGCTCTCCGAGTCGGTCTACGACCGGTGGTGGAAGCTCGCCCGGGAGAAGGCGCTGACCGAATCGCAGGTCGTCTCGCCGCTCGTCCGCCGGCCCTACGACCTGCGGCACGCGGCGGCCTCGCTCTGGTTGAACGCTGGCGTCCCACCGACCGAAGTCGCCGGCGCCTGGGCCACGGCGTCGCAGTCCTCCTCCGTGTCTACGCCAACTGCATCGACGGCGGCGACGACACCATCAACGGCAAGATCGGCGGCGCCCTCGGATGACTCGCATCGGGCGTCCCGCGATTGGACACGGAGAGTAGCGGATCCTGCGGCGTTGTCTATCAGAGTCTAACGCTCCGTAGTTACAAACCAAGGTTCCAAATGTAAGTTTCAGGCTAGATGCTTTAGATCTACCCCGGGTGTTGAGGTTAGACTTTGAATTACAGCGCTGAAATTAAAGTTCTTAGAGGATGGCTTGCAATCCGTGGATCTTCGTGCGTTCGCTTCGTCCCCTGCTGGGGTTCTTGTGCCCATCAGCGGCCATGACGCTCGCTATGACGAGCCTTACGATCACATGGCGTTCCTGCCGAACCCCCTGCCAGGGCAGGTTGACCTTGCGCAGGAGACGTTCCGGGATCTGACTGCGGCGACGGCTGCGGTCGCACGGCTTGACCAGGCGGCGATCCGGCTTCCCAACCCCATGCTCTTGGCAAGGCCGGCGATCCGGCGAGAGGCCGTCAGCACCTCAGCTCTTGAGGGTACGTACGCTGCCTTGGATGAGGTGCTAGAGGCTGACTTCCTAGAGGCGGGCGAGGTCTCTGCGTCAGTCGCCGAGGTCGTCAACTACGTGCGTGCTGCTGAGATGGCGTATGAGTGGATCAAGGAACGCCCGATCACCGTTGGCATGCTTCGGCAGCTCCAGAAGGTTCTCGTGAAGGGGACCCGTGCTGACACCGCTGACGCGGGAGATGTCAGGAGTATCCAGGTCTTCATCGGACTCAGCGCAGGCCGAGTCACGGAAGCTCGTTTCGTGCCTCCACCGCCAGGGGACCAGTTGAAGGCGGGTTTTGAGGCGTGGGAGAACTGGATCAACGCCAAGGATGACCTTCCGCTGATCGCCAAGATGGCGCTGGGGCATTACCAGTTCGAGACATTGCATCCATTTAACGACGGAAATGGGCGTCTTGGGCGCTTGGTCTGCGTACTCCAGTTGGCGACGGCGGGTGAGCTGCGAGTGCCCGTTCTGAATCTCTCGCCCTGGCTTGAGGTGCGGAGGCGGGAGTATCAGGACCACCTCCTCCAGATCAGCATGACGGGCAGGTTCGATCAGTGGATAAGGTTCTTCTCGGAGGCTGTGCGAGCGCAGGCTGTCCTAGCAGTGGAGCGCATCGATACGCTCCTTGACTGGAAGGAGCATGCGCTTGCCCGACTTCAAGAGGCTAACGTGCGCGGGGTGGCTGCCCGGATCGTGGAGGATCTCATCGGCTACCCGATGATCACGCCCACGACTGCCTCCCAGATGTACAGCGTCTCTTATCCAGCTGTAAACACTGCCATCCGTCGACTGGAGGGCCTAGGCATCCTGCAAGAGCGGACAGGGCGGCGCTATGCTCGCGTCTTCGCTGCGAAGGACGTGCTTCGGATCATTGATGCGCGATAGTCCCGCGGCCTTCAAGGGGCGTGGGCAGATGGTGGGCGGCGGACTGGGTGAAGCCGGCTGGAGGCTAGTAAACAGCAAGTCCTAGGCGCTGAGGCGGTCAAGATCGCGGACGCCCTGTAAATCCGTCGCGAAAGCTACAGAGGTTCGAATCCTCTACCCGCCACCAGGTGCAGACACGGCCCCTGACCAGCAGAGATGCTGATCGGGGGCCGTTGTCGTTTGTCTCGCTTGAGTCAATCGGTCGTGTCGTCGCCGACCAGGCGCCGTGCCTCGGCGATGACGTCCGCGTCGAGGTCTGTGGACTCAGTGCTGGTGTACTCGTGCCCGTCGTGGACCGCGTCCACGTAGACGTAGGCGTTGTCGAGGGCGATCAGCTCGGCTCCCAGGGGAGTGCCGTCCCAGGTGACGAACCGGTAGGCCCAGGACGTGAGGTCGGGAGGTGTGATGGCCCCCGCGAGTAGCCGGCGGGCCATGACGCGTAGGGCCTCCTCTTCGCCTTCTCTGCTGCCCTCCGGATAGTAGGTGAGCGAGAGTTCGGCCAGGGCTCCTTCGAGCCAGAGCCGCACCTCGTCGTTCTCTCGGCCCTTCGGCGTGGAGATGCCGGCGAGGATCCGGAGAGTCGGGGTGTCCACGCCTGCCAAGAGGCCGTCGCAGGCGGCGGCGACGACATCGGCCGCCGTGCTCGATCCGACGCTCCACAGGGCGGCCACATCTTGGAGTTGGGCTAGCGGATGTCTGCTGAGCATCGGTACATGGTCGATCACCACGCCGGGGTTGTCGCCTCGATATGCACCCGCCCGGCGCCAGGTGCGGTTATCACGGCAGGGGTCGTCCGGGTGGTGGGTACGTCAACCGCCCGCTCGACCAGGGGCGGTAAGCGGCGGCGGTAGAAGGAGGGCGAATCGGTCGGGCCCGCCTTCTTGTGTCTTTGCGACAAGGAGGTATGGTGGTCGATGTCTGGGCCGCGTCGGTGCGCTTCCAGGCCATCACATTCGTCACGGAGAGTGACTGGACGGGATTGGACGGCAGCCCCCTCCGGAGTGCCTGGGTGAATTGTGCTGTAGGTCGCATCAAGCGCTGGGTGAAGCGCTGATGTCGCAGGAAGGGGCCCTGATCTGGCCCGGCTCGTGGAGGCGCGGGGGGCCGAAGGGCGCGACCTCGTCAACGCTCGTACGGGTACGGACATCACCGCTTTCCTGCGTACCTTGCGTGTGGCACGATCGTGGAACCTCCACCATCCCTGTGACACTTCCCCGACAGGAGCCAACATGTCTGGTCGAAGGCTGGGCCGGTCACTCGGCTCGCTCCTCGTGCTCGCCGCTGTCCTCGGTGGACTGATCGGCACCGACGCTTTCGCACACGCGGGCTACGCCCAAATGGCCGACGTCATCTGGGGTGCGGGCCAAGGCGACGTCTTGTGGGGTGTGGCCACCGCGCGGTGACTCAGGGCGTAGCCCGTGAGGGCAGCCCGGGCGGGCGGCGTCTTACAGAGGGAGCGGCATGGCCAAGCGTGACCAACGGCGTAAGTCCACGGACCGCGCTTGGCTCATCACTGGTCCCATGGCGCTGTTCGCGATCCTCTCGTGCACCGCGATCAGCGTCATCTCGGACCGTCCCTACGGGAACTGGGGACTGGCGTTCCTGATCTTCCTGGCGATGGCCGGGATCAGCATTCCGGTCCTCAACTTCGTCGTCCGGCGGCAGTCCGTGGGCGTGACGCTCACGGAGATTCCCCTCGTGGTGGCGCTGTTCTTCCTGCCCCCGTTGACGGTCGTCCTGATCTACACGCTCGCCTCGTTGGTCTACAGCGCCAGGCAGCGCTTCCCCCCGGCCAAGTTCTGGTTCAACGTCGCGCGGGCCGCAGCCGCCACCTCGCTGGCCGGCCTGCTCCTCCTGCGCCTGCCTCCGCTGCACGACGTGGGTCCCGGGACGTGGATCAGTCTCTTCCTCGCCGTCAACGCCATCACCCTGTTCAGCCTCGTCTCGGTGGTCGGCGTACACGTCCTCCTGCAGGGCTGGCAGGCCGGGCGGGAGGCGCTGCGGACGACGCCGTCGGTGTTCCTCACCACCTCGATCAACGCGTCCGTCGGTCTCCTCGTGCTGATCGCGTTGCGCAAGACCTGGTGGTCGGCGTTGCTGTTGGCAGCCCTGTTCGCCGCGCTCGCCCTGGTCTACCGGTCGTACGCCCAGTTCTTCCGGCAGCACCGCACCCTGACCGGGATGTACGACCTGGCCCGGCTGATCACCACGAACGGCGCCGACGCCGCGCTGGCCGACGTCCTGCTCGACCGGGTCCGTGCTCTCATGCAGGCGGAGTCCGCGACCCTGTGGCTCCCCGCCCAGGGGCGGCATCCGGAGGTGCTGTTGACAGCCCGGGTCGACACACCGGGGCTGCTCGACGTCGCCCCGACGCCGTCGATCCTCCGGGAACGGGCGCGGGACCTGGCGAAGACCCTCTCGATGGGACGTCTGCTGGGTGACGAGGACGAGCTACGCCGCGAGGTCAGCGTCAGCGAGATCAAAGACGTGATCGTCGTGCCGCTGCGATCCGGGCAGGCCGTGATCGGCACCCTGGAGGTGGCGAACCGGCTCAGCGACATCGGGCACTTCGCCCCCGGTGACATCCCCATCTTCGAGACGGTGGCCGCGCACGCCGCCGTGGCGCTGGAAAATTCGCGACTTGTCGACCGTCTGCGGCACGACGCGTACCACGACACGCTGACCCGGCTGCCCAACCGGCGGCGCATCACCGCGGCCCTGGACGAGTCGGTCAAGATCGGCGCGCCGGACGAGGTGGTGGCCCTGCTGCTGTTCGACGTCGACGGGTTGCAGCAGGTCAACGAGTCCCTCGGCCACGCCGCCGGGGACAAGGTGCTCGTCGAGGTCGCCAACCGGTTGCGGGCGAGTGCGCCGTCGTCGGCGCTGGTGGGTCGCGTCGGCGGGGACGAGTTCCTGGTGACCCTCCGGTTGGAGAGCGCCGATGCGGCGCTCGAACTGGCCGAACAGTTGCGCGACCAGATCCGGGACGAGATGGTCTTCGACGCGCTCACCCTCGACGTGAACACCGCCGTCGGGGTGGCCGTACACCCGGATCATGGCAGCGATGCCGCGACCCTGCTGCTGCGGGTCGACTTGGCGGCGAACGCCGCCAAGTCGGTTCCGGGCAGCGTGCAGTTGTTCAACCCGGGCCTGGAGTCCCGGTCGTTGCGCCGGTTGGGTCTCGCCGGTGACCTGCGCCAGGCGTTGGACCAGGGTGAGCTGGAGGTCTACTTCCAGCCCAAGGTGACCTTGCGGGACCGGCGTCTGGTCGGTGTCGAGTGTCTGGCCCGCTGGGAGCATCCGACGCACGGCACCGTGGCTCCCGAGGACTTCGTGGCGGTGGCCGCGCACACCGGCCAGTTGAGCCGGCTCACCGAGGTGGTGCTCCGCGAGGGGCTGCGGCGCAGCCGGGACTGGGCGGAGGCCGACCAGCCGCTGCCGATCGCCGTGAACCTCGCCGCCCGCACGCTCACCGACCAGCACTTCCCGGACCGCGTGCAGGAGCTGCTGACCGAGTACGGGGTGCCGGCGCAGCGGCTCACCCTGGAGATCACCGAGTCGGGCGTGCTGGACGGTACGGACCGGCCCATCCCGACCCTGCGCCGGCTCCGCGACCTCGGCGTCCGGCTGTCGGTGGACGACTTCGGCACCGGCGACTCCTCGCTGGCCCACCTGCGCCGGTTGCCGGTCCACGAGGTGAAGGTGGACCGCTCGTTCGTGCAGGGCATGGCCACCGACCCGGGAGACCTGGCGATCGTGAACGCGGTGGTGACGCTCTCCCAGCAGTTCGGCCTGGCCGTGGTCGCCGAGGGGGTGGAGAGCGAACTGACCCTGGAGCTTCTTCAGGACATCGGGTGCGAGATCGGTCAGGGCTTCCTGTTCAGCCGGCCGCTGCCGTACGAGCGACTGGCCGCCTGGTTCGGCGCTCAGGTGGACCCGGAGACGATCTCCGGCGGCGAGCTTCCACGCCTGCGTGTGGTGCCCTGACCTGGGCAGATCCGGCCACCGGGGATCCGATTTCACCTGCCGACCCCTGCCGTGTATTCTACTTCTGCGCGCCCCACGGGGAGATCGCGCAGGCCCCCTTAGCTCAGTCGGCAGAGCGTCTCCATGGTAAGGAGAAGGTCTACGGTTCGATTCCGTAAGGGGGCTCGAGGGTTCAGCTGGACCCACCGCGGCGGTGTAGCTCAGATGGCAGAGCAAGCGGCTCATAATCGCTGTGTCGCCGGTTCAAGTCCGGCCACCGCTACTCTCGTCTTCCGGGCTGGTTCCCGGTGGTCGTTGAGATGGGCGCCACTGGCGCCCACTTTGCATGTCCGCGCAGTCAGCGTCTAGGCTGACGCGTCGTAGTTGTTTCCGTTAGCGAGGAAGGCACTCCGCCGTGGCGAAGGCTACCGATGTCCGGCCGAAGATCACTTTGGCGTGTGTGGAGTGCAAGGAGCGCAACTACATCACGCGCAAGAACCGCCGGAACGACCCCGACCGCATCGAGCTGAAGAAGTTCTGCCCGCGCGACGGCCGGCACACGGTTCACCGCGAGACCCGCTGATCGCCGGCCGGCACACCCGGCCGTCGTCGAAGCCTTTCCAACCGCCGATCTGACCGGTCGGGCGCGGCACCGCCGCAGCCTGCCGACCAGATCGGCGGTTGTGCTTTCCGTGTAGGTTCGCGGCATGTCCCTGGACCCTTCCTTCGTCGGCAGGACGTATCCGCCGACCGCCCCCTACCAGGTGGGCCGAGAAAAGATCCGTGAGTTCGCCACGGCCATCGGCGCCACCGACCCGGCTCACCACGACCCGGTCGCGGCGCAGGCCCTGGGCCACCCGGACGTGGTCGCCCCGCCGACCTTTCCGGTGATCGTCACCATGGCCGCGACCGCCCAGATCATCGAGGACCCGGACCTGGGCGTCGACTACAGCCGTCTCGTCCACGGCGACCAGCGGTTCGCGTACACCCGGCCGGTGGTCGCGGGCGACGAGCTGGTCTGCATCAACACCATCGAAGAGGTCACCAACCGGGGTGGGCACGGCCTGCTGACCACCCGTACGGACGTGAGCACCGTCGCCGGGGAGCCGGTGGTCGCCGTCTGGGCCCGGTACGTCATCCGTGGAGAGGCCTGAGATGGAACTGCCAGCCAAGACGTTCCGGGTCACCCGGGCGGACCTGATCCGCTACGCCGGCGCCTCGGGTGACTTCAACCCGATCCACTGGAGCGACCGGGTCGCCACGAAGGTGGGACTGCCCGGGGTCATCGCACACGGCATGTTCACGATGGCGCTGGTCGGCCGGGCGGTCACCGAGTGGGCCGGCGCGCCCGACGCGGTGGTCGAGTACGGCGTCCGGTTCACCCGGCCCGTGGTCGTCCCCGACGACGACCAGGGGACCGAGGTCGAGGTGACCGCGCGGGTCCGCGAGGTGACCGAGAACGGCCTCACCCGGCTCGACGTGACCGCGACCTGCCTGGGCGACAAGGTGCTGTCGCAGGCGCGCGCGGTCATCCGCACGACCCGCTGAGACCGCGACCGCGCGGGCACGGCACGCACGAACGGCCAAACGGGCACGGCACGCACGAACGACCGCGCGGGCACGGCACGCACGAACGGCCGCGCGGGCACGGCACGCACGAACGGCCGCGCGGGCACGGCACGCACGAACGGCCGCGCGGGCACGGCACGCACGAACGGCCGCGCGGGCACGGCACGCACGGACCGACGCCCGCACGACCCGCTGAACCGAGGCCGCACGGCATGCTGAGCCGAAGTCATGCGGCGCCCAGGACCGAGGCCGCGCGGCAGGTAGAGATCCGGTCGGAGGGCGCGCTGGATCGGCTTCGCCACGCGTGGCGGGGAGACCGGTTGGGAAAGTCGGGCGCCTACCCGTACACTGGTCCGCCGTGGGGCAAGTGACCCCTGCTCGGTCGTCTGTGACCGCGTGGGGCGAGTGTTGCCGCACAGGGGTGTAGCTCAATTGGCAGAGCAGCGGTCTCCAAAACCGCAGGCTGCAGGTTCAAGTCCTGTCACCCCTGCGCCTCAGGCCTGACCGTTCCCGTGGGTCGCGCCGCCGACAAGGCGGCGTCCGGCCCGTGGTGGTGGCGTCGGCGGGGTGGTTCCGAGGCAATCGGGCCCCCGGTCGGACCACCGGCCGCGGCCCGTCGCGGGACGGTTGGGTCCGGCCGGCGTGACCAGCGCCGCGTACGCCGCCCGGCGTGCGACCCGAGATTCCGCGACGGAGGGCGAAGTGGCCGACAACAAGCGGCGCGGCGAGGACGCCGGCGACGATCGTCTCGACGACGAGATCGTCGACGACGTAGCCGACGACGACGCCACCGGCGCGGACGAGCCGGTCTCCCGGGGCGGCACCGCGACGCGGGCCCGCGCTCGGGCGGAGTCGGCGGACAGCCGGCCGACCACGAGGTCGGAAACCGGTCGGGTGGGCGTGTTCGGCCGCATCGCCCGGTTTTTCCGCGAGGTCGTTGCCGAACTGCGTAAGGTCATCTGGCCGACCCGCAAGGAGTTGCTGACGTACACCGCCGTGGTGGTCACGTTCGTCGCGGTGATGCTGACGATCGTGGGTCTGCTGGACTACGGCTTCGCCAAGGCCGTGTTGTTCGTCTTCGGCAACTCGGACTGACCGGCTGTCTCCAGCCGATAGTGACGGAAGTGAGCGAGCGTGCCTGAGTACGACGAGACCGCCGGAGAAGTGGACGAGCAGTCCACGGTCGCGACGGCGGCTGGTGACGAGTCGGTTGAGGCCGCCAGCGAGCCGGAGTTCCCCACCACCGAGCCTGCGCCGGACGAGGATTACGACCCGGTCGCCGAGTTGCGGCAGAAGCTGCGTTACGCGCCGGGTGACTGGTACGTGGTGCACTCGTACGCCGGCTACGAGAACAAGGTGAAGACCAACCTCGAGACCCGGATCACGAGCCTCGACATGGAGGACTTCATCTACCAGGTCGAGGTGCCGACCCGGGAAGAGGTCGAGGTCAAGAACGGTAAGCGTTCGCAGGTCCAGGCCAAGGTCTTCCCCGGTTACATCCTGGTCCGGATGGAGCTGACCGCCGAGTCCTACTCGTGTGTCCGCAACACCCCCGGGGTGACCGGCTTCGTCGGCGCGACCGACCGGGCCGACCGGCCCGCGCCGCTGTCGCTCGACGAGGTGCTGAAGTGGCTGGCGCCGGCCGTCGAGACCGAGCAGAAGAAGGCGAAGCCGGAGATCAAGGTCCTCGACTTCGAGGTCGGTGACTCGGTCACCGTCACCGACGGCGCGTTCGCCTCGCTGCCGGCCACGATCAGTGAGATCAACGCCGACCAGCAGAAGCTCAAGGTGCTGGTGTCGATCTTCGGCCGGGAGACCCCGGTGGAGCTCAACTTCAACCAGGTCGCCAAGATCTGACCGGTCGTCGGCGGCGGGCCCGGTCCGCCGCCGACGTCGGCGTACGCCCTCCCGCTCGACCTCGGCGGACGAGCGGGCTGCGGCCTGCGCTACTCTTGAACGTCGCCGCTGTCGCACCGCGCTGACCGTGCGCGCCCCGCCACGGCGGCGACGGCCGCATTTTCCCAGCTCCAAGCCCCAGGAAGTGACATGCCTCCGAAGAAGAAGCTCGTCAAGACGTTCACGCTTCAGCTGCCGGCGGGCCAGGCCACGCCGGCGCCGCCGGTCGGCCCCGCGCTCGGTCAGCACGGCGTGAACATCATGGAGTTCTGCAAGTCCTACAACGCGCAGACCGAGTCCCAGCGGGGCGACATCGTCCCCGCCGAGATCAGCGTGTACGAGGACCGGTCCTTCACCTTCGTGCTGAAGACCCCGCCCGCCGCCCGGCTGCTGCTCAAGGCCGCCGGTATCCAGAAGGGTTCGGGCGTTCCGCAGGCGACCAAGGTCGGCTCGGTCAGCCGCGGTCAGCTCCGTGAGATCGCCGAGAAGAAGATGGCCGACCTCAACGCCAACGACCTGGACCACGCCGAGCGGATCATCGCCGGCACCGCCCGGTCGATGGGCATCACCGTCAACGACTGACGTCCGGCTCCCGCCGACGACCCGATCGTGGGAGGGCTCGCGCCGAGCGGCCCGCCAGAGACCACAGGAGTAATCAGCAATGCAGCGCAGCAAGAGCTACCGCAAGGCCGCCGACGTCATCGACCGGTCGAAGCTCTACACCCCCGCCGAGGCCGTGAAGCTGGCCAAGGAGACCACCAACGTCAAGTTCGACGCCACGGTCGAGGTCGCCATGCGCCTCGGCGTCGACCCCCGCAAGGCGGACCAGATGGTTCGCGGCACGGTCAACCTGCCGCACGGCACCGGTAAGACCGCCCGCGTGATCGTCTTCGCCAGCGGCGCGAAGGCCGAAGAGGCCGCCGCGGCGGGTGCGGACGAGGTGGGCACCGACGAGCTGGTCGCCCGGATCCAGGGTGGTTGGCTCGACTTCGACGCGGCGATCGCCACGCCGGACCAGATGGCCAAGATCGGCCGGATCGCGCGGATCCTGGGCCCGCGCGGTCTCATGCCGAACCCGAAGACCGGCACGGTGACCATGGACGTCACCAAGGCGGTGCAGGACATCAAGGGCGGCAAGATCACCTTCCGGGTGGACAAGCACTCCAACCTGCACCTGATCATCGGCAAGGCCTCCTTCTCGGAGAACCAGCTGGTGGACAACTACGCCGCGGTGCTCGACGAGGTGCTGCGGGCCAAGCCGTCCGCGGCCAAGGGCAAGTACCTCCGCAAGGTCATCCTCACCACCACGATGGGCCCGGGCGTTCCGGTCGACCCGAACCTGGTGAAGAACCTGACCGGGGACTCGGCCGACGCCTGAGTCGACAGTTCGCTCCACCGGGGCGGGGGGGGGGGGATGGG